>CAYNYI010000032.1:0-28275 GCA_964401455.1 uncultured Fibrobacterota bacterium
TTGATGTTGGATCACGGCATAGTTGCGACACAGCCTCCAAGTACGGCAATGACAAAAAAAGATAGACCCCGCATCAAGGTGCGGGGTAGAAAGAAGAGTGGTCTTTACTATTTTTTCCTGCTGATTTTTCCCCAAGTGTCCTTGAGGCTGACAATGCGGTTGAAAACCGGATTGTCCTTGCTGTATAGCAGGCGGTCCGCGCAGAAATATCCCTTGCGCTCAAATTGCACCCTGTCCTCCGGAGACAATTCCGCGAAGGACGGCTCAATACGCGCATTATCAATTGTTTTAACCGAATCAGTATTAATAAAGTCGGTGAAATCTTTACCCTCAGGAATATCCGACGGATCGCCCTTTGTAAAAAGGTTTTCGTAGAGTCTGACAGTCGCTTTCTTTGAACCTGCGGCCGAAACCCAGTGGAGAGTGCCCTTCACCTTCCGGCCGTCCGGAGCATCGCCGCCGCGTGTTTCCGGATCATAAGTGCAGATAAGTTCCGTGATATTTCCCGAGTCGTCTTTTATCACCTCTTTGCAGGTAATAAAATAAGCATAGCGAAGCCGGACTTCCCTTCCCGGCGCGAGACGGAAAAACTTTTTCGGAGGATCTTCCATAAAGTCATCGCGTTCAATATAAATTTCCCGGCCAAACGGCACCTTCCGTGTGCCAGCTTCCGGATCTTCCGGGTTATTAACCGCTTCAAGTTCCTCAGTGCTGTTTTCAGGATAGTTCTCAATCGTTACCTTTAGAGGCTCGAGTACAGCCATCTTTCTCGGAGCGGTTTTATTCAGTTCCTCCCTGAGGCAGTGCTCAAGAAGCGCAATGTCAACCGTACTGTTTGCTTTGGCCACACCGATCCTCGAACAGAAATCTTTAATGGAGGAGGGAGTGTAGCCGCGTCTTCTGAGCCCTGAAAGCGTCGGCATACGTGGGTCGTCCCAGCCTTCAACATAATTGTCGTTTACAAGCATCAAAAGCTTTCTCTTGCTCATAACCGTAAAAGTAAGGTTAAGCCTCGCGAATTCGATCTGCCTCGGATGATGAATATCGAGCTGTTCAAGAAACCAGTCATAGAGCGGCCGATGATCCTCAAACTCAAGAGTGCACAGGGAATGGGTAATTCCCTCAAGAGAGTCTTCGAGCCCGTGTGCCCAGTCGTACATCGGATAGACATTCCACTTATCACCCTGGCGGTGGTGACGCCTTTTCTGAATCCGGTACATTACAGGGTCGCGCATATTAAGGTTCGGCGAAGCCATATCTATTTTTGCCCTGAGGACTTTTTTGCCGTCTTCAAAATCGCCATTTGTCATCTTCTCAAAAAGCGAAAGGTTCTCGTCTATACTTCTGTTTCTGCATGGGCTCTCTTTACCCGGTTCCTGAAGAGTGCCGCGGTATTCCCGAATCTCCTCCGCGTTAAGATCACAAACAAATGCCTTACCGTCCTTTATGAGTTTAACGGCGTATTCATGCATCTTGTCGAAATAATCCGAGGCATAGTATAAGTGTTCACCCCAGTCAAAACCGAGCCATTTTATATCCTCGATTATCGAGTCTATGTATCGTTGTTCCTCTTTGCTCGGGTTGGTGTCGTCAAAACGAAGGTGATATTCCCCGCCGAATTCCTCAGCCAGACCGAAGTCGATGAAGATCGCCTTGGCGTGCCCGATGTGAAGAAAACCGTTCGGCTCCGGGGGAAAACGGGTTATCAGCCTCGATATTCTTTGCTCCGCGAGATCTTCTTTGATGATTTCTCTGATAAAATTTGTTTTTTCAGCTTTTTCCTGCATTAATAAATCCTTTAATTGACAATTCTCGGTATTTCGGGGCGCAGGCCCGAAAGGATATCATAGTGGATTGTGCCGGCGGTTTTCGCGAGCGAATGCGCGTTAACTTCCTCGTTCCCCTGGCTGCCTATCAGTACGGCCTCATCCTCAAGACTCACTCCCTCAATGTCGGTTATGTCCGCCATCATCATGTTCATACAGATGCGGCCGATAATCGGAGCACGTTCGCCTTTTATGAGGCAGTAAGAGTTTCCTCCGAGGTTTCTCGGATATCCGTCTGAATACCCCACAGGCAAAACAGCTATAACAGAATCGCGCAGGCATTTAAATGTCCGGCCGTAACCGACCGTCTCGCCCTTGGGAACTTTTTTAATCTGGCCGATAACCGTTTTGAATGTCAGAGCAGGTTTAAACTCTACGGGCTTACCGCCTCTTTCACGGTAGGAAAGCTCGGTTTCCGACGATGACCAGAAGCCGTATAGAGAAATTCCCGGTCTCACCATATCGAGAGAGAACTCAGGGAAAAGCATTACCGCGGCGCTGCATGATACGTGGAGCGGGCCTGAATACAGACCTTTGTCCTTGAGTATTTCTGCGCCTTCTCTGAAAACGTCCATCTGCTTTTTCGCGAATCCCGGGTCTGTAGTGTCTTCGATATTGGCAAAATGAGTGTATATCCCTTTTATCTCTATGGCGGTATTTCCGGAAACGTGCTTGAGTATCTTTTCTATGTCCGGGAGAGAAAGCCCCTGCCGGTTTGTGCCTGTCTCAAATTTGATGTGGATTCCGGTTTTTCCGCTGTTTTTTATAAACGGCGATTCGCAAAGTTTACGAGCTGTCTCATGATTGGTGAGTGAAATCTCGAACCCTTCCGAAGCTGTCTCGTCAAGCAGTTCCAGAGGCGTATAACCGAGTATGATGATACGGGCTGTCGGATCGGAGGCTCTTACCTCCCGCGCTTCTCTAAGACTGTGGACGGCAAAGACTGAAACGCCGGCTTTGGAAAAAACCGGGACCACTGTTTTTGTTCCGTGTCCGTATGCGTTTGCTTTAACGACAGCGCAAAGCTCCGCTCCGTCTGAGTTTCTTTTTAATATGCTCAGATTATGAAGCAGATTCCGAGTGTCAATCTCTATCCATTTTTGAACGGCAGCCATAATTAAATATAATATTTATTCCTGATTGAATATTCCCGAGAGAAGTTCTGTGCCCAGTGAATCGGGACTCTGCATGTTTTTGGCGGACTCAAAAAGGTCCTGCAGCACCAGTATTTCCTCCAGCACAAGAAAGCGGGCAAGGTCTTCATGAGCGGGTGTAACCGATATGACAATTTTATCTTTTCTCTGAACAAGAGTAATAAAAATATCTTCCTTACTTATAAGGTAAGTCGGGTTTGGAATATTCATCCGTAGATGGACGAAAAACTCTTCATTCCGGAAAGCATCGGCTATGCGAAGGCGTACAAATTCAGCGATATCCGCAGAGGGAAACTGAAGTTCGAATGATTTGCGTTCTTCATCTGTATTTTTCTTTTCCTCATATTTGAGACCGGATCCGCCCTCAAAAAGCGTGTTTAAAAATAACGGGGTTAGAATGGTCGTTATAATTATCATGATTATGCATACTGCCAGGGCGTCTTTACCGATAATACCCATAGAAAGACCTAATCCAGCCATTATGAGTACAACCTCGCCTCTTGGCATCATACCCACGCCTATTCGGAGGGCTCCGCGCGCATTAAAACGCAAAGCGAATGCGGGTATGCCGCAGCCGACTATCTTTCCGATTATGCAAAGTATGGAAAAAGCGATACCATTGACAAGATTTGAGCTGACGGTTGAAAAGTCAACAAGCATTCCCATTGTGCAGAAGAATACCGGCACCAGAAAATTATAAAGCCCCCTGAGCTGATACTGCATTTCATGGCTGATATCGGTTCCGGAAAGAGAAAGCCCGACGATATATGCACCGATTATCATGGCCAGACCGGCGAGTTCGGACAACCCGGCCAGCAGAAGCGCCAGGCCGAAAGAAAGGGACGCTATAGCTTCGGGTGATTTGACAATCTTAAGCGCTTTTACTATTCTTTTTGAAAACATGACGCCGAGTACAGTGCAGGCTATCCAGAACCCGATGGCCTTTGCGGCGATAGCCCCTATATCATACCAGCTTACTGAAAAAATACTTCCAGAAGTCCTTAGAACCGCTATTATTATAGCAAGAAGTACAATGCCCAGCACATCGTCAATAACCGCGGCCGACATGATTGTCACCCCTTCCGGGGAGTCGAGTTTCTGTTTTCTCGAAAGTATTCTCGCGGTTATACCTACAGACGTCGCGGTTGAAAGGGTTCCTAAAAAAAGCGAAAGCGGAGAAAAGAAAGATTGGGACCACCCGGTTATTACAGGCGCGGCAGCTCCGGCGGCAAATGAGAATATCAGTCCGCCGATTCCGATGATGGTGCCCTTGACGGAATACCTTATGAAAGACTTAATATCGGTTTCAAGGCCGGCAAGAAAAAGAAGAATTATTGATGCTATGACCGTTATTCCATAAAGTTCTGTTGACACGGGAATAATCTGACCGGTATGAGGAAACAGAGGTCCGATCTCCGGAAGTTGAATGCTTCCGAGGGCGTAGGGGCCTATCAGCATTCCTGATATTATTTCTCCCAGAACTGAAGGCTGTTTCAGGTAATTCGAAAAAATAAAACCGCCGAGTCTGGCGGCTATCATGATCACTGCGAGCTGGAGAACAAGGCTTACCATTCTGGAGGATAGCTCGGAACCTTCTCCGCCGCCTTCTGACGCAAAGGCCGGGAGAACCGTCAGGAAAAGAACAAACGGTAAAAATTTAATCCGGGAAAATTTAAAGGTCATCCGAAACATTTTCAGCTGAAATATTTCAAGACAGTTTCAGTATCGTTTGCCTGCAGTATTCTCGCTCTGATTTCATGGTTGAGAAGGATCTTGCTGATTTCAGCCAGAAACTGTATATGAGGGCCCGATCTGCCGACCGGAGAAAGCACAAGTATAAAAATCTTACTCTTTTTCTTGTCAAGCGCGGAGAAATCAACTCCCTCTTTACAGATTCCGATAGCGGCAACAAGGTCTTCCACTGCATTTGTCTTCGCATGCGGAAGGGCTATTCCGTTTTGCATACCGGTAGAAAGTTTGGCTTCTCTTTTCATTACATCTTTTATGGCCGCGTTCCGGTCCTTCAATACCCTCTCGGATGCGAGAAGATCAATCAGTTCGGTTATAATCTCTTCTTTGGTTTCTCCTTTGATGTTGAGAGAAACGGCGTTCTGCGGAATGTGTTTTCTGAGTTTCATTTTGGCCTTTATGACAATAGTTATATCTACCGGCCTATAATTTATTATTTTTCAGTCGTTCGTTTAAAGAAGAATTTAATTTTTATTTATAGAAGGAGAATCAATATATGTCGGAAAAGCAAGTCAGAGTCAGAATCGCGCCGTCTCCGACCGGGTTTCCGCATGTCGGAACAGCGTATATAGGGCTGTTTAACTATTGTTTTGCCCGCTCAAAAAAGGGCAGGTTTATACTCAGGATAGAGGATACCGACCAGGCCCGTTCGAGCCGGGAATCCGAAGAAGCCATCCTGGAATCCTTGAAATGGCTGGGGCTTGACTGGGATGAGGGGCCTGATTGCGGAGGAGAAAAAGGGCCGTACAGGCAGAGCGAAAGACTTGACATCTATTCCAAGTACGCGGAGGAGCTGGTCCAAAAGGGCGCGGCCTATTATTGCTTCTGCTTGTCTGAAAGACTCGCTGAACTCCGCAAGACCCAGATGAAAGAAAAAAAGAGACTCGGTTATGACGGGAAATGCAGGGAAATACCTGCTGAAGAAGCGCTTCAAAGAATAAAAAACGGAGAGAAAGCCGTTCTCAGGCTGAAGGTGCCCAAAGACCGCGAAAGCATAGTTTTTTTCGATACAATAAGAGGTAAAGAAATATCAAGGCCCATAGAAGAAGTCGATGATCAGGTTCTTATCAAGGCTGACGGTTTTCCGACTTATCATATGGCTAATGTTGTTGATGACCACCTGATGGAAATAACCCATGTTATCCGGGGGGAGGAATGGATAAATTCCACACCCAAGCATGTTCTTCTTTATGAGGCTTTCGGTTGGAAGATGCCGGTTTTCGCGCATCTGTCGCTGCTTCGGAATGCCGATAAGAACAAGAGTAAAGTCAGCAAGAGAAAAAATCCCGTTTCACTTACCTGGTTTCGGGCCGCCGGTTATACCCGCGAGGCTGTGCTGAATTTTCTGGGGCTGATGGCGTATCATTTCAAGGGTGATGATGAAGTCTTTTCGGTCCGGGAAATGGTTGAGAATTTCAGCTTTGAAAATTTTTCCACATCATCACCGGTGTTTGATCTCGTTAAACTCGGAGATCTGAACGCGAGGTATATACGCTCTATGGATGATGAATCTTTTGTCTCATATTGTTCCGGCAGGGCAAAATACGCTTTGTCTTATCTCAAGCCGCTCCTGCCGATGATCAGGCAGAGAACTAATGCCGAAATACCTTACAACACCTGGACGGACATGTTTTTCCGTGTCTCACTGGATTATGATGCGGGAGCCCTTGTTCCGAAAGGCATAGATAAAGGCGGTGTTCTGAAAATGCTGAAAGACATGAAAAAGAAGCTTTCAAAATCAGAAGCCGCATCCGCCGCTGATTTTGAGTCTCTGGCCGGGCAGTATAAGGAGGAAACCGGCATTAAGACGAAGCCGTTCATGATGGCGCTGCGCGTCGCGCTGACCGGATCGGCGGCCTCGCTTCCTTTGTGGGAATCTCTGGAAATAATGGGAAAGGACGCCGCCGCCCGAAGGCTGGGCGAGGCGGCCGATTTTCTGGCCTCTGCAAGATGAGACGCGCGGCAGAAAAAAAAGGGTTTTCCCTATTGGCGGCTCTTCTTTTTATATCAGCAGCGGGAACTGCCGCGCTTGATATCCGGGATGCGGGGGTTCTGCCGGGGAATCCTCCGGATATAAACCGGGAAAGACTACAGGCGGCTATTGACAGACTTTCGGACTTTGGCGGATCTCTTTATGTCGGGCCCTCAAAAACGCCTTATCATATAGAAAGCGGAATCATTCTCAGAAAAAATGTTTCGTTGCGCGGCGCTTCATCGGTTTCTCCGAGAGGAACTTCCGGGCCATCGTTAAAATCACCTGTCGGAAGTGTTTTTAAAATAACCGGAAGGGAAAAGCCTTTTATAACCGTAGAGTCGGCAACGGCGATAGAAGGTATTCAATTCTGGTATTCGGAACAGGCCACCGTAAACCCCGACAGTATAATCCAATATCCTCCAACCATCACCATGTCAAAAGATAAACCGGTGCAGGGGGTTTTTCTGAATGAGCTTACATTTTACGGAGAATACACCGCTATGGATTTCGCCGCTCCGGAGGGCCGCTACTGCGAATTGATTACCATAAAGCATTGCGCAGGTTATCCTCTTGGAGGAACTTTCATAAAAATATCCCGATGCTATGATATTCCGAGGATTTTACATTGCCATGTTAATCCGGCTGTAAGCAGGCTTTTTGCCGGAGACTATTCAAAAGAAATTATTGACAAGGTGGCCTGCCGCGACACCTATGCTTACATTATAGAAAAAACTGATAATGCCCGCCTGATTGATATCTTCGCCTTCGGGGTTTTCGGAGGTATATATCTCGGGCCTTCCACTTACGGCCAGCTCTCCGATTTTAATTTCGATTGTGTAACCGTGGGTATCAGGAAAAAGGGAGACGGAAAGTTCAACAGGACCTGGAATATTTCGCAGGGGGCGATCATAGCAAACAGGGGAGACTGCCGGGAAGAAATTCATCCCGTTCTTGTAAGCGGCTCGGGGCACCTTTCTCTTGCCAATGTTGAAGCTTTCTCAGGACATAATCAGGCCCTGACTACAATCGGGTCTTCACACGATTTTCTTAAAATCCTTCCAGGCAGTACCTGCACTGTTTTTCTTTCTGGATGCAGAATGCAGGGGTATGTATCCGAAAATCCTTTTACTGTTCCTGAGGGGACAAAGGCCAGGATAAGAGCTTCGGGCTGTCTCTCAAAAGACGGGAGCTTCTTCGATTATCCAAAACATCCTTGATTTTTGACCATGAGAGGACCAGCCGGAAGCTTCATGTAACAGCGGCCCTTTCTCTCCTTATGAAAGCCGGGCTGGTCAACCCTGTTTATATGATAAGTACAAGATTATGTTCTTTGATACAGGACCGGCACAGATAGTCTGAAATCTCTATAATAAAAAATGGCTGCTTGATTATCCGGAAGTATTTAACAAAATATCGGGAGGCATGTTTGAAGTTTTTGCCGGCCGGGAGATTACGGCTTATTCAAATTTCAGAAGAAGATACGGTTTATTCTATTGGCACAGGGAAGCCAGATCAAGCAATGCGGAAGTTGATTTTGTAATGAAATTTGAGGAAGGCTTCTTACCGGTAGAGATTAAATCAGGCAAGGGAGGAACGCTTAATAGTCTAAATATGTTTCTCGATAAATACAGGGAAATACCGAGAGTGGTACGTTCTTACGGTGAAAAGGAAAAAAGGAGAACGTATCGATTCATATCCCCTTTACGATATTTTTCGACTTTTCCTTAAGAGCAACGATTGCCTGAAAAAATTTATGGAGCGGAATTTTTCCGGGGACTCTATCTTGCCAGAATAATTTTCAAGGATTCTGTTTTTCCGCCGTATTTCAGACGGCAGATGTAGATACCTGAAGAGGCCCCTTCTCCGGTGCCGGTGCTTCCGTTCCAGAAAAAAGAAAAGCCGCCCTCACGCGGGTTTCCGAAAACTTCTTTTATCAGTTTGCCTGTCAGATTATATATACGCATCCGGGGAGTTTTGCCCGCCGGATTCTGTGCCGGGAAGAACATTGAAACCTTCGGGTTGAAAGGGTTTGGAAAAGCAAAGATGCCCGAAGGAACAAAATTATCTGTTTTAAAATCTTCTATCGCGTCCTCGGAAGTATATTGATCCGCTCCCATGTCATTTGAGGAGGTCCTGGGGTCGCCGTCAATATCAAAAGGAACACTTTCGAGTACCGTTCCGGCGTTAACGACTTCCGCATTGTACTCCGCCAGATGAAGGTCTCCGCTGTCGGGATTAACAAACCAGCTTCGTTCGGCATTAAAACAGTTATTGGAATAATCCATCGTTCCCCTGTTATCGATTGTACCCATGAGGATATTGTTTTCAATCATCACACTGTCTGAGTTCTTTACCACCGCCGAGAAATGCACGGGGGCACCGGAGCAGACTTCTGTATTGTATGATCCCCCTGAGAAACAATCGTTATAACAGGTATTGTTATAAAAATAGATATTCTTTGAATAATTGGCGTCAAAAGCGCTGCGGCCGGGGAGCGTATGTATAAAATTATTTTTTATCATGACATTTTCTATATCCTTGCTGCTTGAGGGGTTTCCGACCCATATTCCGTAATCACAGTCGAATATGATATTTCTTTCGATAAGGAGGTCCTTGCATCCGTTCCAGAAGAAGATGGCTGACCGCCCATAATTGTTGGCTCCCTGAATACCCCGGAAAACATTGTCCCGGATTATCCATCCGTTACAGTCCATGCCGTCTATACCTGCCACATACTCTCCATCAAAGCCGTCTTCCCGGTCCGGAGAAATAGAATTTATCTGATGAAAATAATTACTGTCGATGATACATGAATCGGATGTACCGCCCTTTGGTATTTTGACAGAGCGTTCACCTATATCTATGAATCGGCAGTTTCTTATGAGGGCTCTGTCGATGTTGTCTGTCATCTGAACTCCTGCCCCCATCGCGTCATACATGGTGACGCCGGATATTATTATATCTGAGGCATACCAGATTTGGAAAATAAAATCATCTGTGCGGTTTCCGTCCACGAATCCCTGACCTCGAAGGACAACATCCTCGGGGTTTCCGGTTAGACCGAGTACCATTACGCTGTCTCTTGAAATTACCAGTTTTCGCCCAATCCGGTATTCGCCGGGCGCGATATAATAAGTTCGCCCACGTGTCTGAAAAAGCGGATCGTCGTTATGATCCGGATAATTAAAGGCCTTTTGAAGGTCAAGAGAGTCCCGGAGTGTGTCAACCGTGGCCCCTGCTTGCCTCATAACCGGATATCCGGCAAAGCAGTAGTAAGAGATAATCAATATTGTTATAATTATTCGCATGATTCTCAATATATATCAATTCGTCCGGAAATCAAAATTTACAGCTGGCCGGGCTTTAAAAAAGAGTTATCATTCAAGAAAGTTTCCGAGATCTTTCAGATAAGAAACATGAAAATCGGCGCATCCCCGGGCTCTTTCGCCAACAGAAACGGTGGTCATTCCAAGGGTACGGGCCGTTTTTATGTTCTCCGGGGAATCTTCAACAAGTACGGTTTCGGAGGGGGGGATTCCGATTTCACGACAGGTTTCGATATATACGATTTCTTCGGGTTTGCAGCGGTAATTAAACTTAATTATATCGAAAATTCCCAGAAAGTAACCGCTGAGCTCCATTTTATCGAGGCTTTTCCTTACATATTCTCCCCATGCATTAGTGAAAATGTATTTCGGTTGCGGTATCGTCTCGAGGAGCGCGGATATTTCCGGATCCGGTCCCGGAATAACTTCCTCCGGTACATCAAGAACGTATTCAAGAAAATCAGAAGGCTTTACTCCGTAATGTTTTGTCAGTCCGCGCAGGGTTGTCCCGTATTCGCGGAAGAAATCCTGTCGGAGTTCGTCCGCGTCCTTAAAAGGCATTCCGGTTTTTCTCTCAATGTAGCGGCTGATTCTCCTGTCGATTTCCTGAATAATTCCGGCTTCCATGCTGTAGAAAGTCAGATCATAATCGAAAAGAAATAATTTTTTTTGAAGCATGGTCAGAAAAATAAGTCGATTCTTATCTTTTCCGCCAGTTTTTATTCATCATTCTTAAAGATGCTTTTTTGCCTCTTGTTTGAAAAGTGATGCGGGTTGTTTTATATTATTGACATATTATTAAGGAGGATTTCTGTTTTATTTTATCGATACTGGCAAACGCTCTCCGGGTTTTAATATGGCTCTTGATGAGGCGCTTTTACTCAACGCGGGAGAAATCCCCGTTATAAGGGTTTACGGCTGGACACCTCCGGCCCTTTCTCTCGGCGTTCACCAGGATGCCTCTGCAAATACCGATTTGTCTCTGCGGGGAAAGGTGCCGGTAGTAAGAAGGCTCACAGGCGGAAGAGCGGTTTATCATTCTGCCGAGATAACTTACAGCGTAACAGCCGGATACAGCGCCCCGGGCATCGGAAAAAACTTGCGTGAAACATATTCCAATATAGCATCCGCGCTTGTGTATGCTTTTTCTTTGTCTGGAATAAAAACAGAAACCGACCGGCACTCCGCCGCCGGAAGGATAAACAGAAAAGGGCCCGATTTGCCCTGTTTTGTCTCGTCTTCTTTTATGGAGATTACGCATAAGGGGAAAAAGCTCTGTGGGAGCGCTCAGGCCCGTAAAAGATCGGGTATACTGCAGCACGGGTCTATAAAGCTTCATGATGACGACAAAGATGCGGCGGATTTTACAAGTGCCCCCGCAGATATTAAAAAAGAATACAAATCCCTTTTAAAAGGTTTCTCCTGCTCATTTAAATCGGCCGGAGGTAAAGGAGACGGCTATAAAATTCTTTCCGCAAACCTTGTGAAAGGCTTTGAAAAAATTTTCGGGGAAATGAGAACAATTAATTATCTTAAGTTGATAGGTGAAGACAGCCTCGATATTCTTGAACAAAAATACAACTCTGAAAGCTGGACATTCTTCCCGGAAAGATTCAATCAGAAGAAAGAGTGAAAAATTGGCCTCTGAACTAAAGAAACTGTCAAAAAAGTTTGAGAAAATTGCCGCGAAAAAGGTCCTCGTTTCAAAAGATGTCAATGAACTCAGACAAATAAGAGAAAGCATAAAGTCTTTCCTTGACTGCCTTAAAGAATGCCAGATATGCGGAAAAGCCGTAGATGATATCGTCAAGATGGAAGCGGCCGGAAAGAAGGCCTCTCTTTGCCGGGAATGCGGCATAAAGGCTCTCAGAGACAAATCTCTTTTGTCGTCAAAAGTCCCGGCTGCAAAAAAAAAGAAAGCTCCCCGTGCTGAGTCTTCTGTCCCCGCGAAAAAAAAGTCTGTAAAGAAAAACCGGAAGCCGGAAACTCCTGAGGTTAAAACCCCGGCGGAAAACGATGACGGCCTTGATGAACTCGGGAAGAAAAACGGAATAAGTGTCTCCAATCTTAAGAAGATCCGCTCGATTGCAAATAACTCGGCTTTTCTGATGCCGCTGAATGCTACAATAAGTTATGTCAGGTCGGAACTTCGTAATACGCGTATCAGGGTTCCGGAGGAAAAAATCGAATCAGTTGTCCGGGAAATGGCCGGAAAACACGGGTTGAAGGTAAAAGCGTGAAAAACATTTTCATAATTTCCGCCTTACTATGGATTTGTCTCGTTCTTGCCGGGTGCGGCACAGATCGGGATGTAGGGAAAAATATCTATAGAGGCGCCCTCGTTGCCAAAGTAAAGGGCTTTGACCCGGCCCACGTCTCCGATTTGTATTCTCACATTTGTCAGAAACAGGTTTATGAAAGTCTTTATCAGTATAAATATCTTGCCCGTCCTTATGACGTAGAACCCTGCCTTGCGGATTCTCTTCCGCGTATTTCTGAAAATGGTCTCAGGTATTCGATAGGGTTTAAAAAAGGAGTCTATTTCAGTGATGACGACTGTTTCCCCGGAGGAAAAGGCAGAGAGGCCTTGCCGCGGGATTTTATATATTCTCTGAAAAGGGTCTGCGACAGCCGCACCGCCACAACCGGATGGTGGCTTTTTGAAGGGCGGATAAAAGGTCTTGACGAGTACAGGAAGATGACGGCTGCTCTTTCTCCGGATGATACTGTTGATTATTTCAAAAGCCTCGAAGGTCTATATGTCAATGACAGCGGACGTATCATAATAGAGCTTAAAAAACCGTGCCCTTATTTTAAATACATACTGACGATGGCCTATACTTCGGTTGTTCCTTATGAAGCCGTAAACTATTATAAAGAAGAATTTCTTAATAATCCGGTAGGTACGGGGCCTTTTATCCTTGAAGAGTGGTGGCGCGGTCAGAAAATATTTTTCAGAAAAAATCCGTCTTATTCTCATGGATTTTATCCTTCCGAAGGCGAATCGGAAGACCGGGAAGCCGGCTTGCTTGAAGATGCGGGAAAAGCGGTGCCTTTTCTCGACGGCCTGGAACTCTCCGTATTCAGGGAAAGCCAGCCAATGTGGCTTAATTTTTTAAAGGGAAATCTCGACGCGGCGGGTATTCCGAAGGATAATTATAATGATGTCGTTACGCCCGGGAAATCTTTGAGGGGAAAATACGCGGCCAAAGGAATTACACTCCGAAAGGGGGAGAGTCTTGACCTTACATATATAATCTTTAATTTTAATGATCCCGTTCTCGGCTCTTCCCCGGAACTGCGTAAAGCGGTATCTCTGGCTTATGATACCGAAAAAATGATCGACCTTTTTTATAACGGCAGGGCAATTCAGGCCCACAGCCCTATACCTCCCGGTATTTTCGGATATGAAGAAGATTTTCGGAACCCCTGGCAGCGTCATGATATTGAAGCCGCCGGAAAGATGCTTGAAAAAGCAGGTTATCCCGGAGGCGAGGGCCTGCCTGAGTTTGAATATCTTACATCAGCCAGTACCACCGCCCGTCAGATGGCGGAATTTTTCGCGGCTGCTATGGAAGAAATAGGAATCAAGATAAAGATAATCGGGCTGACTTTTCCGGAAATGATAACGAGGTTCAAAGAAAATAAATTTCAGATAGCCGGTGCAGCCTGGGGAGCGGATTACCCCGATCCTGAAAATTTTCTTCAGCTTTTATACGGTCCTAACGCCTCGCCGGGAGAAAATTCCGCGTGCTATAAAAATCCGGAGTACGATTCACTTTTCCGGCTTATTTCAGTGGTTCCGGACGGTCCTGAAAGGCTTCGCAGTATAAAGCGTATGAAAGAAATACTGATAACTGACTGCCCCTGGGTTTTCAATACTCACCGGCTCTCGGAAGCGCTTCAATATAAGTGGGTGAAAAACAGTAAACCCCACGCGGTTTCGGGAGGTAATTACAAATATATCAGGATAGACACCCTGATGCGGAAAAAAATGCTGGAGCGTTGAATGCTTTCATATGCTCTTAGAAGAATTCTTTACATGATTCCTCTTGTTATCGGCGTTACGCTTATAACTTTTCTTTTATTCAATGTAGTCGGTCAGAACCCCGCTTATCAAATGCTCGGAAAGGGTGCCACTGCCGAGGAAATAGAAAATCTTGAGCATCAGCTCGGTATAGACCGTCCTCTGGCGGTGCAGTATCTTGATTATCTAGGTTCGTTACTGAGGATGGATTTCGGGCGCTCATGGTCAACAAGGCAGAAGATAAGCTCAATGATTAAAAAAGGGATGGGGCCTTCCCTTATGCTCGCTGTTCCCGCCTTCTTTTTTTCCACGATTATTTCTCTGATAATCGCGATGATCGCGGTTTACTACAGGTATTCAATTCTGGACCGCGCGCTTGTTGTTTTGTCTGTAATGGGCATGAGTATCAGTACAATTGTGTATATAATTGCCGGGCAGTATTTCTTTTCATTTAAACTGGGCCTTTTCCCTGTTTCGGGTTTTGAATACAGTATAAGGGCAGTCTCATATCTGGTTCTTCCTGTTTTAATATGGGTTGTGGCGTCAGCTGGAGCCAATGTAAGGTTCTACAGGACTGTTATTATTGAGGAAAGCGGAAATGATTTTGTACTAACCGCCAGAGCCAAAGGTTTGTCCGGGGCGCGTATCATGGTTAAACACATTATGAAAAACGCCCTTATACCGATAATTACACAGCTTATAATGACTCTGCCTTTTTTGTTCCTGGGCAACCTTTTTCTGGAGGACTTTTTTGGAATTCCGGGTCTTGGAAATATGAGCATAAACGCCATAAATGATTCTGACTTTCCCGTTATTCAGGCGATGACTTTTATCGGCGCACTGTTATACATGGGGGCGAATCTTGCCGGTGACCTTTTATACGGTGCTGTAAATCCGAGGGTAAGATATGATTAGTCCCGGAAAAGGCAGCTCTCCGGTTTCAAGAGCGTTCCGCCGGATAAAAAAAGATCGTCTTGCAGTAATCAGCCTCGCGGTGATAATATTTTACGCTGTAATAGCTCTTCTCGCCGCTTCGGGTGTGATTTTTTCGGATTACGGACTAAAGACCGGCGAGTCCTATCAGGCCCCCTCCGCTGAACATCTTGCAGGGACGGATTTCATGGGCCGGGATGTCCTTGCACGGACGGTTCACGGCTCCAAAATTTCTATGGCGGTCGGACTCATAACAACCCTTATCGCAATACCTATAGGAGTTTTTTTCGGTTCGCTCGCTGGTTATTATCGGGGTAAAGGTGATGAAATAATAGTATGGTTTTATTCAACTCTTGACTCTATACCTTATCTCCTTCTTCTTCTGGCTCTGACAATGGTGCTGGGCCGCGGAATAGGATCTGTTTATCTGGCAATAGGCCTTACGAGCTGGGTCGGAATCTGCCGTGTTGTAAGAGCCGAATTCATTAAACAGAAGGAACTTGATTTTGTTCAGGCGGCAAGGGCTGTAGGTACGGGTGATTTCAGAATAATTTTCTTTCACATACTTCCGAATGTTATTCATCTGGTTTTGATAAATTTTTCCTTAAGATTTGTTTCAGCTATAAAGTCGGAAGTTATTCTCAGCTACCTCGGGCTGGGAGCCCAGCAGGAGCCGAGTTGGGGGATAATGATTTCTGACGCGAGGCTCGAACTGATAGGGCGCGGGGTTTATTGGCAGCTCGCAGCGGCTACCGCCGCCATGTTTTTTATTATTCTGGCGTTTAATGTTTTTAACGACTCGCTTCGGGACGCGCTGGATCCGAAATCATAGATAATTGAACTATGAATTGTGAGCCGAGAGGACTTATATTTAACCTGTATGGCGCTTTTAAAAATAAACAATCTGCGTACCTATTTCCAGACAGACGAATGTCTGGTAAAGGCGGTTGACGGAATAGATCTCAGTCTGGAAAAGGGTGAAACACTCGCGCTTGTCGGAGAGTCCGGTTGTGGTAAAAGCGTTACCGCGCTTTCAATTCTTTCCTTGATTTCAAGACCTCCCGGAAGATATTTCTCAGGTGAGATTCTTTTTGGCGGAAAAGATCTTTTAAAACTCAGCGAGAAGCAGATGCGCAAAATCCGGGGCAATGATATATCCATGATATTTCAGGATCCGATGACTTCCCTTAATCCTGTTTATAACTGCGGTGACCAGGTAGCTGAAGCGGTGGCGCTCCATCAGGGTAAATCTAAAAAGGAATCTCTTAAAATTGCTCTGTCGATGTTCAGGGATGTCGGAATACCGGATCCGGAACAGAGGCTTGAAGAATATCCTCATCAGATGTCAGGGGGGATGCGCCAAAGGGTAATGATAGCCATGGCGCTGGCCTGCCGTCCGTCGCTTCTTATAGCTGACGAACCCACAACAGCACTGGATGTTACTGTCCAGGCCCAGATATTAGAACTGATAAGCGGGTTAAGACAGGAATATGGAATGTCTCTTCTTCTTATTACTCATGATCTCGGAATTGTAGCAGAAACCGCCGACAGGGTCGCGGTAATGTACGCGGGGCAGATAGTAGAGGAAGCTGATTCCGGAAAACTGTTTAGTGATCCTCGTCATCCTTATACAAAGGGGCTTCTTAAATCCATACCGTCTTTGAAAGGGGAGAGGAGAAAACTTACCCCCATAAAGGGGAATGTGCCTCATCCGAGTAAATTTCCTGATGGATGCCGTTTTCATCCGAGATGCCCTGAGGCTGTGGAAAAATGTTCAACTGAAAAACCGCCCCGCAAAAACGGAGCGCTTTGTTTCTTCGCATAGGAAAATCATGGCTGTCGATTTACTGAAAATAAAAGACCTTAAAACCCATTTTCCCATAAAAAAGGGTATATTCAAAAGAACAGCCGGATGGATAAAGGCGGTTGACGGAGTTTCTCTGACAATCAAAAAAAATGAGGTTACCGGGCTTGTCGGTGAGAGCGGATGTGGAAAAACCACTCTCGGACGATCCGTACTCAGGCTTGTTGAGCCGGTTTCCGGTTCGGTTATTTTTCGTGATGTTGATGTTTTAGGGCAGGACGGCAAGGGTATGAGAAAGTTGCGGCGCGACATGCAGATTATTTTTCAGGACCCTTTCAGCAGCCTCAATCCGAGAATGACAGTGGGTTCTATACTTTCGGAGCCTTTGAAAATCCATAAATTCGGGAATTCCGATAAAATAAGAAGCCGTGTTAGAGAGATGCTTTCTGTTGTCGGTCTTGATTCGGACTATGCGGGACGGTATCCCCATGAATTTTCCGGAGGGCAGCGGCAGAGAATCTGTATAGCGCGGGCGCTTATGCTGAATCCGGAATTCGTCGTAGCAGACGAAGCTGTCTCAGCTCTTGATGTTTCTATCCAGGCCCAGATAATAAACCTTCTGATTGACCTTCGGGGGAGATTCGGACTTACATATCTTTTTATTTCTCATGATTTGTCCGTTGTCCGTCATATAGCGGATAATGTCGCTGTCATGTATCTTGGCCGTATAGTGGAGAAAGCACAGACAGACGCCCTTTTCAACGCGCCGCTGCATCCCTATACAGAAGCCCTTTTGTCAGCCGTCCCGGAACCCGTTGTCAATTCTGGACGAAAACGGATTGTATTACATGGTGATGTGCCAAGCCCCTCGTCGCCCCCTTCCGGTTGTCATTTTCATGAAAGATGCCCTTATGTAATGGATATATGCAGAGAAAAATATCCTTCGCTCATAGAAAAAAACGGCAGAGTCTGTGCCTGCTGGAAAGTAAATCCCGCTTAAAAGAACAACATTTTTATGAAGTATTATATAGAAACTTATGGCTGCCAGATGAATATTTCCGATTCGGAGATGATTTCGGGAATGATCGCGGCTTCGGGCGGAACAGAGACCCTCTCTCCGGAAGAGGCGGACATAATACTTGTAAATACATGTACCGTACGCAACAGTGCTGATACAAGGGCGCAAGCGAGGATATCGAGGTTTAAGCCATATAAAAAAAAGAAACCGTCGCTTTTAATAATAGTATGCGGATGCATGGCCCAGCGCATGGGTGACGGACTTTTGAAGAAAATGCCTTTTATTGACGCGGTGGTCGGTACCGATCAATATTCTCTGATACCAGATATAGTGCGTGAACATAAAGGGGGGAATTACAGCCTGCTCGGGCAGAAGTCCGATTATGAGGGAATGTCAAAAATACGCGGCAGCGGTGTCAACGCCTGGGTAACAGTTATGCGCGGCTGCAATAATTTTTGCTCATACTGTATCGTTCCCCATGTCAGGGGACGTGAACACAGCCGCTCCCCCGAAAAAATAATAGCAGAGATAAATGAAGCTGTTGAAAACGGGTACACTGAAATAACCCTTCTCGGGCAGAATGTGAATTCGTATAAATCGGACAGGTTTGATTTCCCTGCCCTTCTTGAGAAAATTAATGCTGTTGACGGTTTGCGCCGTATAAGATTCCTGACTTCACATCCTAAAGATATGTCGGACAGGCTTATTGATTGCTTCCGGAACCTTGAAAAATTATGTCCGGGAATACATCTGCCCGTTCAAAGCGGGTCCGACGTTATACTCGGCCGGATGAACAGGGGTTACACTGTCTCCCGCTATCTCGGTCTTGTTGATAAACTCAGGAAAGCCTGCCCGGACATTGGAATTACTACCGATGTGATCGCCGGGTTTCCGGGGGAGACCGAGAACGATTTTGAGAAGACAATGCTTCTTTTCGAGAAGGTCCGATACGACGCAGCTTTCACTTTTATTTATTCTCCGCGTAGCGGTACAGCCGCCTCCGTTATGCGCGACGATGTGCCAAGGCATATAAAAGCGGAAAGGCTTAACAGACTTATCAATCTCCAGATGCGGATAACCAAAGAAATAAACGACTCTTTTACAGGGAAGACGGAAGATGTTCTCGTTGAATCCGTCAGCCCGCGCTCTCCCGAAGAGGTAACGGGTCGAACCGGAAATTTTCACAATGTGGTTTTCAAGGGAGAAAAAGACCTTGTGGGCCGAATCGTTCCTATAGAAATTCTGTCCTCATCGGGATGGGCGCTTCGGGGCAGACATATAAAATGAATAATCTTGAAACATTTTTCCCTTTTATTTATATTATCTTTGAATTATAAATTAACGGAAACAGGAGAATAAAATGTGGGTTGTGAGATGGTTTGTAATAGTATTAGTCCTTGTTTTTGTCGCGCTTTTTGTTACTAAAAATACCGGTGTTGATTCCAATGTCAAAAGCATAGACTTTATAATCGCCGAGTCCTCTGATATTTCAGTGACGACGGTTATTTTTCTTTCCTATCTACTCGGTTTTCTTACCTGGTTTTTTGTGTCGATTTATAATATTTTTAAATTGAAAATTCAGGTCGGTACAAAGGACAAAATTATTAAAGGGCTCAAGAAAGAGCTCAACGCCCAGCGTAATGAGGGCATAATCTCCGGAAAAGAGGATGAGTATCCTCCTGAAGACCGGAAAGACGCCGGAAATGAAACTATGGTCATAAATAAAAAAGACCTCAAAGACAGCTGATTTCAGATCTTGTTTTCTTAAATAACAGCCAAACAGGGAGGACCCGTTTTGCCTGATATACCCGCCCTTTCGACCTTTAAAATGGCCGGTCCCGTAGGTACAGCGATAATCGCGCTTTTAATATGTCTTTCCGGACTTTCCTGGGCTGTAATCATTATTAAACTGTTAAGGTTCAGGAAAAACCGGAAAAAGAACAGCGCCTTCCTTAAAACTTTTGGTGAAAAATTAAAACTCAAGGACTTCAGGCCGGTTTCTCCTCTTTCTTCTGCCGCTCCATTTGAGAGA
This sequence comes from uncultured Fibrobacterota bacterium, assembly GCA_964401455.1. Taxonomy (GTDB): domain Bacteria; phylum Fibrobacterota; class OXYB2-FULL-49-7; order CAYNYI01; family CAYNYI01; genus CAYNYI01. The sequence goes on from CAYNYI010000032.1 coordinate 19,845, forward strand.
GTCGCCGGAGCCGCATGCGCCGAATACAGAAGATTGCTTGATTCTTTGATGAAAGCGGAGAATATAGGGGATGGAAGCTTTTTTCTGGAGAACCATTTCACCATAATTACAGATGCGGCAAATTCGGCTATGGCATCGGAATCTGATATGAACGAGCGGCATCTTTTTCTTTTAGCTGTAACGAGCACTGTCGCCCCTTTTATGGGACTGCTAGGTACAGTCTGGGGTATTATGAATTCGTTCAGTTCGATAGGAGCGTCGGGATCAGCAAGTCTCGCGGTTGTCGCGCCGGGAATAGCGGCCGCGCTTTCGACCACTATCTCCGGACTTATTGTTGCTATTCCCGCTGTTGTTGCGTTTAACTATTACACCTACAGGAACGACCGCTTCGACACAGAAATGGATGAATTTTCCTCTTCGGTGCTTAACAGAATTAAACGGGAAATGCTGGATATTATTTACAGGACCGGTTCCTGAAAAAACTTATGGTGAGAAAAAAAAGACGTCTTATTGCTGACATGAACATAACTAATCTGGTGGATGTTACTTTTACACTGCTTATTATTTTTATGATTACGGCTCCGCTTCTTACGCAGGGCTTTAAAATAGATCTTCCTAAAGTTGACGCTGACCGGGTGGAGATAAATAAAACAATAACAATCCATGTTCTGAAAGACAGAAGCGTATATATTGAGAGCGAGGGGAAGTCCGTGAAAGCCTCTCTTTCGGGTTTCCGGAATACTTTTGTTGATATATATTCTGCTGCGCCGGAAAAACCGGTCATAATTAATTCGGATAAACGGGTTCCGTACGGAATAATTATGCAGATCCTCGGGGCTCTCAAAGAAGCGGGGGTCGGAAATCTCGGATTCCTGACTGATCCGGCCGAAAGCCGGGATGCCATGCAGGCGCTGGAATTATGATATGGACGGAGAAAGCAGACTCGGAAAATTTTTTTTAGTTTCGCTTACCGTACATTTAACGGTATTGTGCGCTGTTTTTCTGCTTCCCGGACTTTTTCGGAGAAGCAAAACATATTCTTCAACCTATGTTTTCAACTCTGTGAATGTCTCTGTAAAACCCAGCCCTGTGCCTGAAAATCCGGTTGAAGAAAAGCCGGAGCCGGTTGAAAAACCCAAGCCCCGCCCCGAACCTTTGGAAAAAAAGCCTCCGGAAGAAAAGGTTGAGGTAAAAAAGGAAAAAGCAATCGGGATGAAAAACGCTAAAAAGGAAGAGAAGCCTGAACCAGAAACGGAGAAAGAAACGGAGAAAGAAACTGTTTCTGAAAAACCCGGTGAAATTGAAAAGCCAACGCTCGACGCGGAGTTAAGTACCGGTCCGGAGTTTAAATTTTCCTGGTACAGGGGGCATATAGCCGGAAAGGTCAGGAAGTATTGGCGTCCTCCGTCCGGTTTGGCCAGGGAAAATGATTTAGAAGTAATACTGAGTTTTGTTATTAATAAAGACGGAAGCGTTGAAAAACTTAGAATAGTGGAATCTTCTTTCAACAATTATCTTGATAAGCTGGCGATACGGGCAGTGGAGAAAGCCGCTCCTTTTGCCCCGCTTCCGAGGGGTTATAAAGAGAGCAGCCTGAATGTCAGCTATACACTCCGGCTCAAAAGAAACTGAACAGGAAATTTTATGCTACGATTCATCATTGCAATTTTTTTATTGACCAATTTGTCTGCCTACAGTTCCGAAATCGAGATAGAAACCACCACAATGGGTATTGTGAAAGTCCCGATAGGCGTAGTGCCTTTTACCCCCGCCGGCGACACTGTCCCGACTCTTGAAGGTCAGAAACCCTGGAGTGTGATAGCGTCTGATTTGCGGTATTCGAGACGCTTTCTCGTTAAACGCGGAAAACCCGGCGGTCGGGAGGACTTTAATAAGGACAGTATCTCTGTAATTGTTACCGGGGAATATTCTTTTACGCGAGGAAAAGTGATACTTGACTGCTGGCTGCATAATTATTCTGAAAACTCCATGGATCTTATTATCGGAAAAAGATACCGTGTTTCTCCTGCGAACCTTGATGCGGCAGCTCATCGGTTCAGCGATGAGATTATATACGCCATGTTCGGTGAAAAAGGCATTGCGTCTACGCGGATCGCATTTGTCAGAAAGACAGGGGCAGACGGTAAAGATATTTTTGTAATGGATTATAACGGAAAAAACCAGACAAGGATCACGAATACCGCCCGGTTGGCTCTTTTCCCATGCTGGGGACGGGGGAACGGGACGATATACTATACATCTGACAGATACGGAAAATTTGATTTATGGAAAACGGATATTTTCACAGGCAAGACATCAAGGATAGCCGCAACAGGAAATATGACTATTTCTCCCGACTGGAACGGTGTGGAAAATATGTTAGTCGCGTGCGTCGCGGTAAAGGGTAATTCCGAGATATACATAATGGAGGACGGTGGTGGAGATCTGAAAAGACTCACCTTCAGATATAGTCTCGAGAGCTCCCCTTCATGGGCGCCGGGAGGATATGAAATTGCCTATACATCTGACAGGAGCGGTTCGCCGCAGATTTACATAATGGATATAGAGGGCACTGGAACGCGCCGCCTTACCCGGCGCGGAAATTATAATGATGCTGCGGTCTGGTCTCCGAACGGTGACAGGATCGCTTATATGTCTCAGGATCCTTCAGGGTTTAATATTTATACCTGTGCTCCGGATGGAAGCGATACCAGACAGCTTACGAGCGATGCCGGAGATAATGAGGAACCCTCCTGGTCTCCGGACGGCAGACATCTGGTTTTCACCTCTACAAGAGAGGGCGGAAGGGACGTCTTTCTAATGGACCGTGACGGGAGCAATGTTATTAGACTTACAAAGACCGGAAATTGCTATTCACCGGCCTGGTCGGGATTTATGGACAAATAGGTCAGGACGGATCAGTTTTTTTTCGAAGCGCGGAAATCTTTTTAAGATGGCCGTTCTCTTCCGCGATAATTTCCTTCAGGTAGTGCATTGCCTTTTCCGGAAAGCTTTCCATCATCTTTGAATAATATTTAATTGTACTCTTTTCTATGTCTTCCGCTTTTTTAAGTATTTCGTCTTTGCTTACGGCTTTAACAGAATCAGCATCGGTAAACTCTTCGACAGCGAGAAATGCAGCGTCTTTCAGAAAGTCTTCATACATTCCCGGGTATTTAAAGCGTATCATATAGTCTGCGTTTTTTTCAAGCAGCATATTGAATGTTCCGAGATGCTTTTCTTCTTCCGAAACCATGAATGAGGATATTTCCCTTACATCGGCGTTTGTGGAGTTCTCATAAAGGTTCTTATAAAAATCGATCGCGTTTCTTTCTATTCTTACCGCAATCTCAATTACATCTACCGGGTCTGTTGTATTATTCATATTACCTCTTTTTCAGTTGAGTATAATAATAAAATAGTAATTCATTTTGATTATTCCAAAAAAAATCTTAAAAAAAGACGATTTATCCGGTATAATTTATGGAATCGAAAGATTAATATGATTATCTTGAAAGACAGACAATATGTAAAGATTAAAAGGAGTAGCGCTTTGGAAAAAAGATTTATCCCGAACAAGGACGCTTATGTGAACTGCAACATGTATATACCGGGACGAATGATAGAAAAGCCCTATGAGTACCAGACAACGGAGCAATATAATTCCGGCGCCGCGCAAGAACTCCGTATGGACGGTTGTTTTATCGTTCCTGTAATGGATTTTGATCTCAGAAGTCTTTTGGGTAAAAAAATTAAAAGTGCCCGTCTGGGAGTCCATTGGATCCATAATCCTGTTGAGGAATGGGATGTAGGTACAATCAGTCACCCCTGGGAAGAAGGGACAGGTAAGGGTTACGGCTCTCCGGTTGACGGGATCAGTTTTCATAATTCTGCAAAAGATAAAACCTGGCCTGAAAATTACATTTTTAATTTCTTTACACTCGGAAACGGGAACAGCCGTCATCAGGTCATAAAACCAATCGCTGCCGCCCCCGACAGGCAAGAGCTGGAGCTGGATCCTCAGCTGATTTATTCTCTCATATATAGAGAAAATTACGGACTCTCGTTTTATGACACAAGAGGAGACATCTTTTCTCATTTCAGAAAACCCTGGAATTACTATTCTCCGCCTAAATGGCTGCATTCGCGTCAGACAAAAGCGGCCGGCAAAGCGCCGGAACTTGCTGTAGAGTTTGAGGATGCGGATAGACCGGAACTTTCCCTTTCCGATCTGTCTCTTTCAAGCGCTCCGGCCCTCGAACCGGGGACTTCAAGTCTTCGGGTTCGCTGGAAGAACCCTGTAGGCGGGGAATTTCTCCGGTTTGACATGAAATTAAACGGAAGAAAAGTCCCGAGGTATATGGTGCCTGTCTTCGACGGCCGCAAGAATGAATATGAAGCCGTTATTCCGGGTCTTAAGCCTTCCGGAAATTACGAAGTCGAGCTTGCCGCTCAGGGTCCGGGAGGGAAAACGGATAAATTATCAGCCGCCGCATCGACTCTTTCCTCAGTAAAACCTCCGCCTGTCAGGAAGAAGAAAGTACAGAAAACCTCAGACTGTCTTGTTTTTAAAAACTCTTCGCTAAAAGTTTACGCCGTTGATGAGATGCATAAGGTTGATGGTGTCAGTGGTAAACCGATAAAGAACGGAGGCTCTTTATACAGTAAATGCGTTCCGACCATAACATCTAATAATGCGATAAGGCTTAAGGCCGCCAGGAATGAAGTGCTTGGATTTCAGCTGATTTTTAAACCTTCGGATGATGCTCGTATTTCAGTGGTGCCGTATGGAGAAAAACTACCGCCTCTGAAATTCTTCCGTCATCATTATATTGAAGACGGTGAAAGACTTTGTCCCGACGCTCTTATACCGATAGAAGACGCTTCTTTTGATTTCAAGAAGACTAAAGGGGAAAAAGGGCTTTCTTATCAGGGAATATTCATAGATATACCTCTTCAAGAAGAAGAATCCGGAGAATATGATTTTGATCTTTCTCTTTTGGTTGACGGAAAGCCGGCGGGCAAAGTTAATGTTGTTGTTTCCGTTCAGGATTTTCTCCTTGAGGAAAGAGGCAATTTCATTTTTGAGATGAACAACTATACCGTTCCTTCTTCATCCTTTTCAAGACACAGAAAAAAATGGAGCCCCGGCAGCGCGGAAGATCATGATTTTGATTATAAATATTATTCTATATGTCATGATCACCGGACGGAAATGGATGTATTGCCTTATAGTCAGCTTGGTTCTGTCAATCTTGATATTGTTCCGGAACTTGAGGGAGAGGGTGCCGAGACAAGGGCCAGTGACTGGTCCAGGTTCGACGAATATTACGCGCCTCTTCTGGCGGGGCATGCTTTTCAAAACGGGCACAGGACATACCCCCTTCGGCAGATGTATCTGCCGGTGCACGAAAACTGGCCGATGCCGATTTCCAAATACTATAAACCCGATGTTAATATTCATCAGGATTTCTTCGGTGTAATAAAGGAACATAAAGAAAAGTCCTGGAATATAAACGAGGACTTTAAACCCGGTTATCGTGAGGGAATAAAAAATGTTCTCAAGGACTTCATTTTTCATTTTAATGAAAAGGGCTGGAGCGATGTTCTTGTATTTTATTTCTTCAACAATAAATATTACTTCAGAAATCCGGATATGAACCCTGGCACCTACACTAAAGCGACATCCTGGTGGCTCCTTGACGAACCTTTCTATTATGATGACTGGAGAGCTCTTAAATTTTTCGGGAGCATTCTCAAAGAAGCAAAGGAAGAATGCGGCGGCGCCGGAAGTAATTTTAAGTTCAGGATTGATGTTTCATGGCCTACCCAGTTTCATCATCTTGACGGGGATGTTCTTGATATAAATGTAACAAGTTCCAAAAACGGGCTTAAAAATGTTTCCTGGTATAAGAAACGCTCAATACTCGAGAAAGAAAATTTCTGGATGTACGGCAGCTTTAATTCACCAACCGTTCCCGATACAAATACTTATGCGAGTATAATGCAGTTTTATGCTGAAGGCGGTGAGGGTTTTGTCCCCTGGTCCGCTTTCGGTTCAGATGATTCATATGATGAACCGGACGATTGCGCTGCTGTTTATCCGGGACTCCGTTTTGGGATAAAAGGTCCGGTCCCTTCTTTGCGTTTAAAGGCTGTCAGGAGACTGATGCAGGATATCCAGTATTCGACGCAGGCTTCCAGTCGTTTCGGAGGAGGAAGATTCGGGGAGAAAAAAATGATAGAAAAACTGTTGACCCTCAAGTCAGAAGCCGAAATGCAGGACAGTCTTGACGCGGGCCGCTTTTTCTCTGACATGTCCCCGGAAGAGCCATGGATATTCAGGGAAAGTTTACGTGAGCTTCTTTTCTGAATAAAGAGGTGCTTTCTGAAAGTTAATCAATGAAATACGGTGGAGAATATTATAGATGGCAGAAGGACCTCGGTACTTTCGGGGCTACTTCTGATTATTTCAAATTTGCATCATGGATAAAAAAAGACTACCGGATTATTGATTTCGGATGCGGCGGCGGTTTTTTGCTCTCTGAAATAGATTGCGGCGAAAAAATCGGAATCGAAATAAACCCTGAGGCTGTCCGGGAAGCAGAGGGAAGAGGTCTTCGGGTCTTTAATGACGTGGGCGATGCCCCGGACGGGTGGGCCGATCTTATAATTTCCAATCACGCGCTTGAGCATACGGAATGCCCTCTGAAAATTCTTAAAACTCTCAGAAATAAGCTCAAGCCCGGGGGTAAAGCTGTTTTCGCTGTACCCAATGAGAAAAGAAACCGTTATAAGACTGATGATATTAACGGTCATCTTTATACTTGGTCCGAAATGAATATAGGAAATTTATTCAAGAGTGCCGGATTCAGTGTTCTGGATGTGCGGGAGCTTAAACATCAGTGGCCGCCCTATTCCGGCAAAATCCGTCCGGTTTTGGGAAACCGCTTTTTTCATGTCCTTTGCCGGATATACGGAACATTAAATAATTCAATCAGCCAGATAATGATTGCCGCTGAAAATCCTGTTTGAGACCGGAGGGGCTTTCAATTATATTATAACCGCAAAACAGATATACAATAATATTAACCAAACAAAAAAGGAGAGAGCATGAGCAAACTTACGGAAATCCTGTCGCTTTCGGACGAGGAAAAGAAGTCGAAAGGCCTTACCGATACCCCGAGAGAGATTAATCAGCAGCCCGGCTCATGGAGAAAGACTGTTCAGATACTTAAAGACAGAAAAGACGAGCTTAAAGCTTTTCTTGATAAATGCGGAATACCCGGAGGGATGGAAACACGGGTTGTCCTTTCAGGTGCCGGGACATCAGAATTTATAGGGCACGCGGTTGAAGGGCCAATGCGGGCCGACCTCAATGTTGATGTTGACTGTCGTGCCTCAACAGACTGTGTTACCCATTTCGACAAGATTTTTCTTCCCGGTAGAAATTATCTTGCTGTCCATTTTGCCAGAAGCGGTAACTCGCCCGAATCTGTCGGAACATTTGATATTGTTAAAAAAAAGGTGCCCGGTGCCAAACAGCTCGCGATAACCTGTAATAAAAACGGTGCTCTCGCAAAAGCAGCGGTAAATGATGATAATGTCTTCGCCTTGATTCTCCCGGATGAGACTAATGATGAGAGTCTTGTTATGACATCTTCTTTTTCGTCAATGGCAGTTGCCGCTATGGGGCTTGCTTATGTTGCAAACGATACTCTTGATGAGTATGAGAAAATAATTGAAAATGTCTCAAAAGCGGGGCAAACCGTTCTTGATTCAGCCGATAAACTTTTTGAGCTTGGTTCCAGGCCCTGGGAGAGAGGCGCTTTTCTCGGATCCGGTTCACTTTTCGGGACGGGCCGTGAAGGACATCTTAAATTATCCGAGATGACAGAAGGAAAGGTCATGTGCCGTTACGACTCTTTCGTAGGACTCCGTCATGGCCCTCAGGTTGTCATAAAGAACAACAGTTTTGTAATGGCTCACCTCTCAAATGATCCGTTTGTCCTTAAATATGAGACAGATCTTCTGAAAGAACTCCGCCAGCAGAACCATGCCGGTGCGATATTTGTTACCGCCCCGCAGATTCCGGACGAGATAAAAGAAATTGCCGATGATTATATTGAGATGCTTCCCGGCGGGGAAAAGATTGACGACAAATACCGCGTTCCTTGTGATATAGTAGCATCCCAGCTGCTCGGGCTTTTCAAATCAATGGATATTGGTTTGCGGCCGGATAATCCTTCTGAGGACGGTACTATTAACCGTGTAGTCCAGGGTGTAAAGATATATGATATTGAAGCTTTCGAGAAAGATGGAAGCTGGAATGTTATTGCCGGTTAGTGTGACGGGGTGGCGGGGTAAAAAGTGCCAGGTGTAAAGGTTATATATTTCGAGGACAGAATTAAATTTTTTTATATTAAGAACC
>CAYNYI010000033.1:0-27846 GCA_964401455.1 uncultured Fibrobacterota bacterium
TAACACAATTAATTTAAATAATTACTTTGTCCAATTCCATCTGAAGCAAAACACGGGATATTATTTTGTCTTTGCGGTTGACTTCTTCCCGGAGATTATTGATATGTTCTTCACCTTTTTTAGTCTTTTTCCCTCTGCTACCGGAAAAAATATCTGATGCGCCTTCGAAAAGCTTTTTACGCCAATTCATTATAACATTCGGGTGAACTCCGTACTTACGGGAAAGCTCAGAAATCGATATTCCGCTCTGTAGATGCTCCCGAAGGATCTTTACTTTATCGGATGCTGTGTAACGCTTCTGATGAGACATGGTTTCCTCCTATGGACTAAAGTAACACAATTAATTTAAATAATTACTTTGTCCAATTCCATCTGAAGCAAAACAATCTTTAAATATGCAGTTGTTCCCCTTCTTTAGAAATTAACCTCTTCTCAATGTTTTGATCAAGCATTTTCTTTTTATTGGCGATCCTAACTTGTTAAATATTTTATCTTTTAATCTTTAGTAAAAAGAAAAAAGCGGATGTGATTTTCCATAATAAATTTTAGACTTTTCTTAAAGGTACAAAATGTTTTCTTTCTTACAGTCTATTAAAACTATGGATTATTCAGTGTAATTTTTGTAATATATATACATTATGAAAAGCTCTTCGATTCTTATTATAGACGACTCACAAACAGTACGTCAGCTTATGGAAAAAATACTCCGCAAAGCTTACGATTTTCATGAAGCCGCTGATGGCATAAGCGGTGTCAAAAAGGCAGTAGATTTAAGGCCGGATTTAATAATTATTGATCTGACAATGCCGGATATAGGCGGCATCGAGGCTATGCATAGAATAAAAGCCCGTATTCCGAATCAGAAAGTACTTATTTTTAGTGAAAAACAAGACAAACAGACTATTGACCGAGTAAGAAACTCCGGCGCATACGGTTTTCTCCCGAAACCGGTACAGCCCAAAAACTTGGTAGAAATTCTTGAAAATATTTTTTCACAGGATGAGCCGGACTCTATACTGATAAAATCTAAAAGCATTAAAGTCGATGACGATGACTTCTCTGATTTCAAGGGCCTTAAAAAACCGTATACAAGGCATCAGGTTGTATGTCCGGCATGCGGATTTGAGAAAGTTGTAGGCTACAAGAGAATCCCTGAGTCTGCAACTATAGAATGGGATATCGATCAGATAATACCGATTTACAAACCGACCGAAGGATACGCAGAATTCGATTTTAAAAGAATTAACTGCACTGTATGCCCTCTTTGCCTTTTTTCCTCAAGCGATCTCGGTCATTTTAACACCATCGACCTCAAAGGAAAGATAATAAAAAATGATTATATAAATGACGAACTCAGGAAGCTTCTTAACAGATTCGCTCACGGGAGACATGCAATAGTAGCAGGAAGACATGACATACACCTTAAATTTATGCAGATCCACCGCGATGATTCAACCGTACTGCAGCAGTACAGACTCGCTGAGAAATCTGTCGGAGCGCTTGTTCTGGGAGGTCTGAAATCCGGATATTTTTATAATGGAATAAACGCGATACTGATTGCGCATTATGAACAGAACAGTCATGAAACAACCAAATATTACAAATCTTCAGCATCATATTTTCAGAACAGCTTCAAAGTCTGGGGCTATAACCCGAATGACGGAAAAACAGATAATCTTTCGCGGGAAGAAACGGAGCTTGTAATAAAGACCCATTTTTATCTGGCCGCAATTTATGTCAAACTTAACGATTCCACGAATGCAAGAAATATGCATTTGAGCCTGGAAAAACTGATCGACAAAATAGATATTGATGATAATGATATGCTGGACTTCGCGGGCGCCTGGTTGGAACTGACAGAAAGTGTATGGACTCACAGCCTGGAAGAAAGGCTCAAAGAACTTGACAAGAAATAATCACAAAGAAGAATCTTCTAATCCCATTGCTGTATCAGCAAAGAATCTCCGGCGGGATTTCAATGGCAAAAGCGCCGTTTACGGCCTGGATCTTACAGTCCAATCCGGCTCCCTTTTCTGCTTTCTCGGCCCTAACGGTGCGGGAAAGACCAGCACGGTTTTTATGTTATTAGGGCTTCTCCCCCCTACATCCGGAACCGCAAGTATTCTGGGGCATGACAGCAGAAGACTTTCAGTCTTGCCCGAATTAAGAAAAAGAACAGGAGTAGTCCTTGATGAGGATGGTCTCCATGATCAGCTCACCCCTCTGGAAAATATAGAGCTTGCTGCTTCATATTACGGTTTAAAAAAAAACGATTCCCGCAAGATCGCAGCAGAACGTCTATCTGAATCCGGAATGAAAGACAAAATGCACAGCCCGGCAGCTTCACTTTCGTTTGGAGAGAAAAAATTGACGGCACTTTTCAGGGCCATGGTACACAAACCCGATCTTTTAATTCTGGATGAACCGACAGCCGGACTTGATCCGGCAAATAGAATCTTAGTCAGAAAAAGACTGGCGGAATATGCGAACGGAGGAAATCGAACGGTATTTATGACAACTCATGATCTTGAGGAAGCCGGGGAAATTTCTACAGGCTCGGCTATTATAAACAAAGGGAAAATTGTATTTTCATCAATTTCGGATCTAACGCCCAATCCGCACGAAACACGAGTTTCAATAAAATTTGAACATCTCCCGGAAATAAGCCGGGCAAACTTATCATGGAACTTCAGACAAACAGGTGTGAATGAATATTTATTTACAGGTCCCGGAGGGGAAAAAACTTCCGAACTTGTAAAAACTCTCGTACAAAACGGCTGTCTTATAAGAGAAGTCGCCGAGAGAAAAGAAAAACTGAAAGACATCTATTTCAGTCTGACGAAAGAGGCCACTCTCCCCCGTCATTAGCGCACTCACCAATTTTAATGTCTTTATTTTTTCCATGATAATCTGATCCCGCGGTATAATATCCGCCGAGACCGGAAATAAAAGACCGGTATTTGCCGCAAATAGCCGTATTTTCCTCTTCGCTGATAGCATAGTCTCCTGTATAAGGTCTGTTTTTATGATAAAGGTAATAGGCTTCAGCACCGCACATACCGGCTTCAAGAGCGGCTTTTATCAAGCGCAGCCCCTTTCCGATATCAGGGACTTTTCCGTTGGAGACCCCGGGATGAGCGAGAAAAGCGTATCCACCGGTACTTCTAATAAAATCAGCACATGATTTCAAAGTAAACTGAAAAGAAATCGGGACATCGGCTTTACACCCATCTGCAAGATATCGATCGAATATTTCCTGTTGTGTTTTGAACACTCCGGGATTCTTTTTTAAAACAGATATCGCTATATGTTTGCGCCCGACAATACCCTCTGCCCCGGAAAGTATTTCATCAGGGTCTATTTTAATCCCGTCAGAAGCAAGAATAGTGGATATTTTTCTTAATCTATCAATACGCGCTTCTGATATTTTCCGGCAGACCCCTTCTATTTCGTCAAAGCGCTTCATGAAAACGCCATTATCCGGATAATACGCGAGTACATCAATGTCTTTTAGGCCTTCAAAATTCTCGACACTGAACTCTACTCCGGCTATCCGTTTGATATGCAATGCAGACTCGGATTCCAAAAATTCTGGAACCCCTATAACGGTATCGTGATCAGTGAGGGCCGTAACACCGACCCCCGCCGAAGCCGCTTTTTTTACAAGCTCCGTCGGGGAATCGGTACCATCTGAACATTTCGAATGCAGGTGCAGATCAACCGCGGCCATTATTCTCCTGTACCCAGCCATAATACACGAAATACTGAACTGGAAACCAGCCTTTTGGCCGCACCTTCGGTATCAGGAGAGACATAGTAGTTTGCTACTTTTACATAGCCGCCCCTTGCGGCAAAACGGTTTTTCTCATTCTGCCCGGACCATTCATATTTATGCACCATCTTGCCGCCTGTCTGATCAAGAGAACTCACAGGCCAGACTTCAAATTCCGTATTAGCGCTTCTTATTACTCCGGCGGGAGGGCAATCGGTATTACACGGTCTTTCCTGACCGGCCTTTACTACATTAGCGACCAGATTACCCAACATATCATAAACATGCATTGTTACAAGCAGATACTGGACACTGGCTGCTTCACCATGCTGACCGGAACGAAGCTCGGTAGTATTGAAAACCGTTGTAGTTTTTACAGATCCGTTCTGAAAGTCCTCTATACCGAAAGGAGATTTTGTACGCTGATCGGTATTCCAGTTTACCGCGGAAGTATAAATATGACGGTTTTCCGGATGGACAGGGTTTTGAAGGGCAGAATTATCGGTAATTACAAATTTTGCCGAACCGTCATCACTTGTAACGGTGTCGGAAATCCTGAAATAATGGATCATGCTCCTTATATCCGAAGAATCAAGGAAGCTTACTCCACTGCTCATACCCTGGACTTTCCCCGGGAAATTCGTAATATCAATTCGGTTTTCAGTTGAAAGTCGGCTGAAGTCAAGAGTATATGGTGAACCGTAAATTTCGTTGTTTATTACCCTGCCCGCATCCCAGTATTGTCCTCTCTGCCATGTCGTTATAAATTTAACAGGCTCAGAGTAAACATTAAACAGATCATATCCGGCACTGTTCCCGGTCTCAATAGCTGTGCGCAGCTGAGAATTAACAATTACAGGCTCACTAAGAAGAAAGGAAAGCCTCTTCTCTGAATCCGAAAAAGCTATGCGTACGCTGTCCAGTACAGGACCGGCTTTATCCCTGGGATAAAACAGTGTACTGTCAATTCTTGTTCCGTTATCCAGAAAATAGGCCCGTCCAGAAGCGAATTTAATCTTGCACTGCACCTTGTTTTCACAATCTGTTTCGGGAGCATTCCTCAGCCATGCCTGACCTGTTACCAGATTTATGGCATCATTTTCGGCTATTCTGTTTCCCCAGTACTTTGAAGAGTCTCCCGAAGCAAGAAGAACGGTACTGCGATTTTGGCCAGCGGCATAATCTATAACCGGGCTGCTGACAGGTTCCGCCGAACCGGAAGTCTGAAATCCATAGGGTGAATTCACTACAGATATTCCGGAAATATCACCGGCTTCCACAGCCTGTCCAAAAGTTATCGTAATATAATCCAGGTACCCGTCCCCGTCAAGATCATAAATAAAGGTGCTGTCGTTATTGAAAGAAACCACTTTGTAATCTTCATAATCCAAAACAATCGTATCACAGAAAGAACCGACACAGGCTATAATACGGGAGGAGTCAACATCCATATCTTCTTCCAGCACATAGGTATAGTTGAATGCAGAGCTGCTTTCACCGTTATTAATAGGCCAATTAGGGGGCGCAGCTCCCGCAGCGAAAGTATAGGTCGCATCTTCGGTGCCTATATAATTGCCATATGCATCATAGGAATGGGCATAAAAGCTGGTCGTACTGTTCGCGGTAATAGTAATATCGTCTCCGTAATCGGAATGAGGCTCCGGTGAAGAACTTACGCTTACTAAAGCCATCTCTCCCGGATACACGTCTGTTTTCATCTCATTGTATATTTCCCCTATACCGTCAATCGTATCCGAGAATATTATTTTCTGTCCGTCATCCTCGGCATTGTTAAGAAGTACCCAGACCGTATCGACACCTCCCTGAAAATTAACATTCACTGTTTTCGGGTCTGAATCGGCGGACGGCAGAGTCTGCATATTCAGAGAATCGGTGCCGAACTGCTGAGGAATAGTTGTGTAGGGAGTATTTCCGTAAACTGAATAAACGCTCATTTCAGTAGCGTTAAAATCTGATATAAGAGACCTTACTCCTGAACTGTCTTTTACTGCCCGTATTTCCATTTTAACCATAACACCGGCAGTGCAGGCTACCTGGGAGCTGTTATCGACCCATTCCGAGGCCCCGTCAATAATATTAAACTCAAAACTCGTGGATGGAATAACCTTTACTACTGCATAGGCTGCTCCCGAATTATCTTTATTATTGTATATCGTGCTGTCGAATACGGCAGTGGGCACAACTGCCGGATAAGAGGAACTATGATGTACTTTATATTGAATCGGACTCTTGATAACCCCGTCGGCAGGCTCTACCCGGGATACAACCGCGTCAGGGTCGTTTACTGCGAGTGAAACCACATTTTCAAGGTCCGCGTCAAGAGAAATAAACGGAACATACATGTTTCCATTTCCGGTTTTCGGGGTTGGAAGCACTACCGCCGGGTTTTCATTTAAGTCAGCCCCTGTATATGTTCTGCTCCAGATGGTTCTTGCCGAAGTACCGCCGCTCCAGTTAGATACAAGTATCGAATCAGCAGTCGGCAGCCAGGTCTTTCCGGCTGAATCAGGATGCATATCGAAATATTTTGTTATGGTGCCCGGAGTAAGGTTAAAACTGTATTTCACTTTAATATCGCCTCCGTTTTGAACAGGTGCTGCAAACTCCAGCCCCCATGCACCGGTATTATAGTCGATCCATCCGGAACCATCCCCTGTTATTGTACCGTCTCCGTTATAATCGGAAGCCTCCATAAGTGTGCCGCCCGCTGAGGAAGGAGCGCTGAAAGTAACGGAACCGATTAAATCAGTAACATAAGGGAGTACTCCTGCACCACTATCTGTTCCGAAAATAGATGCAGTACCGTTCCCGACAGCCATGGAGCTGTCGAGACCGCCGGATCTTGGAAATGCTATATATACCGTAACCGGAAGGGTCGGATAAAAGCGGAAATTAATCGGAGTTTCTTTATGGTTAAAAAAGGTGCGCACCCATTGTTTTCCCGCAATACTTGCAGGCAGATCCTGATCAACAACATAATAACTTCTGTCTGCCCAGAGAGTATCACCGACCGAAAGCTGCGGCATGACTTCATATTCTGTCGGAGAGAGATCACGCGTATAAAGGTCTTCAATATTATTGGTCTGTTCATCAACAAGATAAACGCTTATATCCGCGCTGTCCGGAATAACAACCGTGTCGGTCGGTCCGGAAGGACCCTGGCCGGGTATATACTGCTGACCGTTACTGACAACCATCAGCCCCTCGAATTTGCCGGAAAGGGCAATATAGTCATCGCTGCTTCCGCTTATGGGAGAAAAATACTGGGCGTTTATATGAAGTTGGAAGGATTCGATGCTTCTTGAAACCGCGAGCTGCTGGGTAACTTTGAGTTCAGTGGTTCCGGAGTATGAAGTATCGACAGAATACTGCGCCTGAACAGAATCTTTAGTTCCCGCAGAATCGTATACGATATAAACAGATTCTATTATAGGCACAACAGAACTGACCTTATTGCCGTGGGCATCAACCGCCACCACCTGGGCGGAAAATTCTTCACCGACATCTACCGGAGCGGGGCTGTTCTCAACCCTGCCCTCAGCGACATTAAATGTCTGACCGGGCATTACAACCGCAAGCCCCGCATAATCTCCCGAAGCTTCCGCCGACCATGCAACCGGCCCGGAAGAGAAGGCTAAGTCTCCTGCCTGCACGCTGTTCAGCATCAGCTGACTGTTGACAGGGGAACTCACCTGAAAATTAACTGAAGAACCTGAAAAAGAGAGGGGGTCTGAACTGAAATTAAGTCCGGAATAGGTGTTCATCGTATAATAATCACCGGACGCGTTGGTTTTCCCCTTGTGAATAACAAGTTCGTCAATATATCCTTTGAATACGGTATAATTCTCTATTCCGGTTTTTCCGAGCCTGAACTCTTTGCTGAGATAATCATAGTTTGGTGCTATACCCCAAAGCGAAAAGCTGTTTCCGGTCCCGTAATAACCTGCATTTTCCATGCTGCTTTCTATTTTACCGCCGTTAAGTCCAACCGTATCCATATGCGTCGGAACACGCAAACCGTCAATATAGAGAGTTACCGCGGCCGAGGCGTCTATGGAATAAGCAAGATGCACCCACCGCCCATCCGGAATTTTCTTTTCGGAAACAACTCTCACATAATTCGCTCCGGCTCCTTCGACAAGAGGAAGAGTTGCCCAGGTGTAGGCTCCGAAGAAGGGTTTCATCTCGGTGAGCCCGAAAGTATATCCGCCATAGCTGTAAACCCCCTGATTCGATACAATAGAAGCGAATTTATTCGCGGTATTCTCCCCTTCTCTTGAAAAAACCCAGCATTCCGCAGAATACGGAAGATTTGTACGGGAGTCTCTGTATATCTGGTCAGGATTTCCTTTGCGGGTATCTTCATACCAGAACATTACTGTATCTTTTTCAGTAGGATCTGTTTCTCTGTCATAATAAAAACGCTGAGGTATGTCATATATATTCAACTCTTTATAGGAACTAACCAAAACGGCGGAATCACTTCCCGCGGCCTGTCTCCACCGATAACCGACTGAAGTGTCAAAGACACCACCCCCGCCCACTGTATCAATGATGTCAATGGTATCGTAAATCTCACAGCCAAGATTGGGCGGAAAAAAATGCACCGCATAGGATGAATCCGAAAGTGCAATCCCGTTTCCGAAGACACCCTTCAAGGTACGGGCATTTCCGGTACCAAGTGGATATTGCAGCTTAAAACCGGAAGTATCTTTTGAGTTGTATTCAATTTTCTCGTCAAATTTATAGAAAGCCGAAACCGTTGGGTCAGAATTGAAATAATCCGGCCCGTATGTGGCAATCCCGCGAAGCGGCATGCTTGTACCAAGAATGCTGTATGGATTACCGGCGGCGTCTTTTGCGGAAAGGAAAACACTCAAAGACTGATTTATGGAATTATCCGGGGGCACAATTGAATCTGTTACAATATATTCGGGATAAGACCCGCCGGTACCCCATGCACCGTAAGAATAAAGACAGATTGTAAATATGACAAATAAAATTCTAAGAAACATGTGTTCCTCCGGTGAGATTGTTTTTTCTCTATGATTGATTCTAATACAATATACAACTTTTCAAACCGCACTGCCGGTTAAGCTCTAAAATTATAGATAACAGATACCTCGAAAAAGTTCATAATATTTGTTGATTCTAAAGATTTTGTTTTTTTTCACCGATATAGAGGATATCAAACCATTTATTACGGGCTCAAATGCATGGAAGCAAGAAAACCTAAATTTCTCAATCTGGAAGAAAAAGAGAAAAAAAAGCATCTCAACTCAATACGCCGAAAAATCAGCAAAGGTTTTTATTCTTCAGAGGCGGTAGCGGAGAAAATATCAGACTATCTCGGAGATATTTTCGATGAATGCTCAGTCTGAGACCTTTCAGGAAAGCATCCCCTTTATGAGGCGCGCACAAGACTCCGGGTCAATTCCTATTTCTTTTTTAAGCAAATCATTATTACCGTGATTTATGAATTTATCAGGAATACCCAGCGAAACAACGGGGGTTTCCCGGTTTTTCATTCCTTCGCACACCGCGCCGTAAATTCCGCCCACCATTGTGTTGGACTCTGCTACTGCCGCTATCTTATGCGATTTTATGAGTTCAAAAACCGAGCTGTCAATGGGTTTTACAAACCGCATATCCGCGATTGTAACGCCTATTTCGTCTTTTTCAAGAATTTTCATTATTTCAAGGCAATCCTTAAGAGAATTTCCGGCTGAAACAAGGAGAACATCCTCTCCGTTTCCGAATGTCCGCATTTTTCCGATCTCAATTTCCTGATATTTCTGTAGAGCAGGTTCAGCGTCGGCTTCACCCCTTGGGTATCGTATGAAAACGGGACCTTTTTTATGAGAGTTTAAAGCGTAATCAATCATTTTCTCAAGTTCCGCGCCCGAAGAAGGAGCCATAATAACTGCTCCCGGAACAGTCCGAAGAAAAGAAAGGTCAAAAACACCGTGATGAGTGGGACCGTCATCTCCCACAAGACCGGCTCTGTCGAGGCAAAAAATAACAGGCAGATTTTGAAGTGCTATATCATGGATGATGTTATCGTATGCACGCTGCAGAAAAGTGGAATAAATTGCAACTACAGGTTTAATTCCTGAAGCCGCCAGCCCGCCAGCAAAAGTCACGGCATGTCCTTCCGCTATTCCCACATCGAAAAACCGCTCAGGAAATTTTTCAGAGAAAGCTTTGAGGCCGGTACCATCGGTCATTCCCGCAGTTATTGCTGCTATGTCGTTGTTTCTTTCGGCATGTTTACAAATGCTTTCGCCGAATATGGCTGAGTATGTTTTCTTTTTGGTTTTCTTTACTTCGCCTGTTTCCTGCCGGAAGGAGCCGATACCGTGAAATTTGGAAGCATTGCTTTCGGCATGATGGTATCCTTTGCCTTTTCTTGTAATTACATGTACGAGTTTAGGGCCGGGCAGGTCACGAACTTTTCCGAAAATATCTATTAATTGTGAGGTATCATGACCGTCTATCGGACCGAAATACGAAAACCCGAGTTCTTCAAAAAGCCGGCCCGGCATGATAAGAGTTTTTACTGAATCATCAATTCTGCTTACAAGACTCCTTACCCCTTTACCAAAACCGCTTAATCTTCCCATCAATGACCATACATCATCTTTGAGCTTATTAAAACGCGGATCTGCCAACGCGCGAGAAAGATACCTCGACATGGCACCGACATTAGGAGATATCGACATTTTATTGTCATTAAGGACAACCGTAATATCGCTTCTTAAATGTCCCGCATTATTCAAACCTTCATATGCAAGCCCGCCCGTCATAGATCCATCACCTATTACCGCGACTATATTTCTTTTGTCTTTTTTCACATCCCTGGCACAGGCCATTCCGAGGGCCGCGGAAATCGAGGTACTGGCATGGCCCACATCAAAAGCGTCATGAGGACTTTCAGACCTTCTGGGATAGCCGCTCAAACCGCCGTGCTGCCTTATAGTAGGAAACTTTGGATTACGCCCGGTTAGAATTTTATGAGGATATGCCTGATGCCCGACATCCCAGACTATTCGATCTTCCGGACTTTCATACACATAGTGCAGTGCTATTGTAAGCTCAACCACACCCAGACTCGGCGCGAGATGGCCGCCTGTTTCGCTGACAACGGAAAGTATTCGTTCACGGATCTCCTCAGCCAATGCGGAGAGATCCTTTCTTTCCAGTTTCTTAAGATCGGCAGGTGAATTAATATTTTCCAATAATGACATTTTATCTCCGGGCTTCAATTTACTCTGGTTATAATATATTCCGCAAGGGCGCGCAATGTAGCCGTATCACCGTTTATACCGGAAAGAGAATCAACGGCGTCCCTTATCAGCTTACGCGCTTTTTCTCTGGCCCCACCCAGACCGTAACGTCCGGGATAAGTTGATTTATGAAGGTTTTCGTCTCTTCCAACGGTTTTGCCCAATTGTTCTGTTGTACTTTCAATATCAAGAATATCATCTACAATCTGGAAAGAAAGACCTATCTTTTCTCCAAAGGAAGATATTTTTTCGAGTTCTTCATCTGAAGATCCCGCTATGAGGGCTCCGCATCTCAGAGAGGATCTTATCAGGGCCGAGGTTTTGTGATAATGGATGTAATCAAGTATATCCGGCCCTACCTGTTTCCCCTCCGAAAGTATATCCACTACCTGCCCTCCGATCATCCCGGAAGTTCCAAGCGCATCCGCTATTTCAGCGGCAACAGCCCCTCCCTTTATACAGGAAATAATCTGAAAAGCATGAATACAAAGGGCATCCCCGGCAAGAACAGCTACAGCCTCTCCGAACTTTTTATGACATGTGGGCATACCCCGTCTCAGGTCGTCGTCATCCATACAGGGCAGATCATCATGAATTAACGAAAAAGTATGAAGCATTTCTAATGCGCAGGCTGCTTTAAGCGCATCCCCGTATGCCGGACGGTTTTCCGAAAAGAGTTCATAAGCGGCAAGAACAAGCACCGGCCGAAGCCTTTTACCACCGGCAAAAACCGAGTATCGCATTGCCTCATGTATCTCAGACGGATATTCATCGGCGGAAGGCAGAACCTTAGAAAGCTGTTTCTCAACCTCCTCCTTTTTGGCCGCCATATATTCCTTAAAACTTTTTTCCATTTTTTGGATTCCGGTATCAGTGTGAAAAGTTTATTAGAAGATAATAATAAATCAATCCCGGAAACAAATCATAAACCCTGGGCGCTTTGTTCAAAAATATCACCGTTCTTTTTTATGAGTTCATTAATTTTTTGCTCGGAGTCTCCGAGAACCTTTCCGCATATTCCGGCCAGCTTAACACCTTCCTCAAATTTTTCAATTGATTTTTCCAGAGTCAATTCGCCGGACTCCATTTCCTGAACAATTTGTTCCAGTTTTTTCATGGATTCTTCGAAGTCAGTTTTTTCCGGGGCCATAAAAACACCTTTCAACTTTAAGTTCGGCCGATCCCTCATGAAACCTTGCCAGCAGTATATCCTTAGGAGAAATATCAGCGGCCGTTTTCACCGCTGCTCCATCGCTTTTTTTAACAAGAACAGAATAGCCGCGTGAAAGGATCTTGAGTGGCGAAAGCAGATCCAGCCGGGCAAATGCCGCACGTATGCGGCTTTCATGAGCCGAGAATAGATTTTTTGTAGATATTTCAAGCATTTTACGCAATCCGTCAATTCTCTGGTAATTCTGTTCAATTAGATTCACGGGAATACGAAAAGCATATGAGGCGCAAAGTGAATTGTAGCGGTCCCTCTCGCGAATAATACGCCCCTTTTCTTCATTAAATAATCTTCTTATAAGAGAACTTACGAAGGTTCTGCGCTCGGAGTTATCACGCACCGCTATTTCCGCCGCGGCTGAAGGGGTAGGAGCGCGGACATCCGCCGCAAAATCCGAAAGAGAAACATCTGTTTCATGCCCTACCGCGGAAATAACAGGAATTCCGGATTCCGCAACCGCCCTGACCACAGGCTCCGTATTGAATGCCCAAAGGTCTTCAGGACTTCCTCCGCCTCTGCCTACGATCAGCAAATCCGCATCACCGTAAATATTAAAATCTTCTATAGCTTCCTTTATCGAGTCGGGGGCCTTCTCGCCCTGCACAATGGCATTTCTGATAACCAGCGTGGTCTGCGGGCTTCTTCTTTTAATTA
Organism: uncultured Fibrobacterota bacterium; assembly: GCA_964401455.1. Taxonomy (GTDB): domain Bacteria; phylum Fibrobacterota; class OXYB2-FULL-49-7; order CAYNYI01; family CAYNYI01; genus CAYNYI01. The sequence goes on from CAYNYI010000033.1 coordinate 12,962, forward strand.
CATTTATTATATCCTGCAGCGCAGCTCCTGTACGAGAAGTGACGACTCCGATTTTAAGTGGAAAATCCGGCAACGGCCGTTTTTTAGAAACATCAAAAATCCCTTCGTCCGTAAGCTTCTTTTTTAATTTTTCATATTCAGCAGCCAGAAGCCCTTCACCTTCCTCAACAATATTCCTCGCATTAAGCTGATACTGCCCCATCCTGTCATAAACGCTCACTTTTCCGTAAACAGTAACTTTCTTTCCCTTCTCCGGAATAGACGAGACAAGCGAAACATAAGACCTCCAAAGTGTGCAGTTAAGCTGGGAACTCTGATCAGATATAGAAAAATACACGTGCCCGCTTGAATGTTTTTTGATATAGGAAATTTCGCCGGAAACATAAACGGCTCCCCAGTTTTTTTCCAGTGTTCTTCTTATTTCAGATGTAATTTCAGAAACAGTAAAGATTTTGTGGACTGTCATACCGACTGCTCATCAATGCTTACAAGATAACGTTTTATAGTTTTCTTTGAAGTTTTGGGAAACTCCTCTTTTCTTATATTAAAACGGGTTATTCTTTTATAATCCGCCATTTTCTCATTGAGCTCCTTAATTACTTTTTTTATTTCCCGGTAAATATTCTCCTCTGTAATTTCAATATTTTTTTTGTCAAATTCGGCATCAATAAATTCCATATCAGGCACAATCGTCGCGTGGACATAATGTTTTTTCATGTCCTTTGAACCTCCGGGCCAAACCATAGCCTCCATGATACAGTCTTTCTTTACAAGTTCATCCTCAATTTCTTCGGGAAAGACGTTCTTCCCGTTTGGAGTTACAATTACAAGCTTTTTTCTGCCGCAGAGCAACAAAAACCCGTCTTCATCAAGGGAACCGAGATCACCGGTACGAAACCATCCGTCCGGAGTAAAAACCGATTTAGTTGCGCTTTCGTTTTTATAATATCCCGACATAATATTAGGGCCTTTCGCCAGCACTTCTCCAATACCTTCCTTATCGGGATTGTCTATTCTGATACTGACACCCGGTACCGGCAATCCGGCGGCATCATGCTTATAGAAATTTTCACGGTTAACCGCAAGAAGAGGGGATGTTTCCGAAAGTCCGTACCCCTGGAGCACTTTAAAACCGAATTTCCCCATGCCGTAAGCCGTATCGGGGTCCATAGCCGCTCCACCAACGACAAAAAGCCGTATTCTGCCGCCGAATTTGTCATGGATTTCCCGGAATACCTTTCTCTTTAGAGGCATCGCGTACTCACCGAAAAGAGAGAGCAAAGAACAAACCGCGCCGGCTTTTTTTTCAGCGCCTTTCGCCTTGATTCCGGCCTTGATTTTCTTATAGAGTTTGTTAATAAGCAGAGGTACAGCCAGAAGCACCGTCGGCTTAATTTCTTTTAGATTGTCTGGGATTTTCCTGAGACTTTCAGCAAAAGCTATTTTTGAACCCGCGTAAAGTGGAAGGAGAAAACCGCAGGTATTTTCATAAACATGATGGATCGGAAGAACAGATAAAAAAACATCCTCAGGATAAATCATAATACTCCGGGCAGCCGCGGTGAAATTAGAACACACATTTTTGTGAGTAAGGCAAACCGCTTTTGACGCACCTATCGTTCCGGAAGTAAAAAGCATTGAGAGGGGATCATCGGGCTTCACCTCGGCCTGATCATATCCTATTTCCGGACAGTTTTTTGCGTTCTGACGGCCGTTTTCAATGAAATCATCCATCGGGATAACTCCTTCCCGGCTCTGGTCTTCATTATTGTTCAGAGAGATATCAACAACAAAATCGGGAATGTTCAGTTCTTCTATGAGATGAAAATAATTCGAGGAAATAAATATCCCCTGGCATTCCGAGACTTTAAGAATTCTTCGAACTTCCTGCGCTGTAAGTTCTTTGTCAATCGGAACCACCGTAACTGCACCGCATGCTGCCGCGAGATAAGCCACAGCCCAATTGGTATTGTTCTCACCGAGAACAGCAACTCTGTCGCCCGGACATACGCCCATAGCATACAAGGCTGCCCCGGCGTTGTTAACCCTTTCTAAAAGTGACTCATATGTAACGCTAACCCATTTCCCTGAAACTTTCGACATTAAGGCGTTGCGTTTGGAATACCGGGAAACCGTAGCATACAGCATTTCCTTTATTGTAAAAACCGGTATGCGGTCAAACTCAATTAATTTTCTCATCCTCATCCTTGGGAAATAGTTTTTCGTATTCCTCAAGAGACTTTGGGGTTCCCATATCAAACCATTTTCCCTCATGAATAAAAGCTCCGATTGGAAGTCCGTCGTTAATGGCTTTTTGATAAAAGGACTCGACTATAGAGGAATAGCGGGGCTCAAGATAATCAAAAACAGTATCATTCAAGACATGAATACCTTTAAAAAAATAATCTCCGGATTCTCCTATTTTAACAACCTTACCGTCTTTTACTTCAACAGGAGTCATTTGGTCTCCTTTATTTAGCCGCCCCAGAACCATTGTTGCCGAATCCCTGTTTTTAACATGAAAATCAAGGACCTCGTTAAGGTCTATATCGCAGATTATGTCAGAATTCATAAGAAAAAATGAACCGCCGCGGAGAAGACCGGCTGCGTTAGCTACACCACCGCCTGTCCCGAGTATTTCCGGTTCTTCAACTATTGATATTTCAAACGTTTTTTTTAAACCGCTGAAGTATTCCTTTATCTGGTATCCGATATGATGAGTATTTACTATTACAGAGCGGACTCCTGCATTTTCACAAAGAGAAAGAGAATAATCTATCAGATGCTTCCCCCCTGCTTTAACAAGCGGTTTGGGTATATTAGTTGTGATTTCTTTGAGCCTTTTACCGTAACCCGCAGCGAGTATCATTGCTTTCATTTAATTCCACCGTATTTTTAGAATTTAAGAAAATATTCAAGAGCCGAGGGCCCGTCTTCAAAATGGAGGCCCGATTCTCCGCAGTTTTTTTCTGTATATTTTTTATTGCTGCCGCCGCCACCGCGCGTACTGTAAATAAGAAAAGGCACAGGCTCTGCGCTATGGGTTTTAATTTCAACGGGTGTATAGTGGTCGGGCAGAATCATAATACGATAATCTTTACCTTCCATCAATTTCAGAAACGTACCAAGCATTCTTTTGTCAAATGATTCTACCGCCTCTGTCTTTTTTTTATAATCCCCGAGATGACCTGTTTCGTCGGGGGCCTCAACATGTATGTATATGAAATCATTGTCTTCAAGAAAACGAACAGCGTATTCGGCCTTTGCTTCGAACGCTGTGTCCAAAAAACCGGTGGCACCCGGAACATCTATAACTTCCAAACCAGCCCCGGAAGCAATTCCCTTTAAAAGATCGACAGCGGAAATTACCCCTCCATCTAAACCGTAATATTCCCTGAATTTTGGCATGGAAGGACGTGTTCCCTGACCCCAGGGCCATATATGTGAAGCGGGGTTTCTTCCCGAAGAGACTCTTTTCTCATTAAAAGGATGGTTTTCCAGAAAAGTATGCGCTTTTCCCATAAATTCGAGTATATCCATATTCGCTTCGCCTTTAGGAGTATATTCTGCTATACTTCTACCTGAAATATCATGCGGCGGAGTGCATTTGAGTGAGTTTTTACCGGAAGAATCTACAAGAAGATGGCGGTATCCGGTTCCCGGGTAAACGGAGAAACGGTCATCATTCATCTCATTCGCCAAATCCCTCACCAAGGGACCGGAATCTTCGGTCGAGATGTGTCCCGCGGAATAATCTTTCATTAGGTTTTCTTCGATCGTAACCAGATTCATTCTGTAGGCAATATCATTTTCTCCAAGTTCAACACCGAGACTGAGGGCCTCCAGCGGCCCTCTTCCTGTATAGAATTTTTTTGGATTATAACCCATTATAGAAAGATTAGCGACATCACTTCCAGGCTCCATACCCTCAGGAACAGTTCGGACTGTGCCGAGAATTCCTTCTCTGGAAAGCCTGTCCATATTAGGGGTATCAGCAGCTTCAAGAATTGTCTTACCGCCCAGTTGCGGAATTTTCCAGTCCGCCATTCCGTCACCTACGGCGATTATGTTTTTCATTATTCCCCCGGTAAATTCAATTTAGGTTAATAAAGATAAGTTAATGTCCCCTGTAAAACAAATTATACCGCCTTTTACGGCGCATCATTCGGGGTTCCAGTTCCTTGTGGTAACCTGTATCAGGATTACAAAAACCATTACTGAAACCGCCGTCTTCAGCTGCTCACCGTAGTCAAGCTCCCGTCGTATAACTCTAGACCCGGATTGCTCGCCGGATGAATCCGCAGCGGCTATATACGCGGAAGAATCGGTAAAGGTCTGACCCGGAGGCGGAGCGCCGATAGAGCTAAAGACAATAACAAAGAATAAAAGTAATGCTGAATATACGGAAATCTTCATATATACTCTTTTCCCGGGTCACGCTTTCAGATTTTCTTTCAAAAGTTTATTGACAAGAGCGGGATTTGCCTTGCCACGGCTTTCTTTCATAACTTGTCCGACGAAAAATCCGATTACTTTTTCTTTTCCGGCCCGGAACTGTTCTGCCTGATCAGGATTTTCGGCTATAACTTTTTCAACTATGGGAAGAACTGAACCTTCGTCTGATATCTGGACCAGACCCTTTTTCTCTACTATTTGTTCAGGATTTCCGCCGCTATCCCTCATATCGCGAAAAACTTCCTTGGCTATTTTTCCTGAAATTTTACCACTTTTAACAAGCTTTATCAATGTCGCGATGCCCGAAGGAGTAATTTTAAGGGCGAAAGGATCATCGATTCCGTCATCTTTCATAACTCTTAGAACCTCGCCCATCATCCAGTTACTCATCTGTTTCGCGTCACCGCATTCAGAAAGGCCCTTCTCAAAAAAATCAGCAAGGGGCTTGGAAGAAGTCAATATTTCGGCGTCGTATTCAGGCAGGCCGTTCTCATCAATTAATCTTTTTTTGCGTTCCCCGGGAAGCTCAGGCATACTGTTCCTTACATTTTCTACGAATTGCTCGTCTATGCGCACAGGGGCCAGATCGGGATCCGGGAAATATCTGTAGTCGTGGGCCTCCTCTTTGGTTCTCATCGGGTGCGCCATTCCCTCATTCTCATCCCATAAAAGAGTCTGCTGAACTATTTTTCTGCCGGAATCCAACAGATCAGATTGTCTCTCTATTTCATATTCAAGGGCCTTTTGGACACCGCTCATGGAATTCATGTTTTTAAGCTCTGTCTTAGTTCCGAGTTTTTCGCTTCCGACCGGTTTCAGACTGATATTCGCATCACACCTGAAACTGCCTTCTTCCATATTTCCGTCACATATTTCAAGATATTGAAGAATCCGACGAAGAGAAGACAGATAAAGACGCGCCTCTCCGGGAGTTTTTATGTCAGGCTCGCTGACAATCTCAATAAGAGGTACTCCGCAGCGGTTTACATCAAAAAGGCTGTTAGCTCCTCTGTCATGAATGAGTTTTCCGGCGTCTTCTTCCATATGTATGCGTGTTATGCCTATTTTTCTCTCCTTTCCCCCTTCATTTATCATTATATAACCTTCACCACATATCGGAAGCTCATACTGGCTGATTTGGTAACCTTTAGGCAGATCGGGGTAAAAATAGTTTTTTCTTGCGAAAATACTTTCCTTGTTTATTGAGCAGTTTACGGCAAGCCCCATTCTTACGGCGTATTCTATTACTTTCCTGTTCGGTACAGGGAGTGTTCCAGGCATCCCGAGACATACCGGACATCCGTGCGAATTCTGTTCCTTGCCGAACGAGGAGGAACATGAACAGAAAATTTTGGTTTCGGTCGTTAACTGGGCATGAACTTCCAGTCCGATGACAACATCGTATTTCATTTTATCCTTTCGGGCATAAAAGACTTGCAAACACGTGTAAAATAAAATATTATATTACTGCCGGTCAAAACAGCATGCTTACGCATGTTAATATAAATACTCGGCCCGAATATTCTCAAGTTTTAAATAAGGTAAAAAATGTACTTGATCCAGAAAAAAGGCGACTCTAAAAATCTATACGGAAGAATTACTGTCTATGCACAGATCAACCCGGACGCCGACACAACAGGTGTACCGCGCCAAATACTCGACGCGATCTCAAACGGTATTATCGCCGCGCAGGGCGATTACAGAAAAGCGAGAAACCTGACGCAATTTTTAAAAGAAGAACTTGGACTTTCTTTTGAGGCCGGAATTGAGGAACTCATAAAACAGGCCGGAGATTCCGGAGGAATAGAATCCGCTATAGACCCGGCTCTTCTGAAGGACAGGCTCAAAAACATGAAAAAGATGGAGGATTTCATCCCCACTCCTGCCAAAATAGTCCTCTTTGATAATGAAGAAAATCTTATGCAGGAAGAAGGAGATATTTTTTATGTAGGATCTTTTAACAATGCAGGTAATGCCAACCTGGCTGTAAACGCCCTTCCTATTCTATATCAGGCGCAATTCAAAGAACAGCATCAAAACCATATTATGAAGGAAATAAATTCTCTTCTCATGCAGGCCGAAGAATCCGCTCTTTCAAGAGACAATTTCAGGCAGCATAGCGAAGACCTCGCAAAAACAATCCTCTCGGAATATATACCAAAACTTGTTTATTCTGCTCAGACCGGCGTAGGTTTTGAGGAGGCAGCGGACAATTTCAGGGATTTTATGGGCGGTTATAAATATATGGACGACATAGAGAAAATAATAGAATACTCAAGAGATATGAGCTCTTCAAAAAATGAGATGCTCGCCGAACTATACACCAGAAAAGCGGATGCTTTCCTCAAAGAAGATTTTGCCAAAGTCCAGGAAATCATAAATAACATCGAAGAAATTGAGAACTAGTCCGATCGTCCCGGATCAATCGCGTCCCTTAAGCCGTCGCCCAAAAAATTCATAGCGAGAAAAGCGGCACCGATAAAAATACACGGGAACAAAATCAACCACCAATGTGTCTGAATCGGATTAACAGAGCCTACTGACTCCGAAAGTATGGCGCCCCAGCTGTGTTCCTGTCCCCGAACTGTAAGTCCTAGAAAACTCAGGAAAGCTTCCTGTAGCATCACGCGCGGCACGGTAAGTGTGGCATAAACAATAACTACAGGAAGGATATTCGGAAGAATATGATTCACCATTATCCTAAGATCAGATGCACCTTCGGCCTTTGCCCCTTCAACAAAATCCATTTTCCGGACAGAGAGCGTATGTCCGCGAACAACTACCGCTACAGGGAGCCAGGTTGTCAAGCCCAGAGCGGCAAAAAGGACGAATATGCTCCTGCTGAAAAATACGAGCAGGAGTATGACAAAAAACATGAAAGGCAGACCAAAAAGTACATCGACTATACGCATCATTGCTTCATCAGTGCGGCCTCCTTTATAACCGGCTGTCATTCCATAAACCAGACCTACGCTGATACTTATAAAAGTAGCAGTTATTCCGACCAGAAAAGAAATTCTGGCGCCCGCTATCATCCGGATAAAGACATCCCGTCCTAAACCGTCGGTACCGAATAATGCGGTCACCGAAGGTGAAGCAAAAGTATTGGTTAAATTCTGGGAATCCGGATTAATACCGTAAATATGGGCCGCCGCGGTAAAAACAGCCGCGGACGCGATCATCAAAGCTGAAACAAGCGCCATTTTATTTTTCAAAAACCTCTTAAGGGGCCTGTTCGCAGAAACGGCATTGCCTTTATTTACCATACTCCAGCCTCGGATCAAACCACACCCTGAAAACGTCCATTATGAGATTAAATACTATCAGAAAAAAAGTATAAACAAGCACAGTTCCCATTACCAGGGTGTAGTCTCTGTTTAAAGCGGCATTAACAAAATGAGCACCCATACCCGGAATTGAAAAAATCTTTTCTACTACAACCGAACCGGTCAAAACAGCTGCGGCGGCGGGACCGAGATAACCAAGCACCGGCAGAAAAGCCGTCCGAAGAGCGTGTCGAAAAACAATCCCGTTTTCAGGCACTCCTTTGGCCCTGGCTGTCTTTATATAATCAGCGGACAAAACCTCGAGCATGCTTCCCCTGACCATACGCGCAATGTATGCCGTAAAAACGGCGGACAGGGTAATTGCGGGAAGAACAAGATGAGAGAACGATCCCCATCCGGCAACCGGAAAAATCCTGAGTTGAAAAGAAAAAATAAGGAGCAGAAGGCTTCCGATTACAAAATTTGGTAAAGACACTCCGGCCATAGCGGCAAACATAGAGAGATAATCTATAATGGAATTTTTGTTGACAGCGGAAATAACCCCGGAAAGCGTACCTGCAAATACCGCAATAAGAAGCGCGCTGATTCCTAAAAAAGCCGACACCGGAAGAGCCTGCACCATTATCGAATTCACGGACATGTCTCTGTATTTCAAAGACATCCCGAAATCAAAGCGAATAATATTTAAAAGATATCGAAGATACTGAAACCCGAGCGGTTTATCCAGTCCGTATTTTTTGTTAAGATTTTCCTTTACCTGTTCTGGGACTTCCCTTTCGGCGTCAAAAGGGCCGCCGGGAACCGAGCGAATCATAAAAAATGAAACAGTCATGACAACCAGCATAGTCGGAACAAAAAGAAAAAGCCGTTTGAGTACATAAATTGTCATTTGCTATTTCCCTATTCAATGCTTACATTGTCAAGATAAAAATAATTAATTAGGTTCGAATGCACCCCTTTTATTCTATCTCTGTACATATTTTTAATCACATAAAAATAAAGAGGCATAATAACCGCGTCCCGTTTTATCAGTATTTCTTCTGCCTTCTTAAAGATATCCATGCGTTCATCCCCTTCCGGCAATACAGATGCGGATTCCACAAGAGAATCATAGACAGGATCTTCCCACCCTGTCCGGTTATTGCCCCCTCCTGATACAAACATATCGATAAATGTATTCGGATCGGGGTAATCTCCTATCCAGGCGCTGCGGCTTATCCGGTATTCCAGCTTTTTCTGAGTATCCAGATATACTTTCCACTCCTGATTTACGGGAACAACTTTTATACCCAAATTCTTTGATACCATTCCGGCAACGGCCTCTGAAATTTTTTTATGATTTTCGCTGGTATTATATAAAAGTTCGATTTCACCGGGATCTCCGTTATCCTTTATATATTCATCCAGAAGCCTTCTTGCTTCATCAATATTCTTTTTATAACCCTTTACCCCGTTATAACCTTCAAGTCCGGGAGGAACAAGAGAGTGGGCCGGCTTCTCACCCGCTCCGGTTATGTTTTCCGTAATAGCGGCGCGGTCTACCGCCATACAGAAAGCCTTTCTGAGCCTTACATCGTCAAAAGGCGGCTTTGTAACATTAAATCTGTAAAAATAAACACCCAGATAAGGAGCAATATGACAGTCCTTTCTATCTTTAACGAAAGGAATGACCGAGACCGGTATGTCGAATATTATATCCGCTCCCCCTGTTTCATATATATTAAAACAGGTGTTGATATTTTCAACAATAAGCGCATCCACGGTTTGTAGGTTTCCGGTTCCCTTTCGGAAGTAATTATTTCTGCGAAGCCGGATTTTTCTTAGAAAATGATGCTCAGTTATTTTGTAAGGACCGTTTGAAACTATATTTTCGGGCCGCGTCCAGAGATCGCCGTGCTCCGATACCGATTTGCGCGGTACCGGAAAAAGTGTAACAAAACTAGTCAGCATAAGGAAATACGGTGTCGGGTTTTCCAGACTCACTTCCAGGACTGAATCTCCAACGGCTTTAACACCTACCTTTGAAAAATCTTTTATTTTCCCGGCATTAAATTCTTCCGCGTTTTTAATGCAGTAAAGCTGATAAGCATAATCCGCTCCGGTGGAAGGATCAAGTGCCCGGCGCCAGGAATATTCAAAATCCTCAGCTGTAACGAGTGCTCCATCCGACCAGCGACATGTATCCATTAAAAAAATGTACTTTTTTCCATTATCAGAAACCGTCCACGAACGGGCACAGCCCGGGAGCGGATTTAAATTCCGGGGATCATAGCGTGTCAACCCCTGAAAGACCTGGTTAATAAGCCGAATGGATATTGAACCAGTAGCCAACGCAGGGTCAAAAGTCTGTGGTTCGCTGTTAAGAATGAAAGTAAGGTCAGCCTGCTCTTCGGAGAAAAAATTAACCCAGGCAAGCCCCGAAAACAGAAGAATAAAAAAGCCAGAAAAAATGAACATTCTAATCATAATGATACTCTGCCCTAACGGCATTAAGCCTGTTCCTTAAAATACCTATTCGGAGTCCGGATTCCGAAACTATTACGTCCCCCCCTGTAAGACCGAGTAAAGTCTCCGCAATAATCAGCCCACCTATTATCGAATCAGACCTTTCCGGATGAAGTCCGGTAATCTCCTTTCTGGCAAAACGGGGCATATTGTTCAACTTTTCAATCCACTTCCTGAGGATGGCGGAAGATATTCGAAAACCTTGAACAGATCCCGGGTAAAAATAAGAAAGCTCTTTCTCCATCATGGCAATTGACGTAAAAACGCCTCCTATTCCGAGGGCAGCCCCATTTATAAGTTCAGAGACTCCGCAAATGTCAGAGAGCGTATTTCTCATTGCGGGGCCAATTCGGTAACGACCTTTCTCATTCATGAACTTTTTCATAATTTTCAGAGCACCCGTAGAAAAACTTTCTGATATAGCCGGAGCATATTCGGAGGATTTCCCGACCATGACTTCAACACTTCCTCCCCCCAAATCTACAACTGATAATTCCTCATCGTGAGAAAAAGCCGCGGCACCCGAAAAACTGAACTCCGCTTCCTCTTGACCGCTGATAACCCTGGCTCCGATTCCGGTGCAACGGAAAATTTCATCCAGGACATCGTCGCTATTTGTAATTTCTCTGCCCGGGCTTGTAATTACGGCATCTAAAATCACAGTATCAGCGGGATCCAGCCTGGATTTTAGAGAGTTGATAACATCGATGCAAAATTCGAAACGCTCTCCACGTAGTTTTTTTTCATCGTCAATCCCTTCGGACAAACGCGTTATTTCCTGGAACTGATCTGTAATTTTGAGTACATCTCCATCAGTTTTAGCGACTGTAAGGATCAATGAATTGGAACCTATATCAAAAACCGCATAACTTTTTTTTTCCATTACAGTTAATATAACTATCAATCCGCAAAACTTCCGAATAAAAAACTTTCAAACCGAATAAGCAATACTTATATTCCCTATAATGTTTTTTACTTTTATACTTTTATCCCTTGCTGCCAATCCGTTTGCGGCAATTGTAATTACAGAGGTAATGGCTAATCCTGCCGGAGGGGCCTCTGATATACCCGGAGATGACTCAAACGAGTATATTGAGTTCTATAACAATTCCAAGGACACTGTCGACCTTTCAGAATACACCTTTACCGACGGAGACGCCAAAGATGTTTTCAGTCCATGTACCGACACGTGCGCAAATACCATTTCCGGAACACTCCTTCTGCCTCCTGCAACATTCTGCATTGTACTTGACCCGGAGTATTTTTCACCGGATAACAACCGCCCTTATCGCTTTGCGGAGAAAACAATGATAGTAACCTCAGGAAACACTACGCTTGGCGACGGTCTTTCAAACGTGGATCCGGTAACCCTGTTTCACCGGAAAGACGGAATATACATATATGAAGATTCCTACGGAACCCCTGTATTATCAAACAATTATGAAAATTGTGATGATGACGGTGCCGATGGGATACCATTTGCTCCGCCCGCGGAGAATCTTTCAGTTGAAAGAATATGCATCGACAGCGCTGACCGGGAAAATAACTGGACCATCTCGCCACCGGGCGGCACTCCGGGATTTTTGTCTGAACCTCCGAAAATATCAGTTAGCGGCGTAAGGATTAATGAAATAATGTATTATACTAATTCGGGCTGCCCCGAATGGATTGAAATAAAAAATATTTCCGCAAAACCAACGGATTTATTTTTATGGTCAATAGGAGACGGTGAAGAAAATGAACCGATGTCTCTATCGGGATTCCTTATTGATCCCGGAGAATACGCAGTTATCGCTGAAGATACACTTAATTTCAAGAAATGTTATGGATTTTCCGGAGGAAAATTCCTTTTAACCGGCCGTTCTTCCTGGAATTCTCTGCGAAATGACGGAGATATTATAGTCATAAAAAACCGCGCGGGACTGAGCGAAGACAGTGTGGCATATGAAAGAAAAGCAGGTTTTACAAAAAGGGGCCATTCCTCAGAAAGGACATTGCCTACTTCAAAAACCTGGCTTCCGTCAACTGCAGGCGGAACGCCCGGATACCGAAACAGCGTATTCGGAATTTCCCCCTCTGCCTCATATAATATTAAAACGGTCCCAAAGAGCGGAGTTTTTTCGCCTGACAGCGACGGATACCGCGATTATATAAAAATTATTATAAAGACACCGACGATTTGCCGAACGACATTAACAGTCTTTAATATCAGAGGACGTAAAAAAGCCGAAATCTTTAACGGAGACATCCTCTACAGTCACACCTTAAAATGGGACGGAAAATCTGAAAAAGGTAAGATATTGCCCCCGGGGCCTTATATTATGCTTGCGGAATTAAGAAAAAAAAACCGAATTAAAAAAATAAAAACGGGATTGCTGATTGCCCCCTGAAAAACTGTGTTTACCGCTTATCATTTTTTTGATAATAGCCTCAGAAAAGCCAAAAGCTGATTTTCTTCTTTATCCGCCCGATATAAACGGAGCCGACTGCGCAATACCGGCTTTCCCCGCATCAGTGTTCCATAATCCCGCGCTGATTTCTACCCCTTCCGGACTAAAAACCGGTATCGATTATCTGGATCTTTACGGTAGTGCAAGTCTAATAAGCGCTTCGGGAGGAATCTCGATAAATAAACATTCTTTCGCCGCCGCTTTATCAACAATTCCGGATTTTCTGGAAATTTACACCGAGACGGCCGCTGCTGTCGCGTATTCATTAAAACCCTTTAATTACTTCTCAGCCGGCACAGCATTTACCTTGACAAAAGCGGACTACGGCCATCATTACGGCTCTGTTTATAACGCATTTTTAACAACGGGATTTTCATTAAATACCCGCGGGGCTCTCAATACGGGAATTTCATGCATGGTACCCGCAGGGTTCAACAAAAATCCTAAAGTGAGGGTATCCGCCGTTTTTAAAGATAAAGTCGGGGGGTATACAAGCACGGGATTGGAAATATTCCCGGATGGCAAAACCTCTTTCAAAGGAGGCTGCCGGGTTACGCTTATGGAATCACTATGGATCGAATCCGGCATTTCCACCGAACCTGTTGAATTAACAACTGGCCTCATAATAAGAAAAGGGGAAACTGAAACGGGACTTAAAATCAATTTCCACCCCGCACTGGGGGTTTCCGGCAACACAACTGTTGAAATAAAAAAAAGAATTAATTAGATTTCCCCTATGCTGAAAGTAGTACTTGAAGACGCAAAACCGGGAATGGTCCTTGCCCGTTCTCTTTACAGTGCCTACGGTGACCTTCTTCTCGCCGCGGGGTGCAAGCTTAATCCCGACTATATTAATCGGCTAAAAGTAGAAGGTTTCAATTCTTTCTGGATACAGGATGAAGACACTGAAGAAGTCGTCTCCGACGATATGGTCAATGAACAGCTAAACCTGCAGACCAATATAGCCCTTCGCGATTCAATGGAAACTGTAAAGAAAATAGCCGCAACAAAGGAAGCAAGCAGAGAGAGCATAGAAAAATCATTGAACGACACATCTAAATTTAAGGATATCATCGCTGTAGAAAAAATTCAGGGACTTCTTGATGATATCATAACAGAACTCCTTGGTAATTCGGACATACTTGTCAATCTTTCATCAATCCAGAACATAGAGGCTCATCTTTTTCAGCACAATCTTGATGTAGCAATTCTTTCAATAATACTTGCCAAAGCTCTTAAATTCAATAAATTCGATATAAATGAACTCGCAATGGGAGCAGTTATGCATGACATAGGACAAATAGTACTCCCAAAAGAACTGGCATCCAAAAACACAAGGCTCAGTTTTCAGGAATTCACACTTTACAAAGAGCACCCGACATACGGCTATAAGATTCTGAAAGAAAACCAGAGAATCCCACCAGTTTCCAACCAGGTGGCTTTTCAGCACCATGAAAGACAGGACGGCGCCGGATATCCAAGAGGACTCCGTGGCGCCAATATCATGCCTACAACCCGTAAACTGAATGTTGAAAGAGGAATGATGCATCGTTTCTCGGAGATAGTGGCTGTAGCAGACGCATATACACTCATGATATCACCAAAATTCGGACTAAAAAGAAAATCTCCAGAAGAAGCCCTGAAATCGATAATAATCGGAGCCGGAACACAATTCAATAAAGAAGTTGTAAAGGCTATGATTTCCGTTACTCCTGTATATCCTGTCGGCAGTGTTGTACAGATTTGTGATGGGCCGGAGAGAATAAGGAACTATACCGCAGTGGTGGTCAAAGTAAGAAAAAAGCAACTCAACAAGCCGATGATAATCATAATCAAGTCGCCTGACGGTAAAAGAGTAAAACCTTTTAAAATCGATCTTCTTAATAATCCTGAGGTCAAAATAAAGTTCAGGACCGAAAAAAACTGAGCGCAATTAAAAACAATTGAATCTTCTTTCAAGCCATTCTATACATAGCGAGAACCAGCCGGCGGCATGAGAATCTATCCCCTCCGGACCTTCTGCGCTTTCTCTATTTGCCAGCGACAATCAGTGTTCCCCTTCCGTATCTTCTGCAAGTAAAAGACTGTCCCGGAAGACACCGAGAGAAGCCGCCAGGTGCCCTCCCGCAGAAAATCCGCATAATGCAGAACAAAAGCATTCTTGCAAATTCGATTTTCCGCAAATCAC
>CAYNYI010000034.1:0-27732 GCA_964401455.1 uncultured Fibrobacterota bacterium
AAATTCCCTGAATGGCTTTAAAATAGATTGCCGTATCAAGTACGGAAATGACAATGAAAGACCCCGCATAGGGGTGCGGGGTAGAAGGGGGGTTGTTAAACCTGATTATTTTTTCTTGAGGGCGGAGATTTTCCTGCGGGACAGGCCGGTTATTTTAGAAATAAAAGAAAGAGCGCACCCTTCGGCCAACATCCTCCGTGCGGATTCGATTTTGCCTTCTTCGATTCCTTCTTTTCTTTCCTCTTCTCTTGCTCTCTTAAAACTTTCGGTAAATATGGACATACTCTTCTCCGGCATAAATTTATCTATCTCATTATAAATATATTCTGTTTCCAGTGTTTTTTCAAATAAATTGAGGATAAAATCCGAGAAGTCCCTCATTAATGCAGGTGATTCTTCTCTCATGATATTCCCGATGATTTTAAAATGACTTTTTACGGTATCAGGTTCGGAATTCTCGGCGATCATGGCCGCGGACAGGGCTGATCTTATTTTTGCCAGATTCTCCGTTTTAAATTCATTGATGCATACAGGATAATATCGGAGTGCCGGGATATATTTACACGGAATATCTTTACGGATTAAATTTTGCAGCTGAATGGGAGCATTCCATTTTTTATTCCCGCTGTATATAAGTATCGGGAATATGCAGGGTAATTTCCCTTTTCTTGTTTTTCTGATCCTGCTTCTATAATAATCATGAATATATTCCGACATTCGTAAAGCCATGAATTTATCGACGGCTGACTGCATTTCTATCAGGATATAGACGAGTATTTCTGAATCTTTCAATTTCGCGGAATACATAATATCAGAATAGCGGCGCTTTTCAAGATGGGTTATATTCGTGGTATTTACGAGTTTTATTGCTGATAGATCCAGATTCGCAACAAAATCCTCATGAACAAATTGCGTTAACAACTGCCTGAAGATCTCGGGATTTGAGAAGAATCTCTTATATCGTGTATCGTGTGGATGTGGGGCATTATGTCGTTTCATGATATTGTTATTATAATACAATAACGGTAAAGGTGTCAATGTAAAATGCGGTGTAAAGATATCGGGTGTTCGGAATCACCATGCCCGGCAATGACAAAGATATGGCATACTTCCCTGAGAACCCCGAATCTCATACATATCCGCATAGGTAGAAATTATCTTTCTTATATGCGTATATCAGAAAAATTATTAAGAATGATACCCATTGATTACTCGCGCGGGTTTCTGTGGAATGCCGCGAGTTATGCTGTAACAGGCCTTACCGGTCTTATTCTGTACCTTCTAATAATGAGAAACTTCGGTGCCGCGGCACTCGGAGTTTTCAGTCAGCTTTACGCTGTTCATATAATCGCTTCACAGGCCGCGGTATTCGGAATCCACCTGTCAGTATTAAGTTATGCCTCGCGATATTCGGAAAACGGCCCAGTTTTAAAAACAATCCTGTCTTCAGGGGTTGCCGCGGCATTACCGGCGTCATTATTTATTTCCTTTCTACTGTATTTCGGCAGAAGTCTTGCCGGAGAAATTTTCAACAGTCAGGGAGTCGCGGACGGTCTGCGGTTTATTGCTCCTGCGGTATTTTTATTCGCATTGAATAAAATTTTTTTGGCTTATTTTAATTCAAGAAAAATGATGAGAGTTTATGCCGTGGGGAATATAGTCCGGGCAGTATTTATGTTGACAATTTCATGCGCTGTAATACTCGGTGATTATTCACCTAAAATTCTCCCCTTGCTTTTTTTAGCCGGAGAGTCCGCGGTTTTTATTTTCTCTATGGCCGCGCTTTTTGCCGGCAAGCAGTTCAATCCCCGGTCTTTTTCTTTTGAATGGATAAAAAAGCACATCAGGTTCGGAATTCGAGTCGCGCCCGGTAACAGTCTTGCTGACGCCAATACGAGGGTGGATGTTTTAATGCTCGGGATACTTGTTCGTGACACACATGTCGGTATCTATTCAATGGCCTCGGTCTTTATTGAAGGTTTTCATCAATTCGCTAATATATTCAGGATTTCCGTAACACCGCTTATATCCGAAGCATGGTACGGAGGCGGCGCGAAGGGACTTAAAAAGCATATTCAAAAAGCCGTAAGCCACTATTACCGGGTGCTTGTTCCGGCAGGATTGGCGGTCCTGTTTTCTTTTCCCGCTTTTTCTTTTTTAATTTCGGGAAAAGAATTTATCTTATACAGGTGGGGTGTGCTGATTGTTCTTATGACCGGAGCCCTGTCCGAGGCGGGATATTTTCCGTTCAGGATGGTTTTCAGCCAGACCGGCAGTCCGGGAATACAGACATCTTTTACAATGATAAGCTTTTTTAGTAATGTTTTTCTGAACCTGGCGCTCATTCCGCTTTTCGGAATATACGGTGCTGCTGCGGCAACGGCCGTTTCCTTTTTCTTGAGGCGGATCATTTTAAAAAAGATGCTCAGGAAGGTAAACGGCATCAATCTTTGATTCCAGGATAAATTCGGAGGATTATAATATGTATAAAGGGTCCAAAGTTGCCGTGGTTGTTCCGGCATATAATGAAGAGCTTCTCATCGGCAGCACCCTAAGGGGAATACCCGAATTTGTCGATTTCATTATAATAGTCAATGACTGCTCAAAGGATAATACGGTTCGTGAAGCTGAAAAAGAAAAAGAGTCCGGGAATGTCCTTGCAGAAATGGAAATTATCAATCTTGAAAAAAACAGCGGAGTGGGTGGCGCCATAGCGAGAGGTTATGAACGGGCTCTGGAAAAGGGGGCTGACTGCGCCGCGGTTATGGCGGGGGACGGACAAATGGACCCCGATGATCTACCGGCTCTTTTAGATCCGGTCGTCTCCGGAGAAGCGGGCTATTCCAAGGGAAACAGATTCTTCTCCGGGGAGGCCTTCAGGAAGATTCCAAAAATAAGATATTTCGGAAACGCTGTCCTTTCTTTATTTACAAAGGCGGCATCCGGATACTGGCATGTCGCCGATTCTCAGTCCGGCTATACGGTTATAAATAAAAAAATGCTGTCCGATATCGACTGGAAAAAAATGTACAGAAAATACGGGCAGCCTAATGATCTTCTCGTCAGGTTGAATATCCTTAATGCAAAAGTAAAGGATATTCCCGTCCACCCGGTATATGGAATAGGGGAGCGTTCCGGGATAAAAATATGGAAAATGTTTTTTACTTTGCCTCTTCTTCTGACAAAACTGTTTTTCTGGCGCATGACGGAAAAATATGTTATCCGTGATTTCCACCCGCTCGTATTTTTCTACGGTCTTGGTTTTTTATTCGGGGCAGGTTTTATCGGTTTCGCCGTCAGGTTATTCATGTTGTGGAAAAGCCTCGGCCATGTTCCGCCGATAACCGCTCTTGCCTGTATGTTCACATTCATGAGTTCGTCTTTATTTATTCTCTTCGCCATGTGGTTTGACATGGAAGCGAACCGGGAAAATAAATGTTAGAGTTCGATTTAAAAGCATATGAAAGCCTTTTAAATAAGATAAAGGAAAAGTATTCAAACATTCTGACGGTCAGAGAATATTTTAAATGCGGGAAACTTCCCGAAGTATTCTGCATTATACGGCATGATGTTGACCGCAGGCCTTCAAATGCTTTAAAAACAGCAGAGCTTGAAAAAAAATACGGAATAAAAGCGTCTTATTATTTCAGGAAATCTCCTTCCAAAAAAGAGAAAAACATAATTTTGAAAATATCTGAAATGGGACATGAAACCGGATTTCATTTCGAATGCCTGTCGGACGCGCGCGGTAACAGAGATAAGGCTGAGGAACTATTCAAAAAAGAGCTGAAAAAACTGCGGGAAATCGTTTCCGTCGAAACAATCTGTATGCACGGAAGCCCTTTTTCAGCATACGATAACAGGGTCATGTGGGAGGGTGCGGACAAGCAGAAAGAACTTATTGAGAAATACGGGATTCTTGGAGAGGTCTATTGTCACATCGACTTTATGAATGTGGTTTATCTGACCGATACCGGAAGAAGCTGGAAAGAAGACGCTTCGAATATCAGAGACCATGCCGGCAAGGCAGCCGCTTCGTTAAAAAGCGGCGGAACATCAGGTTTGATTGAATATCTGGAAAAATCAGCGCATGCAAACATTATGATAAACGCTCATCCAGAAAGATGGAACGCGCCGGGGATACCCTATATGTATTCATATCTTTTTGATACTGCTTCGGGGATAATTAAAATGTTTCTTGCTCAAATTAGAAAGAAACGAGTCTGAAAATGGCCTTGTACCGGCGTTTTGACATTATTGGAAAAATATTAAGCAGATGGCGCATGCATAAGGTTTCCCGTGAAATATTGACTCCGCATCTTGACATTGCCTGCGGTGAAGGCTTGCTGAAAGCAGAAGACCGGGCTGTTTTCGGGGTTGACATAAAAAATTTCGGCGGAGCGGATTTTTTAGTTCGTGACTTTTCAAAGCTCCCTTTCAGGGAGCAAACCTTCTCAACTGTTTTCATCGTTGCTTCTTTGAATTATTTTGACAATCCGGCCGCGGTTATTATGGAAGCTTCAAGAATACTTAAAACAGGCGGAAAGCTATTAATTACAATGCCCTCAGGAAGGTTAATAAAAATCTGGCACAGATTCCGTGACCCTTATGTAAGAAGGTCGTTTATCGAAGAGGAAGAGATCAGGTCTTTAACGGAAAAAGCGAAAATGATTCCTGAAAAGAAGATCTGTTTTATGTTGAAATTGAATAATCTGTATGTTTTTTCAAAGGAATAAAAATCAGTCAGGGTAATTTATACATTATCGGAAGCCACAGGACCGGGACCAAAACCCTGGCGGCATCTTTCAGGAAGAGTTATCCTGAAATAAACTCTGTTCATCAAAAATCTTCGATGCGTCTCTTGAATACGGCCTCCACTATGTATGCTGCCGGATATATGAATAAAAAAACTCATGACCGGATTGCGGACTTATTCTTGAGTCTTTTAAACAGAACAAACAAAAGCCGTCTTTTTGTTTCTAACGGTTTTTTGTTCGCTGCCGCTTTTCGATACCTTGAAAAGAACCCGGAAGACCGTGTTGTTCATATTGTCCGGGACCCGTTGACCGCGGCGCCCTCCTATGCAGCAATAATAAATAACAGAAAAAAAAGCGCTTTGGCATGGAAAACCGTACCTTTCTGGAATTTGACACCTGTTCATACAGATGAGATGGAAAAAGAAGAATGGTCCCGGCTTACAAAAACGGAAAAGCTTTGCTGGATATGGAAGGTAAAGAATAATTATATAAAGAAAATGTGTTCCCGGTTTCCCGGTCGGTGTATAACAGTCCGCTTTGAGGATCTTTTTCTGAATGTCGACAAGGAAGAGTACAGGCAAAAGCTTCTTGATTTCGCAAGGCTGACGTCTAAAAAAGAGTTTTTCAGGAATCTTGATATAAAACAAAATGCATCCGGGCCTGATATAGGACTTTCAGAAGAGTTTACTGAAGCGGTAATGAGGATCTGCCCTGAGGAAAGAAAGACATTCGGTTATAATTAAGTGTACAGAAAATTCTTATTAGGAAAATTAATTTATGTGTGGAATTTTCGGCTGCAGTTATTCTAAAAAAAAGAACGCTGAAAAAATGCGGGCGGAGGAAACGGTCCGCCGCCTCGCGGTCCTTTCAGAATCAAGGGGAAGTGAAGCAGCCGGAACGGCATTTGTCTCGGAAGATTCGGTTCATGTTTATAAAAGACCTGAAACAGCCTCAAGAATGGTCCGTTCATCCGGATTTAAAAAATTTTTCCGGCCGCTTTTACCGGAGTCGCCGCAAAGTGCTTTTGCGGTTTTCGGGCATTCAAGACTCGTTACGAACGGTCTTCAGGCCCTGCCGGACAATAATCAGCCGGTTTACGCAAACGGTGTTACCGGTGTCCATAACGGTATAGTTGTAAACTGGAAAGATATTCTTGAAAAGAATCCCGGAATTAAAATGTCCGCCGGATTGGACAGTGAAGTTTTCTTTGGACTCATAGCGGCCCGTATAAAATCTGGAAGCGGACTTGAGGCCGCGGTTTCAGAAGCTTTCAATGCCATAGAGGGCAGCGCTTCTGCGGCTTTTGTTCCGGAATTATCGAAAAGTCTTGTTCTCGCGACAAATACCGGGTCTCTTTTTTATTTAAATAAAAGAGGCGAAGAGTTTTTGTTCGCGTCCGAAAGAATAATTCCGGAAAAAGTAAGCGGACTTCGTTTTGATCCGGAATCACCGGCGGAAATAAAACAGATTAAGGCGGGAAGCGGAATAATTGTTGATATAGAAAGCGGAGAACTTAAGCCGTTTTCAATAAATGATCCTGAAACAGGCGCTCCTTTTATTTCGGATTCTGTAAAACTCAGAATGATCGACTCCACAATGGAATCGAAGGAAAGAAGAGACAGACTGAAAAGATGCAAGAAGTGTCTCTTGCCTGTTACTATGCCTCACATAAGTTTTGATGAAAAGGGTGTCTGTAATTATTGTAATGAATATAAGCCGGTAAAGCTGAAGGGCCCCAAGGCCCTGGCGGAGCGAATTGATAAATACAAATCCGGAAACGGAAAAGAATGCATAGTGGCCCTGAGCGGAGGGCGGGACAGTTCATACGGTCTGCATTATTTCAAGAATGAACTCGGTATGAAACCGGTGGCATATACATATGACTGGGGTATGGTGAATGATCTCGCGAGAAGGAACCAGGCTAGAATGTGCGGTGCCCTCGGGACAGAGCATATTCTTGTTTCGGCAAATATTGCTAAAAAGCGGGCTAATGTCAGGAGGAACCTGAAAGCATGGATGAAAAGGCCTGAGCTCGCTCTTATGCCGCTTTTTACAGCCGGAGACAAACAGTTCTTTTCTCTCGTAAACAGGCTCGGTAAAGAGATGCGTATTCCTTTAACGGTCTGGTGCAGGAATCCCCTTGAGAAAACCCGTTTTAAAACCGGATTTGCCGGTTTAAAAGAGCGGGAGGGAGAAGTTTATAATCTTTCCGTGCCGGATAAACTGAGACTGGCGCTTTATTATTCAAAACAATTTATTTTGAATCCCGGCTATTTGAACCGTTCTTTAGCTGACACCGCAGAAGTGTATCTTTCTGCATATTTTACCAAGCACGATTATCTTTTTCTTTTCGACTATATACCCTGGAATGAAGAAGAAATTGTAGGCACCCTGAAAAAAGAATATAACTGGGAGACCGCGGATGATACCGAAACCACCTGGAGAATCGGAGACGCCACTGCTCCTTTTTATAATTTCGTTTATTTAACAGTCGCAGGATTTACCGAGAATGATACTTTGAGGAGTAATCAGATAAGAGAGGGTCAGATAGACCGTGAGGAGGCGCTGGAAAAAGTGAAAAGAGAAAACGGGATAAGATACGATTCAATTAAATGGTACTGCGATATCGCCGGAGTTAATTTTTCGGAACTGGTAAAAAAAGTTGAAGACATTCCAAAACTTTACTGAAAACCAAAAAACAAAGGCCTTCTTCGGGGCTGTAATACTGTTCGTTTCTATTATATCCTTCGCGACGGAGTTTCATAAGGATTTTCCTCAACGCACAGACGATACGGTATATCTTATGGTTGCCCGGACAATGCTCGAAGACGGTGAGTTCCGGAATGCCGCTATGCCTGAAGAGCCGGCCTTTGTCAACCTGCCGATAGTGTGGCCGGCGTTTTTGGGTCTTTACTGGTTGTTTTTCAGCCCCGGTCTTCTTTTATTCCGGATTTTTTTATACGTTTTGCTCGCAGGAGGAATATGGTTTTCTTTTCTCTGGATCAGAAAGTATACAGGAGATATTGCCGCCCTTTTTATCGCCTGCGCCTTTGCCTCGTATCATATGACCGTTTTCGCGGCGAATTCTTTTTTATCTGAAATACTATTCGTGCCCCTTCTGTACGCCGGGCTGTATTTTGGCAGTGAATGCCGCAACAATCCTTTCCGGATGTTTTCAGCCGGCTTCTGTTTTATCCTTCTTGCCAGAACCCGGATGGTAGGTGTCCCTTTTTTACTCGTTTTCTGTGTCTTGCTTTTAGCTGAAAAAAAGTACAGGGCGCCGGTTATTCTGATGGCGGCTTTTCTGTTGCTCTGGTTTTTTGAGTGGTCTTTTTATTCCGAAATATCCGGCGGTGAGGGATATCTTGATAATATCTCGGGCAGGTATCCTCCTTTGTCTGATCTATTTGGTTTTTCGGCCGAGGTTATGAGAAAATATTATCATAATATTTCCGCTTTCGCGGGGTCGATGTATGCGAATATTATTTTCCCCTTTTTCTATTCACTTTTCGGGATGAATGTCTTGAAAAGAGCCGCGGTACTTTTGTTTTTTATTGCAGGTTTTTCCGGGATCGGCATTTTCTGGAAAAATCATCCCTCGGTACGGCCGTTTCTCTCTGCCGTAATTATTTCCTGGATGCCTGTTTTCAACTGGTGGCGGGAGGGTGCTCTTTTTCGTTATCTCATGCCGTTTTTCCCATTCCTGGTTCTTTTCCCTTTTTTCTCGCTGAAGCTTTTTCTTGTAAAATATTCTGTCGGGCGAACAAACTTTATTATTGTTTTATTTGTTTTTCTGATATTTATTAACCAAGTATTAAACATCTCAATAAATCGTCCGCAGACCGAAGAATTTCGGCGGAAGAGAGAGGGTTTTGCCGCTGTTCACGAATACCTTGATAAAACCGCTCCCGAAAACAGTGTTGTTCTTTCTCCCCAGCCCTGGTACACTTATCTTAAAACCGGAATAAATTCCTCATTTTTCAGGGATGTTTCTCATTACCGGGAAGAAGAGCACTATTCAGGCTATGAAAAAATTTACCTTATTACCGAAAAACCCCCATCACCGGAATTGTCCTTTGATTTAAGGCCGGTTTCTTTGCCGGAAAACAATTCAGGATGGAGTTTGTATGTTTCGGATTAACATAGAGAAGCGCAAAAACGGCATTTAATCTGACACGGTGCGCCCGCCGCCCCAAAAGATCCGCTGTTCCATTTCCCGGAAACAAAAACTTCCAATTTTAATTTGACAATAGACATTAAAAAAATTATTTTAGTCATGTCTAACATATGTAGGTGTGGCTAAAAAGGTTTGGTTCAGTGTCAAATAAAATTATACATAGCAAGAGAGTCAACACTCTGTTAACAGCAGTGCTGGCTCTCATTTTTATCCCGGGTGATGAGCTTGCACCTGCCCTGCATGAATTCGTCTTTCACAGGTCGGGGCACGAGATCCCTCATGAGCATAATCCGAATTCGCTACACTATATTATAAAGCACCTGTCCCGCAAAAACGAGAATCCGGTATATGTTCCCGAATTAAAAAAGGCCGTAAAGGTCCTCTTTGTTATACTCCATACAAAGCCTTTTCAACCTTCAGAAAACGAATTTTTCCAAGAAGTAGGAAAATTAAAAAAGACCAGACCTCCAGAAATTTTCAGAACAAATTTTGTCATAAGGGATTTGTTCCTCCCGAGGGGACCTCCTTTACCCGCCTGACTCGAATAAAAAAATTAAGACAATTATTTAATCAGTAAAATTAATGGTGTCCGTAATTCGAAAAGCGGACAAGGGAGGATATTGTGTATAAAGTTACAACAACAGCATTGCTGTGCCTTGTTTTCAGCGGATTTTCCGAGGTAAGCGGGGCTGCAAAAGACTCACTTCAGGAGCTTGGTAAAATAGTCGTGACAGGTACAAAAACAGAAAGGAAGATGGAGCTTGCGCCCGTCAAGACAGAAATAATAACCTCAGATGATATCAGAAGAATGGCCGCTTCCGATCTTTATCAGGTATTGGAAAACGCGCAGGGTATAAGAATGGAACAGCAGTGCAATAATTGCAGTTTCACCATAATGAGGATGTCCGGCCTTGAGGGCGGATATGCCAAAATCCTTATTGATGGGATGCCGGTCTATTCCGGTCTCGCGGGTGTTTATGGCATGCAGCAGATTCAGGCAGGGCTTATTGATAGAATAGAGATAGTAAAAGGTGCGGGGTCCGCCCTGTACGGAAGCGACGCTATTGCCGGGGTCGTTAATGTGATAACAAAAAAGCCCGATGCGGGAAAAAAGTTTTCGGTCGGAGCATCGGCGGGAGTTAACCCGATAGATGGAAAGAATAAATACGGAGGTATGCCGACAAATTCAAATGTGAATTTTTCGGCCAGCGCGACCGAAGGCGATTTCGCGGCGGTAATTGCTGGGCAGAGTAATACTTCAGATGAGATCGACAATAACGGCGATATGGCAACCGATAAAATTAACAGCAAAAACCTCGGGGGTACGGCAAAGCTGTACTGGTATGATGTATTGGGAGAAAAAAGCCTGCTCGGCGTTACCGGAAGGGTTATTTATGAAAACAGGAAGGGCGGTAGTATAGAAAAAGATCCTGAAGGGAATTATCCGATTGACAATGCTTTAAGCCCCGCCGGCCCCGGAACAGAACATATTCTGACCGAGCGCTATGAAGGCGGACTGAATATCGAAAAGGAACTGGCGGAATCGACGTCCATTATTGGTATTCTGAATTATGTGTCCCACTTCAGAAACGCAACAAACGCCGCTGCGTGGGAGAAAATGCAGGGACTTGATCTTGATTATAATCCGGTGGGAGAAAACGATTTTTCAAGGCTTGCAGAAATTTCTCCTCAGCCTTTTTTAACCGAAGAAAATACAATTGTGGGAGAAACGAATGTTTCGCAAAAAATCGGTAATGAGAATACACTTCTTGCCGGGTTCCAGTTTAAACGCACGGAGGTGAACGAGAATATAAACGGCGAAGGATGGTTTGAAAGGAATTTTCAGGATATAGGTGTTTATGCGCAGGACGAATGGAACATTAGTCGGAAGGCCGACCTCGCCGGAGGAGTCCGTTATGATATTCACAATTCGGAAGACAAGCATACGGGTACCGAATACGAAGAGACAAGTGTTAATCCAAGAATTTCTTTTCGTTATGAACCTTTAGAAGACCTTGTTACGCGCGCTTCCTGGGGAACGGGCTTTCGTGTTCCCGGAGATTTCTCGGAAGACGCTCACCTCTGTGCTTCTGCTCCGCTTATTAAAAAAAATAATGCTCTTGAGCCCGAAAAAGCGGTCAGCTACAATGTTTCGGCCGAGTGGGCAAGACGCGGCATAAAGGCGGAACTGGGGATATTCAGGACCAACATAACCGACAAACTCGTTTTGTCGGAATATTCCGGTAATGACGGAGCTTATGATCTGGAGTGGGTGAATGCTGAGAGCGATGCTTATACCCAGGGCGCTGAAATTACAGGAGGATACATGTCCGGATTCTATGAAATAGAAGCGGGTGCTGTTTACACAAACGCTCAATTTGAAAAAGAGCAGACAGAAGGTGTAAAAGAAAGCAAGTATATAATGCGCTCACCGGCTGTATCGGGTCATGTTGACATAGGGCTTTTCTCGGAACCGGTTGGCAGCGGCTTTAAAGATGGTTGGCGTCTGGATCTTGACTTCAGGCTTACCGGTTCCATGTATATTGAACGTGATGGAGAAGTCATGGCAGAATATCCTTCGGAGAAACTCAAAGAAATAGTAAAAACCGAACCGTATTTGATTGTTGATGCCCGTGTAGGCAAAAAAATAGAGCAAATATCTACAGATCTTTATATAGCAGCTGAAAACCTTACAAATCATGTTCAGGAAAGAAAACAGTGGGACATAGATGATGCCGC
Organism: uncultured Fibrobacterota bacterium; assembly: GCA_964401455.1. Taxonomy (GTDB): domain Bacteria; phylum Fibrobacterota; class OXYB2-FULL-49-7; order CAYNYI01; family CAYNYI01; genus CAYNYI01. Next base: position 11,674 of record CAYNYI010000034.1, read on the forward strand.
GATGATTTACGCTCCTCTTACCGGGGTGATGGTTTCGGCCGGATTCAGCAAAGATTTCTGATAAAAGAAAGGAAAAAGAGATGGAGGTATTCAGGCACCATATTTATGAATTCAAAAAGGGTCTTCGCAACCTGGTTTTACATACTTGTCCGGCAACTAAAAGGGAGGAAGTAGAATTTGTTCTCTCTAAATATGGTGCCGAATATCAGATATATCCTGTAACGCCGGCCAAGATAAATGTTTTTTTCGGTTTGAAGGAATGCGTTGAAGTTGTTCGGGTTATAGGGAAAGAGAAACTCTACGAATATACTGATGAAGAAGACTTCATTCTTGGATCTCTTCTCGGATATTCTAATTCGGTCCAGTGTGCAAGATATATTAAAAGGAAAAAAAAGCATTTTGAAAAAGATCGGAAGGCGGCCGTGTATGTTGATTAAGAATTTATTCATCACAGTTTTTGTTTTTAATTTCCTGTTATACGCAGACCCAAATCACACAGGCAAATCAGAAGAAATGAGAGAGCGTATTGAGAGCCTTAAAAATAAAACATCAGAAATAAAAAACCAAATAAAACACGTAAAGGAGAAGATAGATACCGACAGCTCTGCGTATAATGAATACGTTTTTGGGCATCAAAAGCTCGTAAGCTCGCTATTGACGGACCGGGATTCTCTAAGAAGTTTATTGTCTGATCTGGAAAAAAAAGGAAAAGAGCTAGAAAAAAACAAAAGGTCCGTTGAATTAAGTACAGATAAGTACAGTTCACTGCGTTCTTCAGCAAGAGTTCTCCTCGCGGAAAAGTGCGCAGAACTGTCAGAATTATTAAGGCCATTAGAAAAATACAACCTGGAACGGGAAATAAACTCATTAAAATTTCTTGAAGGAGAGCTCTCGAATACCTCCGTGGATGGGGTTGAAGGTGTCGAAAGATTTTATCAAATTTACAGAAGCCTGGAAAACAAAGCCGGGGAAATTGAAACATGGGCCGCCGCCGGGCCGGGTAAAGCCGTTCAGGAGAAATTTTCATATCTCAGAGTAGGATTTGTTCTCTTGATATGTGTCGCGCCTAACGGTAATGAGATATATATGTGGGACAGGAAAAAAGAAAAATGGGATATTGTTGATGATCCTAAAATAGTTCTGGCTGTAAAGAACTCTTTGGACCTGCTCGAAGGTAGGGCTGCTCCGGAGCTTGCGAAGCTACCTTTTGATATTAAGCTGCAGGAAAATGAAAAGTCTTCGGGAGGAATAAAATGATTAAAAACACCGCGGTTTTATTGCTTGTCTGTATCTCGCTTTCTTTTGGGCGGGAAGACCGCGAAACGCAAATAAAACTCGAATCCAAGCTTAAAGAGGCTGAGTCAGAATTGTCGTCCGCAAAGGAAGAACTCAGACGGCTTACCGACAAAAGGTGGTCGCTTCGACTAAAACAGGTGGAAAAGAAAAAGAGACAGGAGGACAGGGCGGTCCGGATAAGAAATGATATAGAACGGATCTATTCTGCTGCTGCAAGGATCAGGGAGGAAAACATTGTAAGGGAAAGCGGACTCGAAAAAATCAGGGAAGACCTTGAAAAAGAAAAAGAATTCTGGCAGTGGATAAATAAAACTATTTCCTCTGTCGCGGAAAAAGAAGAAAAAGAAATACGAATGGGATTTCCTTTGAATCAGCAGGAAAGGGCTCTGGATTTTCAGAATATCTCGCTCAAAGAAGGCCCATCCGGGGAACACCCTGTAAAATTTTTAAACAAGTTTCAGAATTATATAAGAAATAGATTAAAAAAATGGACCTCAGCGGGCATCGCCCGGGAAACTTTTATCGGAAGCGATAATATTCCCAGAGAAGGGTCTGTGCTCCGGATGGGCAATGTTTTCGCATCGGCGGTAACAGATTCAGCAAAATGTTATTATCTGGGGTATTCCGGGACATCGCGGGAAACGCCTTTTTTATGGTCCGGGTTTAAAAAACCGGAAGTATGCGATGACCTCAATAAAAAAATGCCTGAATGGATGAAGTTCGGCAGAGTAAAAGGGATGGTGTATCTGGATGTTATGCAGAATAAATATTCAGATAAACTTCTTGGAGCGGGAAAAGAAAGCTTTGTAAAAAAAATACACGGCTTTATAAAGGCCGGTGGTGTGATTATGCTGCCTTTGGCGATGCTCGCGGTATGGGCATGCGTTCTTATAATAAACCGGATAATGGTGTACGCTTCCGTTCACTCCAGAGACCGGAGTTTTATTGACGAGGCGGTAGAATATCTTAATCATAATAAAATGGATGAAGCTGAAAATCTCGGAAAACGTTCCAAAGGGGTACTTTCAAGAATTCTGAATACTTGTTTGGAGCATGCGAGATGGAAAAGGCCTACTGCAGAAAAGGCGGTAAACGAATTGCTTCTTGCTGAAATTCCGGTTCTGGACAAGCATCTTGACAGCCTGGCGGTTATAGCCGGTGCCGCGCCTCTTTTAGGGCTTCTTGGCACAGTTACAGGTATGATAGGTATGTTCGAGTCAATAACAAAATTTGGAACAGGTGATCCAAAATTGCTGGCCGGAGGGATTTCTGAAGCACTTGTAACAACCGAAACAGGTCTGGCCATAGCTATCCCGGTGCTGCTGGCGCACAATTTTTTAAGAAACAGCCGAAATCATATTCAGGCGGATATGGAAATGTACGCTATGCGTATTCTTAACCGGCTGTGGATTAAGGAATAGGATAAACAAATGTTTTATATAATCAATTATTACGGTGAAAACGGCGGGCTTATAAACGCCGCGATATACTGCGCTGCAGTTGCTGCAATATATATCGGTACCGGTAAACTGGTGCTGTTCCGCGATATAATAAAAAAAATGAGTACGCTTTTTGAAGAGCCGGAAATTAAAGATTATCTTCAACATGAAAATCTTTACCGCGAGAAGCTTCTTGAAATATTGCCGCGGCTTGAAAGAGGCCTGGATACGATGGCCGTTATGATACAGGTTGCTCCGCTTCTGGGTCTTTTTGGAACAGTTGCGGGAATGATAAAGACTTTTTCTCTGATAAAGACTTACGGTAGCTCAAACCCTGTTATTCTGACCGAAGGAATTACTGTTTCGCTTTTAACTACCCAGGCAGGCCTGCTTGCGGCATTTCCCTGCATGCTTTTTCATAATTATGTGTGCAGAAAAAAGGATGATCTGGTTCACAGGGTTATAACGCAAGCGGAAAGCAGTTTTAAAAAGATATCCGGAAAAATGGAGAAAAGATATGTTTGAACAACCGGGGTTTATCACTAAAAAATCGGCCAGGGCCGAAGTAAATACAGGGCCTTTGCTTGATATGGTTTTTATTCTTCTTATTTTCTTTGTAGTTACAACGAACTTTACAAGAGAAACCGGAGTTGAAGTAACTAAACCGCAGTCAAAAAGCGCAGGGTCGCTTGGGCAAAAAACGGTTCTTATCGGGATATCAAGAGAGGGGACAATCCATATACATGGAAAGCAGGTTTCTGCGGGTGGACTTATAAGGATACTTGAGAGAGAAGTAAATAAAAGGCCGTCGGTTTCCGCGGTTATTGTGGGTGACGCGGGTTCATCGCTCGGAAGGTCGGTCGAGGTTATGGATATCTGCGCGAGAGCGGGAATAAAAAAAGTTTCTGTATCGGCGGATAAAAAATAAGGCAATATATGTCCGGATATAATAAGAGAGTATGTTTTGCAGGAACCAGGATATTAAGGTTCGTGTTTTCAGTTTTTGCAGCTGCGGCAATTTTCTCTGTTATACCTGCGGTACACGGGTTTTTCGTTGAAAAAACCCAAGACCCGGAAAAAGCAGCGGCAAAGGGCCCTGTTATTATGGAAAAAACTGTTAAAAATGAAAAACCGAAGCGGCCTTTACAAAGAAGAGTAAGGAAAATAACCTCTCAGCGCTCATCACGAAAAAGTGAATTTTCAATGCGTTTTACTCCGGATCTCGGAGTTTCCGGCGGCGGCGCAGAAGTAAGTAAAAGCGGTTTCGGAAAAAATGTCTTCGCAGAGAGCGAGGTCGATGAACTCCCGAGACCGATGGGAAGGACTTCGGTAACTTACCCGCGCAGGGCCAGAGACGCGGGAATGGAGGGGGAAGTTTCCCTGATTCTGCTTATAGGAAGGTCCGGGAATGTACTGGGCGTAAATGTCGAGTCTTCACCGGGCTCGCTTCTTCACGGTCCGGTTGTGGAAAATGTCAGATCCTGGAAGTTTATTCCCGCGAAAAAGGGAGGGGTACCGGTAAAGGTCAGGATGAGACAGGATATAAAATTTGATCTGGATAATTAAAATGAATAAGGTTTCGATCAGTCTTTCTACATTGTTTTGTCTGCTTTTTATGACCGTGTCTTTCCCCCGGGCCATGATGTCTTTTCTCGAACAGGGAAATGATTATTACAGAAAAGGGAACTATGAATCCGCCGCAAAGGCCTACCGCAGGGCTGTTTCAAACAAGGAAAACCCCGCCCTTGCCTGGTATAATCTCGGAAACGCTCTCTATCAGAACGGAAGTCCGGAAAAGGCGGTTTCCTGTTATAAATCGGCGGTTGTGAATGCTCCGGGTTTTATAAAAGGCTGGCAGAACCTCGGAACACTGTATTATGACCTGGGCGATTTCGGGGCCTGTATTTCTGTATTGGAGCACCTTCTTATACTGGACAAAGATAATCCGGCGCCGATCCCGGTCCTCGCGGCGGCTTACAAGGAAGCAGAGGGCTATGGACAGGCTGCCGTTTATATGGAAAAAGCTATCGAGAATAATCCGGAATTCAGCGAAGCTTATCTTATGCTTTATGATATAGCGATAGAATCGGGTGATAAAAAAGAGGCGTTGGAATGGCTGGAAAAGTATCCGCAGAATAAAAGCAGATGGTACGATGTTAATATTATACGAAGCGGGCTTTACGCCGAAACCGGAGATACTCTTGCTGCTCTGGGGGTTCTTCGCAGGACAATAAAAAAAGAGCCGGAAAAAGGCCTTGCCTGGAGGGAGCTGGTTTCGCTTCTTCATAGAACCGGACGGACATATTCGGCTCTTCTCGAAGCGGAGAGAGCGCTGGAACGCGTCAAAGACCCGATTTCTCTGGTTCTTTATTCAGGCCGTTTAGCTTTTAAGGCCGCTTACTACAATAAAGCTGAACTTTTTTATAGGGTTGCCTGTGAATACGGGCATGCAGACGGTGTTACGGGTTTAAGTAATCTTTTGCTTTTTTATAATCGACATAACGATGAAGGCGGTATTAAGCGAATCGAAAATATTTTAAACTTTTCCAAGAATGGATCAAATAGTGAGTGAAAATAAAACGTTAAAAACTTCTTGCATTTCTCATGTCTACCGTGAAATATTCGATTCTGTTGAAAAGATCTCATATGGCGAGGTCATTGTTACAATACATGACAGGAAAGTAGTTCAGATAGAAAAAAGGGAAAAGAAACGATTTAGTAAATAACAATAATTGAGACGGTACAAGTGCCGGTTACTGTACTACCAGCGCTGGCAGCAAGAGATACCATAGATAAAAAAATTAAGCCGACTGGACCACCAGAGGAACTGGAATCCGGTCGGCTTTTTTATTTGGAGAAATAATGCATTTGGAAAAATTATTGCAAGTCAGTTTGTCTTATATCGTGTTAATACTTACTACAACATGGGCGCAGGGTGATTCTGTTTCGGTGGACAAATTGGAAGACATTATTGTCACCGGCGTCAAGTCAGAAATCAAACGCAGCAATGCCACCGAGTATACAATCGTGCTGGACAGTACGGATATCAAGACGGCCAATGCAGCGCGAGTGGAGGACTTGCTTAAAACAATTCCGGGTATTTCCATCATTTCTCCGATGGCGGGAAATCAGGCCGGCATCAATGGTCTCGAAGGCGGCTTCACGAAGGTTCTTATCAACGGTATCCCCGTTGTCGATGGCGATGGGGCATTTGGCCTTAACCTGGAAAGTATCCCAATAAACGATATCGAACGAATTGAAATTGTGCGTGGAGCGGCATCAGCACTGTATGGGTCTGACGCCATGGGCGGTGTGATAAACATACTAACCCCCAAAAACCGGGGTACCCGCATCGCCTCGGTAGAACTCCGGCAACGGTACACAAGTAATTTCATTTCCTCAAAATGGGACCGGCCGGGTTTTAAAGAGTTGGAACCTCGCGATGGCAGCTACGATCACTGGGGAGGCATTCTGAACGGATCTGCCTCGGTTGAACACAACAATGACAGATTTGGCATGCGAGCCGATGCTGGGTACTTCTTTGACATCGGTGCTATTGATACAATCGAGAAACGCATTTTTGGCGATCGCCCCTATTACTATCTACCACAGGAGTCCAAAAAAAACATTCGGCTCGATTTCACCACGGACAAGATTTTTTTCGATGCATTGGATATGTCGGCAGCCTGTGCCGGCAAATCACGGGAATACTCCGCGGCCGAAAACCAGAAACTGACACTGAACGAACAGCGCCTGGATGCCAATCTGCGGCTTGCGCATGTTTTTACCGATGTCGCCTCAATGAAAGCATTTGTCAGTGCACAGAAATTTCAAAATGAGAGGACTCGCTATAATTATGACAACAAAGTGGTTGCAGAAAAGGAATTTCTTGATTTCCCAAAGGTAGAATCGGAGGTATTGTCCACGGTTCGAGCAGGAAGATTCAATGAGATAACTGTAGGAATCAATGGCGTATACGAAGCGGCCGAAGCCGTCTATATCAAAGGGGGCCACAAATCTGTAACCAGCCTGGCTCCTTTTATGCAGGATGTCATCAACTTTTCCGATCGGGTTCTGTTGACGCCGGGTATTCGTTACACTTGGGATAGCAGGTTTGGCGGCGAGGCGACACCAAGCTTGAGCTGTCGTCTAAATCTTCTGCCGGAGTTTTTTTTCCGGTTAGCAGCAGCGGGTGGATACCGATCACCCGATTTGAAACAGGTCTATCGCGATGAGTGGGTACATACAGGAGGTATCTTTGTGTTGTCGGGAAATCCAGGCCTGGAACCTGAACGTTCATGGAGTATCAATGGCGGCACCGGTGGTACGGTTATGAAAGAGTTCTCCTGGGAAATAAACACCCATGCTACCAGACTGGTCGATCAGATAACTACACGGGAAACCAGCACCGACAGCGGGACGACGTCCAGTGGTGAGCATTTTGACGCCGTACGGCAGTATGTAAACAATGATTCGGCCTACACGATTGGCACGGATATTTCACTCAACTACACCATTCCAAACAAGCTCCGCCTGAAGGCGGCCTATTCTCTGCTAAACTCAAGATTCTGGGACGAAGAAGGTGTCCTTAAAGAATCTGAATTGTATTCCCCTCATACGGTAAAAGCTTCGTTATACTATCAGCCGGTGTTTCTCAGCGATTACAAGCCGGCTCTCATGGGGGATATTGTCTGGCAGAGTTCTCAGCGTTACGAATCAACAGCAAGCGGCGAGTTGCCGGCCTATGTCGATATCAACGTGGCACTTGAATTGCCTGTCGGTCCATTGGGAAAGCTTACCCTGGGCGTAAAAAACCTGCTTGATAACGCCTTTGAAGAGTGGAACCAGGCAATCGGCAGGACAATGTTCACTGAACTGAAAGTGTCGATTACAGATATAACAAATCCTTTTAACAAACAATAATCCATAAGGAGGATGTATGCGTACGTTTCATGTAATAGCGGGTTTCTTTTCAGCACTGATTTTGATGGCTGGATGCAATTCAGTAACCGGGCCGAAGGATGGAGGCAATGACCCGGTTGTGGAATACCGGATCGACACTGCCAATGTCGATTACAAGGGAGACAACAATGTCGTGTTTTTCGATTTTTCAACGGGAACAAAAACAGTTATCGCCCACGACACCTGGCATATTGCCTTCGATGCCGACCTGCACGTAATTGCCAACTCCGGCAACTATGGCTCCGATGTAGCCGTGTGCGCCACTGGCGAGACTGATTTCGGCGCCGATTACACATCATGGTTCTCGGATACGAGTAAATCATTCACACGTATCGATACCAATGCCAATGTTCTTGGGCAAAACTGGATGGATCTTTCCAGTATGCCGCCATCCTATACAGAGGAGGTTTACCTGCTGAAAACCAAAGGTGCAAGCCATTACAAGGTGCAGCTTACCGGAGCCGGAATGGGTGGATCGGTAACAATGAAAATCGGCGCCCCCGAAGTTTCCTCGGCCGATGAAAAGACTTTTACCCATAACAGCGACTATGAATACACCTATATCGATTGCGAAAGCAAGCAGGCGATTAAAGTAGCTCCTGCAAAAGACGCATGGGATATTCGCTTTGGCCGCACGGAATTTGCCATGGGAACCCGTACCGGCGGGCGCAGCACGATTGCGATAAACTGTGCGGGAGGTGTAGAAGCCGCTGCTGTCGAGGGGAATGACATCGATGAAGTATCCGGGATAAGCGGACTTTCTTTCTCAGGCGACATGCTGACAATTGGTAACGGGTGGTACGACTTTGATCACGATACCAAAACCTACAGTGTGGTACAAAACACCTATGTAGTCAAAACCACCGAAGGGAATTACGCAAAATTTCAGCTCGCAACGTTCGATGGCCCCGGAGGAGAGAGTTTCTACTGTTTCTTCGAATATCTCTATCAGGCTGATGGTGCAGCAGAATTTGCCAGATAATTGTTGCTGTAAGTAAACAGCCGGAGCATTGCTCCGGCTGTTTTTGGAGTAAGATAAAAAGGGTTAAAGGAGGCTGTATGAATATCCTGTTTTTCGCGCTTTCTTTTTTTGGGCTCATCACCGCGATTGCAACGGTATCTCTTGTGGAATCATCCATAAAGGCGATTATTTTTTCAGTTGCCCAGGCCCTGCCGGTGTTGATTGCACTCCCGATTGTTATGCACACGCCTTTGCCGGCCCTGCTTGCGATACCACGCAATCCAGGCATACTCACAAACCTGGCGCTGGTTGTTTTAATAGAGAATCTGCTCTCCCTTTTCATGACCCTTGCGGCATTGCGTGTGCATGCCGGGCTCGATAGAGTACGCGCAGGTTTTGCGTTCTATCTGCCATCACTTTCGGCAGCGGCGGGAATGGTCCTCGTTATGGCTGCAGGTATGAATAAAAGTACCGGCCTGTCATACCCGCTTCTGGGTTTCTTGACCTTTGCCGGTTTTGCAGCGGTTGTATTTGTGATGGCAAGGCTTGCACGCATTGGCATCAAGGTCTGGAACGCACGACTCGAGCTAAAAGCATTGCTGAGCTTTCTTGCGGTTCTCATTTGCTCAACTATCCCCCTGCTGGGTAAGCCTGTACACATTGCAGGAACACCCGTGCATATCTCTCTTATCGATCTTTGCATATTGGCTATTGTTCTTATATCAGGAATTACCCTGGGCGTTGCATTGCATTGTGTCCGGGGCATACTAAGGAAGAAAGCATGAATACACTTAATACCGTCTTGTTCTTTTTGTCCAGCGCTATGCTCTTGCCGGTCATCGTTCTGCTCTTGTTGCTCTTTGTGCGCAGCCTCCTTCTGATTGGCGGTTTCTTCGCCATTGCTGCGGTGAGGATAAAAATCCGTGCTGCCGCCGGGTCAGTACTCTCCAGAACCCAGGGAAACCCACCCGATCCGGAGAGCATTCGAAAAGCCTTTTTCGGAACAAGCATGTTTGTTACCTACGTACACAAGCTTCTTGCATGCGGCAAAAGCAGCACCGGGCTCGAACACCTCATAACAGAATTTGAACTCAAGGCTGCGGCCTACTGTGAAAAAAGTAAGCTTATCATGCGTGTCGGTCCCATGCTCGGGCTCATGGGGACACTTATTCCCATGGGACCCGCGCTTGCAGGTTTGGCATCGGGGGAACTGGGAATGATGGCGCAGAACATGCAAATTGCCTTTGCGACAACTGTTATCGGGGTTTTCTGTGGCGCCATTGGTTTTGTCCTCAATACTATTCACCGCCGCTGGTATGCCGAAGAGCTTGCTGACCTTGTGTTTATTGAGGAGGTGCTGGCACATGAAGAGTAAACGCAGCAACGCAATCAGTTTTCTTAACGAGGATAACGGTGACGACCCCATGAGCAGTCTTGCCAACCTTTTTGATGTGTCTATGGTTTTCGCCGTGGCACTGATGGTGGCCATGGTGAGTTTTATGAAAATGTCAGAGATGTTAACACAGAACGATGTAACGATTGTGAAGAATCCTGGCAGGAAAAACATGGAAATTATTAAAAAGGACGGGAAAAAGATAGAGAAATACAAAGCCTCCGAGGTTACCAGCCAGGGAGAGGGAGAGGGAAGAAAAGTCGGAACGGCTTATGAGCTGGAGGATGGCGCCGTTATTTACATCCCGGAATAAAGGCACCTGCATGATTTTCAGCCCGTACGTCATGGTGAAAGTTTATAAACAGGGAGTAATTGATGAAACGAATAATAATAGCCACTGCATGTGTACTTCTGGTAGTTATCGCTGCGCACATCTCATGGCAGGCCATACGGCCAACCAGAGTCGCTTTTGTTAATTTTCGGGACTGGCAGGTCGCAGAATATATGGACGCGTCACCAAGCCGGTTTATAGCAATTGAACGACTGGATATCAGAGATGGGGCTGACCCGGATTTCAACCGGTATGATATGACCGTTGTTTTCGGCATGGGGTTCAAATTGACTCCGGAGCAAAAAGATGCAGTGAAAGCGGCTATGCAAAAGGGACGGTCATTTTATGTCCATGCTTCTTCATCGCCTGACAGCGACTTGACCAATCTCAGGGGAGAACAGCTCTCACGAGTCCGGAAATATCTTTCAAATGGCGGCCCTGAGAACATCCAGGCTTTTCTCGCTTACTGCCGTAAAGAAATACATAACAGGAGTCTTTTCTCTCCTGTTCCGGCCGAGCCGGTTGAAATGCCCGATACCTACTACTTCGATCCTGAAACAAAAGATATCTTTACCGATTTCGGCGTCTATGATTCTGTCTCACGGGCCCAGGGCCACTCTAAGCAGGGCTCCCCCAGGGTCCTGCTTCTGACCTCAAATGTAAGCCCGCAAAACAAAGCAACCGCAGAGCCGTTTCTTGCGGTTATGCGGGCTCTCAGAAAACGGGGCTTGAATGTTTATGGCGCAAGCGGGTTCAGAAGCCGGCTTGAAAAAATCAACGAAGTTAACCCGGACTGTGTTTTGTTGTTCGCCCATGGCAGACTTGCCCCTGGCAGGGCAGACTCGGCTATCGCAATTCTAAAAAAGCACAATGTGCCGGTGTTTACACCGCTTGTCGTGCATGAACCAATTGCGGAGTGGGAGGTGAATCAGCAGGGAATGCAGGGAGGCATGCTTGGACAAAGCATTGTTGTTCCCGAAATTGACGGCGGAGTGAATCCCTTTGTGATTGGAGGTCTTCGTCCGAACAAAGACGGCTACCAGGTATTCGCACCAATACCGCAGCGGGTTGAGCGTCTGGCTGCAATGGTAAAAGGGTATGTATCTCTACAAACAAAACCAAACGCGGAAAAGAAAATCGCAATCGTGTACCTCAAGGGACCGGGAAAAAATGCCCTTGTTGCTCAAGGACTCGAAGTAATACCGTCGCTGCTCAATACACTACGACATCTTAAACGGCAGGGGTATGATACCGGCACACTCCCCGATACCCCGGATGCCCTCGCCGCACGTATTGACAGTCTCGGCCCGGTTCTCGGCACATATGCCAAAGGGGCGCAGGAAGCGTTTGTTTCCAACACGGCCGTAACGCGTGTCGATGCCGATACCCTTGCGCAATGGATGGGTAGGGCCCTTCGTCAGGAACTTGTGGATTCTGTTTCTGCAAAGTACGGACCTGCACCTGGCGGCTATCTTAATGGATACGATTCACTTCAGGGAGCGTTTCTTGCGTTGCCCTCCCTGCGCTTTGGCAATGTTCTGCTTCTTCCACAGCTCATGCCCGCACTGGGAGATGATGAATTCGCCCTTGTGCACGGAACAAAAATGCCGCCCCCCTATCCATACATCGCCACGTACCTTTTCGCGCGATACGGATTCGGGGCTGACGCGCTCATCCATTTCGGGACCCACGGCAGCCTCGAATTCAGCCCCTGGAAACAATCCGCTCTCTCTTCATTGGACTGGCCCGATGTGCTGGTTGGCGACCGCCCACACTTTTATCTGTATACGATCAACAATATCGGCGAGGCACTAATCGCCAAGCGGCGCTCCTATGCAGATCTGGTATCATACATCACCCCGCCGTTTCGACAGGGTGATTTGTATGGCCCCTTCGCCGAATTGCATCGTCTGGTACATCAGGCCATGAATACCCCGGACCAGACCGTCAACGCCTCGTATATGGAGCATATACGAAAAAAATCCCTGGAAATAGGACTGGATAAAGACCTGGCAATTCCCGCCCTGGAAAAACCACCCCTGTCGGATACGCTGTTTGACAAGATACACCGCTATATACACGCTATTGAAGCAGAGAAGATCACTGAAGGTCTGTACACCATCGGTATACCATACACCTCCGGGCAGGTCAGCCGTACAATTGCCCAGATGTTTATCGATCCCCTGGCCGGAAGCATGGCGGAATTGGCCCTTTTAGAGAGTGCGACCAGCCGTCGAGACATCGATGACCCGCATTATTTCGAAGAACACTTCCGAGAGCCTGCACTCAAAAGTATCAATTTGATTGTGCAGGGGAAAAATGATCCGTTGATTTCAAGAAATGTCATTGCCGAATACGACATTTTGAAAAAACTACATGGCTCTGAGCAGCCCGATAATATCATGGAAATAATGATGTCGATGATGGACGATGATGGTGGTTCGACAAACTCCTTCGGTACTCTTTCTCAAGACTCTCTCCTGAATTGTCTCGGAACGATCTCGGCAGACCAGGAATGCAGGAAGTGGTTTCTGAAGCTTCGGGACGAGGATATGTTTAAAAAAACCGCAAGTATGCTGGACAGTCATACCTATGAAAAAGTAAAAAAACTCTCAAAGGCAATTCCCGCGATGCGGACCGGGCTGGAGCAGTTTGACAAACCCTGTGTGCGAGAGGTTATCGAGCACATGGCCGCTACCGGTGAGAATAAAGGCATCTTCGAAATACTAAGAAGTGATTCCGTGCTTGCACTGGCCCAAAAAAAGCGTCTCGACCATTATGCCGCACTCCGGTCGGCTTTTTCAAAGCCGGAAAGAATTAGAATACTTGCTGCCTGCATAAAAACAGATCCAATCAATCAGAAGCTCTCTGAAATCGCCCCCGATACGATACGTTTCTGGCAACAAACGATTGCCACCGCTCTTTCGTTGCCACCTGCATTCTGGAGTAGAGAAGAATTGCCTTTGGCGGTCAGGGAAATCATGACAAAACCGGGAGTTCATGAAAGGCTCCTAATGAACAAGGCGGAAATTGAACGGACTATTGAAAAGATAACGGCCAGGGAGAAACGATTCATCGATGCTGTTGAAACCATACAGGGTATAGAATCGGCTGTCGCACGGGCAATCGACGGCCTGACCAACAGCGTCCGGTATGAATTGGCGGCGCTTACCAATGCACTTAATGGTGGCTACATAGTGCCATCATCCGGCGGCGATGCAGTGCATAATCCATCGGCCGTGCCTACGGGTAGAAATCTCTATGGCATAGATGCAGAAAGCACACCGGGAAAAGCAGCCTGGGATGCGGGGGTGGCGCTTGCCGATGCGATGCTCGACGAGCTCGTGAAAAAAAATGGCGCCTGGCCGCGCAAGGTGGCCTATACTTTGTGGGGTGGCGAGTTCATTCGTGACCGCGGAGCGACAGTAGCGCAGATTCTCTATCTACTCGGCGTTGAACCGGTGCGGAATTCCGTTGGCCGGGTGTACGATGTTCGTCTGATTCCGGATGGGGAACTCGGCCGCCCACGCATTGATGTTCTGGTACAGACCTCAGGCCAGTTCCGCGATATCGCCGCCACCCGCCTTTATCTGGTAGACAAAGCAGTCAAGCTGGCCGCGGAGGCAAAAAGCGAAGAGTACGATAACTTTGTTGCCCAATCTACCCGTGATGCCGAACGCGTATTGAAAGAAAAAGGTCTCTCTCCGGTAGAGGCCCGTGAACTGTCGACCGCACGCGTGTTTGGCGGGGTAAATGGAAACTACGGGACTGGTATCATGGGCCTGGTCGAGGCAGGTGACCGGTATGATTCCGACACGGTCATTGCCAACCAGTACCTGAAAAACATGGGGGCGATTTACACCAAAGACCGCTGGGGTACTTTCACGCCCGGAATGCTTGAGGCCGCCGTGCAGAACACGGACGCTATCATGCACTCGCGGACATCAAATGCTTCCGGCCCGCTGTCGCTGGACCATGTGTACGAGTTTATGGGCGGACTGAATACGGTAATCAAGAAAGTGACGGGCCGCGACCCGGACGGCATGTTCATCGACATGCGCAACAAATACCACACACGCGTAGTAGATGCAAAGGAAGCGATCTGGACAGAGGCCCGATCGACGATCTTGAATCCGGCATTTATTACGCCCCTTACAAAAGGAGGGGCGTCATCCGCTGAGACATTTGCCGAGGTGACCCGCAATACCTTTGCATGGAATGTAACCAAGGAATCGGTTATCGATGAGCAGCTGTGGGACAGGTATTATGAAACACTCATACGGGACACTCTCAATCTGGGGTTGCGTGAATTCTTTGAAGGCAAAAACCCCTTTGCCCTGCAGGAGATCACCGCGGTCATGCTTGAAACAGTCCGGAAAAAAATGTGGTCTCCTGATTCAGCGGTTATCCGGGATCTTGCGGCTCTCCATGTCGATCTGGTGAAAAGGCATGACGCCGGCTGCAGCGGATTTGTGTGCGATAATGCCAAGTTGCGCCAAATGATATCCGATGCGGTCGGCGCCCGGGAGGCACAGCCGTATGTAGAGGCAATTGAAAAGGTAAGGACGGCCGGTGGCAGCCCCCAGGATGCCGTTGTTCTTCGTAAAGAAACCATAATGGAAACCGTCATGGACCTGGCAAAAAGCAATCTCATTGTCATTATCATTGTCACTATCCTTGCAGGGCTGTTTGCCGGCTCTTATGTGTACACACGAATTAAGAACGCTCGTAAACAGGAGGGTATGTAATGGGATACCTCAAAGATGATATTGCACACTTACAAAGTGACCTGCACCACATTCAAGAGGATATCGCTGATTTCAAGCAGAGACTGGACAGCAACAAGATTACACTAGCGCCACTGGAAGAACTGCTCAAACTGGGTGATTTTCTGGTACACATTGGCGATTTTGAAACACATGTACACGATGTGCTTGCGCATATCGGGCATGTGGAGCAGCATGGTAATACCACCTCGTTTCCAAATAAAAATAACGAACACGAAACCCTACAAAAGGAGCGACAATGGGACTGTTGAAAGACGATGTAATGCACCTTCGTAAAGACCTCGAGCACATGAACGAGGATATCGAACACCTTGGCAAGGATCTGAAAAACTGCTCATGCGGTGGCAGGTCACTGAAAGATCTTGAAGCGCATTTGCGTGATCTTGATGCGCATGTGCACGATGTGCTTACGCATGTCATGCATGCCGAATCACACGAGGAAATAGAAACCAATCAACATTCACAGGAACAGTAACAAAAGGATGTTTACGATGAAAAACGCAATTGTACTGTACGGCTCGACAACCGGAAACACCAAGGCAGCGGCAGACACCATTGCCCCACAACTTGGCATAGCCGAGAAAAAAAGTGTCGACACGATGGATGTCGATTCACTCTCGGCGTATGATGTCATCATTGCCGGGACATCCACGTGGGGCAGCGGCGAGATTCAGGACGACTGGGCTCCGCTGCTAGACAAAATAGGCAAGCTAGACCTTAAAGGCAAAAAGGTCGCCCTTTTCGGTACCGGCGACCAGAGCGGGTATCCGGATACCTTTGTCGATGGTATGGGTGACCTCTACGATGCGTTCAGCACCGCCGGCGCATCGATAATAGGTGTGTCCTGCTTCAGCGTGAACTGGACAATCAGTTGATTTTAAAAGTTTGTA
>CAYNYI010000035.1:0-11987 GCA_964401455.1 uncultured Fibrobacterota bacterium
AGGAGTTCCACTTAAAAACAGATTTTTTTCTGTAGAAAAAACTAGACCACCTGACACACCTTTCTTCCATATATCTGAAGATTTGTTCAGGTGGCGGCAGTTCTCTGCCTATTTCTTTTAAGATGGAAAGGGCCCAGTATGCAGAATACAGTGTACCAAAACCTTTTTTAGCCGAAGCTTCGAAACTGCTGAACGGGGCATGAATTTCCTCTTTGATCGGAACAAGACAGTATTTCTCCTCTTCTGAAGAATTTTTTTCCGGAAATTTGATTAGACTGAGTTTATTTACGAAACCAGCAATTTTCTTTTTATTCGGAATTTCCTTTCCAAGTATTTTCAAGGCCCTGACAGCCCACAATGTTGGTTGAAGGCCGGAGCTGCTTGCCCAGGGCATTTCCGGAACTCCGGCCGCCTGGCTTCCTGAATAATAATTTTCCGACTCATAAAAACCGCCGTCAGGATTTTGCCGGGCCAAAAGCCAGGACACAAGTTCTTTTTTATTCTCAAGTCTGTCGAGGGCTCCGAGGTCACGGAGCGCTAAAAGCGCCATGCCCGTGCGGCTTGTATAACCATAGTCTCCGGGGTAGCAACCGAACCCCCCGTTTCCGTTCCGGCCGGCAATTATCCATGAGGCCGAGGGATGGGTGGTTTTTGGTGTGCATGAAATAAGTATAAGTACTATTGCAGTTAAAAATGTTGAGTAAAGTGATATTTTGACGGGGAATTTCATGTTTTCTCCAATTTATTTGCCACGAGGGACGCTTCATAAAGTTATTTTATTTACTCGATAAATATAATATTGGAGATAATACTGTAATGCGTATTTTTTCTTTTTGATTTTTGGAGAGCCGGTTTATGACTTCAGGTGACAGAAAACTCAAGGAAATTACAGCTGATATAATCAGCGAAATGAGTCTGTCCAACGATTACCGAAAGGTATTGAGGACTGCGGTAAACAGGATCTCTGCTTTGTTTGAAGCAAGAATATGCAGCCTGATGGTGATTGATGATGACGGATGCCTCAAAATCAGAGCTCAGAAAGGCCTTTCGCCCGCAATTGCCTCCAATGTCAGGCTTAAAAAGGGAGAAGGCATTTCCGGAAAAGTCCTTGAAAGCGGGAAGCCGGTTCTTGTCAGGGATATTGAGAAAAGCAGGACCTACCGAAAAAAAAACGATGCCAGGTACTATACCCACTCTTTTCTTAGCGCTCCTCTCACCGTTAAGAAAAAAATTATCGGAGTAATTAATCTTAATAATAAAAAAAACAGGGAGCCTTTTACCAAGAAAGACCTGACAATTTTAAAACCCGTATTGAACCACATAAGCGTTATAATCAACAACTCACTTCTTAATAAAGAGCTGAAAAAGAAAAACAGCGAGCTGGGCAGAAAAGTGCAGATGCTCACAACCCTTTTTGATGTCAGCCAGGACGTAATCGCCCAGGCCGATGTGGGAATGATGCTCCGGAAAATTTTTTTAAAAAGCATGTCGCTTCTTAACGGATCCTCCGGTTCTTTAATGCTTTACGACGAAACAAGAGACCGGTTGACGATAAAAGTCAGCGAGGGACTTTCACCTGAAATACTGCGTTATTTTAAAAAACAGGCGGAGGATAAAAGTATAGCGTACTGGGTGCTTCGCCATTCCAAGCCGCTTCTTCTTCTCGGAGATATTCAACAGGATCGGCGTTTTTCGGAGCTCAAATTTCAGGAAAACCTCAAGTCAGTATTAAGTGTTCCGCTTAAGGTGACAGGCTCCAGGGCCCAGAAACGCTCTTCTGTGAGTGTGCCCCTTCATCATAACCAGAGGACAATAGGAGTAATAAATATAAACCGCAAAAAGGGACGTTCCGATTTCAGTAAGAATGACCTCGAATTTCTTACGGTGCTCTCTTCACATCTGGCGTTAGCTGTAGAGAATGCCAAATTAATTCTCGAACGCAAGAGAAGCCACGCGGAACTTAATAAAGTAAGGCGCTCTTTAAAAAAGGCGCTTGAGGACCTGGAAAATGAGCTTGTTATTGCCGGAAAGATACAGTATTCCATGCTTCCGGATACTTTTCCGAAAATACCGAACATAGGTATCAAGGCTGTCTATATGCCTTCGCGGGATATAGGCGGGGATATGTATGACGTCATTCAGCTTTCAAAAGACATTGTCTGCTTTTATATTTTTGATGTTGCGGGGCACGGTATCCCGGCCGCGCTTATAGCTGCAATGGCAAAGACGGTTTTTACAAGGCGCGTTGAGAAGTCATTGTCCCCGTCGGAGATTTTAACCGAAATCAATACCGAAATGTGCAGGATAATAGACGATGAAAGATTTGTTACCGCTTTTATGTGTATTCTTGATCTTAGAAACATGAAGCTTGATTTCTGCCAGGGTGGGCATCCACCTGTATATCTATTGCGTTCGGACCGCCGGGAACCGGAGGAGCTGCGCTCCGAGGGGTCTCTTCTTGGTATTTATGAGGATACTCTGTATGAAGACCGGAGTGTCAATCTTCAAAAAGGCGATAAAGTTATACTTTATACCGATGGTTATGTGGATAATTTTAATTCGGAGAACACTTTTTTCGGCAGGGAAAGATTCAGGAATACCGCTGTTTCTTTGAAAAAGAAACCGGTGGAAGAAATAGTTGAATGCCTTATAAAAGCCCATAAAGACTTTCTGGGTGACTGCGCGCAAATTGATGACGTGGCGATGCTTGGTTTTGAGGTTCGCTGAGAAAGGGTTATAGTGAAAGAAATTAAAAATTTTTTACTCGATATGGACGGAACTTTATATCTTGGCGGAAGGCTTTTTCCGGAGACGTTGCCTTTTCTGGACACTCTGGAAAAAACTGCGAGAAAGTATATTTTTTTTACGAATAATTCCTCTAAAAGCCGCGTCGAATATCTTGAGAAACTTTCCGCTATGGGGATTAAAACATCGCCTGAGCGTATTATAACATCCGGCACCGCAACTATATCTCATATCCGGTCTTTGAACAGTTCGGCCGGAATCTATCTCATGGGGACGCCGGGGCTTGAGAAGGAGTTTACCGATGCCGGCTTTAACCTGAAGGCTGCGCACCCTGATTTTGTTGTGCTCGGTTTCGATAAGACGCTTACGTATAAAAAAATTGAGGAAGGCGCCTATTATATAAAAAAAGGCGTGCCGTTTATCGCTACACACCCGGACCTTGTCTGCCCGACAGAGGATGGCTCCATACCGGACACGGGATCAATGATTGAAATGTTTTATCTTTCAACAGGCGTCCGTCCTCTCGTCATCGGAAAGCCGAATCCGGGTATGATTGAAGCGGCGCTTAAATTGACAAAGGGGACTCCGGAAGACACCGCTATGGTCGGCGACCGTTATTATACAGATATGGAAATGGGTTTCAGATCCGGGATAAAGACAGTTCTTGTTTTGTCTGGAGAGACTAAAAGGGAGGATGTCGAAGGGTTTAAGAGAAAACCGGACTATGTCATCGAAAATGTTGGAGAAATAACAAAGGCTATAAAGCAAGGGTGAACTTATGTCGGAAGTTACTATAAGAAAAGCCGAAATCCGGGATATACCGGACATTATGGATTTATGCGCGAACTGTTTTCTCGAAGAAGCAAGGAATGCCGCTGTGGCGTTCTGGAATTTCAACAGAGGTTTCCGTGATTTTCCGGATTATCAGATAGTTGCGGAGCTTGACGGCAGGATTGCCGGTTTTCAGAGCGGCCGTGAACTCAGGCCTGAAAAAAACGGTGGAAGAAATCTTTATGAATTGGGTCTTATCGGGGTTGATTCTTCATGTAAAGGCCGCGGCATAGGAGGAATCCTTCTTGACGAGGTTGAGAAAATTGCCCAAGAGCACGGCTATGAAGGCATAAGGCTCGGAACTCCTTTCGCGGTCAGTTTTTATGAGAAATACGGTTATAAGCTTGTAGATTCCGAGAAGAAATATATTACGAAACTTAACGGAAGAGTTCTTGAATATAAAGAGGGTACCGAAGTAAGAAGAAGCCTGAAAGGGGACCTCCGAAAGTATCTTGAATGGGTCGAAGATGATGAAAAGAAACTATATCTGGCCGGAGGGTTTTATAAGGCTCTCAATTCCGGGGCTGTTTTTGAATTTACTCACGGCGGACTCTGCGCTGCGGTGATTTTTATGAATCGTTTAAGCTCTTCTTCTATGGGGAGCGGCGTTGTGTTCGGGAATGTTCCGGGTGTTGTCTTTGAGAAGGGCTTTGATGAGGATGCTCTTATTAAAGCCATTCTGGCCGCCGGGCAGTCTATTGGTTTTCGGAAGCTCGGCCTTTCGGGCGGTGAAAAGTTTAATGACGAAAAGCTTCGCCAAGCGGGCTTTGAGGCGGCGGCAGAGCCGGAGTTCTGGTCGCTTAAGTGGATGGAAAAATCATTTAAATAAATATCGGGAGTATTTCATGGAAGGAGTTTTTCCTTTTTTCGAGGCGCTGATGGTTTTTTGTTTCGGGTTGGCCTGGCCTCTTTCTATAAGCAAATCGTGGTCTTCCCGCACCAATAAGGGGAAAAGTCTTTTTTTTATGTGTGTTATCGCTCTCGGTTATCTTTCCGGGGTGGTTCACAAGATTTTCTGGGCTTATGATAAAGTAATTGTTCTGTATGTTCTGAATTTCCTGATGGTGAGTACAGATATCGGGATTTACTTCAGGAACCGACGTTTGGATTTGGTTGATTGATCTGAAAAATTACTGCCCCCCCCTGGCTCTGGTATATCCGGTTCCGGGATAATCCGAATTAATTTGACTGCAGACCTGAAAAAATTTATATTTTAGGGCGAAAAAAATGCGGGAGTAGCTCAGCGGTAGAGCCCCACCTTGCCAAGGTGGTTGTCGCGGGTTCGATCCTCGTCTCCCGCTTATTTATAAAAAAACCCGGCTTTTTAAGCCGGGTTTTTTTATGGGTGCATCACAAACTTGACAAACTTGCGCAACACGGGGTCTTCTTCAATATTCACATGAACAAATGGTATCTCAGCGTTATCCCTGAGAATGAAGGGGCTGGCTGATAATTTCGAATCTGATTTTGATTCAAGAAAAATTCTGATGAATAACCCATTTACAATAAAACCGGCGCATTTAATTCCATTACGGCTATGATCAGGAAATATAGAGCATAAAGCAGTAAAGCTGCATGGGACTCTATGTGGAGATTAAGAAGATATATTAAAAAAAGAAGGAATAACCATTCCGGAAAGTTATTTAATAATTGAGGGCACACCTCAACGGGTTTTTTATTTTCGTTTATATTCAAGCGGAGAAGACCCGGTGGCTTTCCCCTCAAGTACAAGAGTCTCGTAATCATTTTCAAAAGAAATCCTGTAATTATCGTTCACAGTAAAAGAAGAACCGAATTTTTCTTCTTCTATGGTTATTGTGAGATCTTTAAGTTTTATGGTATAAAACCCCACAAGTTTACCGTAAAGAGTGTTGTCGGATGAGACCCCGCCGTTTTTAGAAAAGGTTATCTCTTCTTTTTGCTGACCGTGCCGCCTGAAATCTCTTTTCCATGTGCCTACAATTTCCTTGCGGTAGCGGTCGGTGTCTTCGTTATCAAAAATTCCGAAACCGAAACCGGAACCGGTACAGGAAAAGAATCCTATAAATCCCGGGCAAAGCAGAGCTATGGCGATAATTCGTCTCATATTATATATATCGGAAAATAAAAGAAACGCTTTAATATCAGAAAAGGTCGGCCTGACGAGTATCCGGTCCGCCCGAGAGACCGAAATGAGTATAGGCTTTTCCCGTAGCTTCCCTGCCTCTGCTTGTCCTTTTCAGGAACCCGGATTGGATAAGATAAGGTTCATAGACAGACTCAACCGTTTCCGGGGCCTCGCCTACAGCCACCGCAATGGTTTTCAGGCCGACCGGCCCGCCGGAATATTTATCTATAATCGTGTCTTTTACAATTCTTTTGTCGATATCATCGAGTCCGAGTTTGTCAACGCCCAGCCTCTCCAGTGTCATTAAGGCAATTTCAGGGCAGATTTCTCCAGAGCCTTCAATTTGCGCGAAGTCACGGGCGCGTCTTAAAAGGCGATTCGCGATTCTGGGTGTTCCTCTGGAACGTTTACCTATTTCAAGTGCGGCTTCCTCCGCTATCTTGATACCGAGAATACCGGCAGAGCGGCAGATTATTTTGCAGAGTTCTGCCGGTGGATAATAATCAACCCGCATATTCATCCCGAAGCGGGCAAGCATGGGTGAAGTCAGCATTCCGACCCTCGTTGTTGCGCCGACAAGAGTGAATTTTTTCAGGTCGAGTTTTACAGAACGGGCATTAGGGCCGTTTTCTATTAGGATGTCAATCTGGAAATCTTCC
The DNA here is from genome assembly GCA_964401455.1 of uncultured Fibrobacterota bacterium. Lineage (GTDB taxonomy): Bacteria > Fibrobacterota > OXYB2-FULL-49-7 > CAYNYI01 > CAYNYI01 > CAYNYI01. Next base: position 6,343 of record CAYNYI010000035.1, read on the forward strand.
ATTGCCGAATAGATGTATTCTTCGACAGTACGGTTCAGGCTGTGTATTTCGTCTATAAAAAGAACATCGCCCTCCGCAAGGTTGGTTAGAAGACCCGCCAGGTCACCTGCCCGTGTAAGGACCGGGCCGGAAGTGGAGCGCATCTTGACCCCCATTTCAGCCGCGATGATATTCGCGAGGGTGGTTTTACCGAGGCCCGGAGGACCCGCGAGGATAACGTGATCAAGGGGTTCTCCGCGTTTTTTAGCCGCTGCCAGAAAAACCTTGAGATTTTCTTTCAATTTTGAGTGCCCTATGAAGCTCTCTAGTCTGGAGGGCCTTACCGAAAGCTCAAAATCGTCTTCAGGGTTTTTTCTTGAGGAAAGTATTCCTTTTTGTATTTCATCCATAAGCTTTAGAAATATAGCTTTCAGCCCGGCGGCATGTCAAGACGGGTCAGCGGCTGAAGGAAATGAGTTCGGCTTTAACAGAACCCACCGGTATTTTGCTTTTCATCAGTACGGGCATGAGGTATTGGTCGTCCGTCAGCCAGACGGTAAGTTTGCCCTTGCTCTTAAATGCCCCGGAACTCTTGGGGCGGGGTTCGACCACCCAGCAGTCAAATTTACCCGCGTCTGTTTTTATCCGGTCTTTCCCGTGGACAATTACGCGGAGAGGATAAACTTTTTCGTCATCAAAAGTCATAATAAAAATATCGTTGCCCTTGCGCAGTTCCCTTGTCCGCACAAAAAAGAGGGCGGACATAATATCCTGAATATATGGAGGTACGGAGAAGCTTTGCTTCTTGTTTTTCTTATGGTCTATAGCGGTGGCCGCCCAGTTTTTATAATCGACTTTACCGGAGCGCTTTGCCTGATAGTCGCCCTCGTTCATGATTTTTATAATACCGTGCGAGAAGCATGCTTCTTTATCTATAAAAGAAATAATAGTATCCCGGACTTTATAAAGTTTATCGAAAAAAGAATTCGACTGGACCGCGCTTGTGATCGTAAGGCTTTTTCTGCCGTTTTTTCTTACAGGTCCGCCGACGTTAATTTTAGCGGTACCGGCATTTATTATTCCCCATCCGATTTTAAAGACAAGTTCTTCATTTTTGCTCCAGGCTGTATTTTCCACTTTCCGCAGACCAGGATCGGCATCTGGTTCCGGAGCGGAAGTGTCTGTTTCTGCTTTTTCGGTCAGAACAGTTTTTCCGGAATCAGAGCTGAGAGTATCTGATGTCTCCGCAAAAGAGGAAAAGAAGAAACATATAATCAGAATGTGTGTTTTTATCATTTTTCCCGGAGTTTTTTAAGCGATTTTTCCACAAGCCTCTTTATATGATCGGCGGTCCTTTTGTAAGTATCATAGGCCATCCCGACCGGATCGGGGACATCGCCGCTTTCTTCCGCGAATTCGGCCAGGGTGCTGACCTTGCCTCGGGTGAAGGGGAAATTGGAAAGAATGAATTCTTTGTGGCCTTCCTCCATAGTAAGGATGACATCGGATTCATTTGCCAGTTTTTCATTGAAAAAAGAAGACCGGTAACTTGATATGTCAATATCTTCTTCGGCCATGGCTTTAACAGAATTCTCAGAAGGCGGCTGTCCTCCAGAACTCATAATTCCCGCGCTTGCCGCAGAAAAGCTCTCTTTAGCGGAATCCTTCCGGAAAAATCCCTCGGCCATCGGGCTTCTGCAGGTATTTCCGGTACAAACAAAGAGTATTTTCAGCATTGTGCACTTTCTTTTTAAATGGACAGACTACACCCTTCAGGAATCGTTGAAACTCTTTCTGAATTCTGCAACCTTTTTCCTGACAGAAGAATCCGTTCTTCCGATTATTAAAGCCGCGAGATGAGCGGCATTGGCCCCGTTGCCGATGCCGACGCAGGCGGTCGGAATTCCCGGAGGCATCTGTACTATTGAATATAATGAATCAACACCGTTCAGCGCTCCCGAGGGGGCGGGTACGCCAATTACGGGGAGCAGGCTGTGCGCCGCGACAGTGCCCGGAAGAGCGGCGGCGAGTCCGGCTATGGCTATTATCACTTTTATACCGCGGCTTTCCGCTTCTTCTGAGAAAGCGGCGCATTTTTTCGGGGTCCTGTGTGCAGAAATTATTTTCGTCTCATATTTGATACCGTAGTCTTCAAGAACCGCGGCACACTTGTCGGCAACTTTTTGATCGCTTTTGCTTCCCATCACAATTGCCACTGCCGTATTATCTGACATTAAGCTGTTCTCCTTCTTAAATAATTATAGGCCCTTGGCGCCGATGTCTTTTCTTGTCTGCATACCTCTGAATTTTATTTTTCCAACGCCCGCATAGCACCTTTCCAATGCTTCTGGCAGGTCTTTACCTCTGCTTACAACCCCAAGTACCCGGCCACCGGCAGTGCAGAGACCGTCAGGGGTGTTTTTTGTTCCGGCGTGTATTACATATGTTTCCGGGAGTGCAGAAGCTTGTTCCGTACCTGTAATAATGTCGCCTTTTGATGAACTTTCCGGGTAGCCTTCAGAGGCGGCGACCACGCATACGCAGCTTCCTGAGTGTATACCGTATTTCGGCGCTGATTGCAGGGAGCCCTTTGCCGCGGCGAGAAGAATTTCCCCGAGATCACCGTCTATCATCGGAACTACGCACTGCGTTTCAGGGTCACCGAAACGACAGTTAAACTCTATTACTTTAGGGCCGTCTTTCGTTAGTATGATCCCGGCATAAAGCAGCCCTCGGTATTCGCAGCCCTGTTTCTTCATTTCTTTCAAAAGTGGTCTTATTATCTTTTCTTCGGATTGGGCGAGAATTTCCGGAGTGACGGCGGGAGCGGGACAGTAGGCGCCCATTCCTCCTGTATTCGGTCCTTTGTCGCCGTCAAAGATCCTTTTATGGTCCTGAGAGGGTGGCAGGACAAGGTAGTCTGCGCCGTCGCAGACCGCAAATATAGAAGCTTCTTCTCCAAAAAGCCTTTCCTCCACAATGAGAGAGTTACCCGCTGCTCCAAATTTCTTGTCTTTCAGGATTTCCGCGGCGCCTTTGAGGGCTTCTTCGGTGGTTTCCGCAACAATTACTCCTTTACCGGCGGCGAGTCCGTCAGCTTTCAGCACCGGAACTTTGCTTAGAGATTTGATATATTTTTCCGCTTCTTCATAGTCTTTAAATGAGCGGAATTCTCCGGTTGGAATGCCCGCGTTCTTCATTATTTTTTTAGCGAATTTTTTGCTGCCCTCTATGCGGGCGGCCGACGCGTCCGGTCCAAAAACAGTTAGGCCGCGTTCCGAAAAATAATCCGTTATCCCGGCTGTAAGCGGAACTTCCGGTCCGACCACCGTTAGATCTACGGCTTTTTCAGAGGCATAATCCGCGAGGCCTTTAAAATCATCAACTTTTATGTCTGCACATGGTCCGAGTTTTTCCATACCCGGATTGCCGGGGGCCGAAAATACTTTGGTTACTGAAGGGCTTTTTTTTAAAAATTCAGCGAGGGTGTGTTCTCTACCCCCGCTTCCGATTACCAGAACTTTCACGATTTTCCCGGGTTAATTTTGTATATTTATTGAGTAAGGTCCTAATCTAATATATTTTTATCCGGATTTTCAACTCAATATGAACCTTGACGGGACTCGTAAACATTTAATCTCTTTTATAGCCGGTATTCTGACGGCTTTATTGCTTTTATCTGCCTTTAAGGGAGAAAAACCTGGATTTGGACAGAAACTGGCATTGGTGAAAGAAAGGGGAACGCTCAGAATTGTAACCGATCACAATTCCTTCAGCTGCTTTTTATACCGTGGAAGAAGAATGGGGTTTAATTATGAAATAGCGGAGCGGCTTGCCGGAGAAATGGGGCTGAAACCGGAAATTACCGCTGTCAGCGATCCGGAGAATATGTACCGTATGCTCGAAGAAGGCCGCGCAGATATAATCGCGAAGGGCATTCATACAAAGGATTATAAACCGGTGGATTTTATGCTGACAAGTCCTGTGCGTTCCGCCGGTTATACCATTTATTGCAAGAAAGACGGGCTCATTCCCGAAAAATTCAGCGATCTTGCCGGGAGAAAGGTTTTTGTCAAGAAGTACTCCGAGGAATACTCGCTTTTACAGTATGAGGCCAAAAGTAAGAAAATTCCCTTTGAGGTCGGGTTTATTCCGGCAAAGCTCGATTTTGAAAGGACAATGGAGCTTTTATCGGCCTCTGATACTGTTAATCTTCTTGTTGCCGAAAAAGACATGGCCGAACTTGAAATACCGTTTTTTGACAATGTGATTCCTGCTTTTAATATCAGAAAAAAAACGAGTCTCGGATGGGCTGTTCCGGCAGGGGCGCATGCGCTCAAAAACCGCCTGGATATGTTCTTTAAATGTGAAATGCCTTCGGATGGCGTAGAAATAAGGTTTTTATACAGAAAATATTTTAAAGCCCCGAAAAACCACGCGCGTTACAGAAGATATTCCCTTCTGTCCAAATACGCCGGACGTGTTTCGAAATATGACGGGCTCATAAAAGAATTGTCCTCCGAATACGGCTTTGACTGGAAAACGGTTGCCGCACAAATTTTTGTGGAGTCCGGGTTCCGCCAGTATGCTAAAAGCGGCAAGGGCGCACTCGGGCTTATGCAGCTGATGCCCGCTACGGGAAAGATGATGGGAGGAAAAAACCTTTCTGATCCCAGAGAAAATATTACCGCCGGCATTAAATATATGAGATATCTCTCTGAGCTTGAGTTAACCCGGAAGGCGGTAGAGAAGGACAGGATGAATTTTGTGCTTGCCGCCTATAACTGCGGTCCGGGGCATCTTGCCGTCGCGGTAAAACTCGCTGAAGAAGCGGGTCTTGACCCCGGGCTCTGGCGTTCTCTGAAGATAACTCTTCCTCTTCTTTCGGTCAGGGAGTTTTACCGGAAAACACGTTACGGATATTGTGACGGTGAGTCTGTCGTTGAATACGTGGAGGATATAAACTCATATGCGTCAACGTACAGTTCTATGATTAAGCTGAGCCGTAAAGGTCTGAATGATGTCCTGATGGGAGAATAGACTTAGTCTGAGCTATTGAGAGATCCCGGTTTTATAAGTTTTATCTGCAACTCACCGCCGCGTTCCTCGTCTTTAAGCAGAACACCCTTGCGTGAAATCCATAAAGTTCCGCCGGGGCTGTTATTAATACTGAATGAAGCTTTGGTGCATGGTATTATCTCATCGCGGTATTTAAGGGAAAGCTTTGATATGGATTTCATACCGATATGCATAAACTTTCTGGAGTTAGGATTGAAGGCAGGGGCGGAAATAGTGTCCACCAGTTTGTCATGCATAAAATATACGGCTGCCGAAAAGAGTCCGATATGATTTTCCCCGAAAACATTATATGAACGTCCTTTTACAGGGAAACCGGATTTAAGAATTTCTTCGCCGTCCTTTTTTATAATGGCGTTTATTCCGTCTTCGAGGAAAGTGTAGTCATATTCGTATTTCCCGCTTTTTTCCCGCATGCTGTCTATGCTGATGTCTGTTTCGGTGTTTAGTTTAAGAGGTGTTCCGAATTCTGAGAATAAAAAAGAGGATACGGTTTTTTGTTTTATGACGGGCGTTTTTATTATAAGCGTCTCCCGCATAAGCTTTACTTGTCGATTATTAAAAACAGTATCTTTAACCGTAAATGAACC
>CAYNYI010000035.1:11997-26118 GCA_964401455.1 uncultured Fibrobacterota bacterium
AAATGAACATTCCCCTGTTTTTTCTTTCCTGTTTATGATATCATATCGGTAAACTTCTCCCGCTTTCCAGGGCAGTGAAAAAGCAAAGGAAAAGAAAAGCAGGATAAGAGCCGCAGCTTTTCTCGGTGAATTATTCATAAACTTCATCGCAGAACAATATAATCAATTCATATCCATAAGTTTCTTATAAAAATCATTAAGTTTTTTCTCTTCAAAAAGCCAGTTGAAAGAGCTCTGAAGCGCAAGCTTTCTGTTATTTCGGCATGTCTTTTCCAGTAATTCCGGATTATTGGAAATCCGGAGTATTTCATCCGCAGCTTCCTCCGGATTGGAATTTCTTAATACTTTCCCTGCTTTATTTTTCTCTATGGTCTCTGTTTCGGAACCGGTGTCATAGGATATTATATAAAGCCCGGCCGCAAAATAGTTCCATAATTTATTTGTTGATCCGAAATGATTATTTGGTACGGCGGGGTCGAGCATTATAAGGCCTATCAAGGCCTCCTCTTCATGGGTACGCAGATTTTCATATTTCACGAAACCCGATATTTCAACCATGTCCTGAAGAGACTTTTCACGGATTGTCTTGTCGAGCCATTTTTTCTCGGGATCCGGAATATTTCCGAGGATTCTCAGTTTGAAATCTTTTTCCCCGCGCTTTTTAAGAATTTCTATTGTTTTAGTTATATCTTTTAATCCGATATGGAATTTGAGAGTACCTTCATGAATGATGACTTTCTCTTTTTTTAAAAATTTAGAATCAGGTAAATCACCGGAAAAGGGCAGAGGGCGGTTTTCTATCACGCAGGAGACTCCGTTTTTGAAAAATTTTTTTGACCGCACAAGTGTTCGGGGGTCCGCGGCTATCAAACCGTCCGCGTTTTTCAACACTTTTTTAAGACAAGAAGACAGAGCCTTATTCAGAGCTATTGCCTTAATCCCGCCATGATAGGCTTTTTCCCAATTTTCATGCAGATCAACAATGATCTTTATTTTCGGGGAGACCTTTTTTATCCTAAGGGCGGCGCAGAAAGCGAGTGGATCGTGAACATGCAAAACATCCGGAGAAAATCGGGCGGTTTCTTCCAGGGCCTCATTTATATTGGGAGCATTAAATCCAAGCAAGTATTGAAAAAAAACCGCTTTTGACCCTATTTCGGCGGAATTATACTGTTTGATATTTACTCTGTCCCGGTACTCTTCCTTTACGGGGGTGCCTCCCATATCCGTCATGTGTCTGCACAAAATCATGACCTCATGAGATTTCGCAAGCGAGCGGGATTCTCTGTAGAAAATCCTGTCGTCCAATGCGCAGTGATCATGGGTCAGGTGCAGTATTTTCAATTCCTATCTCCTGTGGCAAAAATCAAAAATAACTCTTACGCCCTCTTTTTCTTTGTTGATGATCCGCGACGGTCTGCAGCGGACCCTGACAACGGTATCGGGCCGCAGAGGATCTATAAATGAGGCATCGTAGCGGCGGTTTTCATGAAAGATTTCCGGGCTGCAATCAATGAGAAAGACTTTTGCGCCCCAGTCGATGTGAGAGGAAAAACCTTTTTTTCCCTCCGTAGTATTAAAAACTATTTTGACCGGCCTTAAATCGCGGTTCGCCATCTCATTTTATTTTTTCAAGGTCTTCTGTTGTGAAGATTTTGATTTCTCCGGGAAAATTGACTTTTTCTTCGCCGAAAATATCTTCTTTTTTTCCGCATATTACAATTCTCATTGACTCCGGCTTGAGATATTTTGACGCGGCTTCTTTGATGTCCGTTACAGTAAGCGCTTTCAGTTTTTCCGGATATTGTCTGAAATGGTCGTCATCGCGGTTCCATAAAAGGCTCAAAGCCACGGCGGACGCTTTTTTTTCGGCTGTCGCGAACATTGACGGATAGCTCTGAAGTCGGTCACTTACCGCTTTTTCAAGCTCTTCAGAACTGACTTTTTCATTGATTATATTGTTGATTTCTGAAAGTGCCAGATTTACAGCTTTTGAGGCGGTGCTGTTTTTTGTCTGACAGTGTACAGAAAACGCGCCTTTGTAAAAATAGCTTGATTCGACCCGGCTTCCGACAGAGTATGCCAGTCCGTTTTTATTTCTTATTGTTGACATTAGACGCGATGAAAAAGTGCCGCCTCCGAGTATGTAATTCATCAGCCCGAGTTCATAATAATCGGGGTGGGGCCGCTGAAGTGCGAAGTGGCCCATTTTTATTCTTGCCTGGTTTATATCGAAATCGACAATGTAAACGCCGGGGGGAAATTTGCCGGAAAATGTGTTGAAAAGAGCGGCTGCCTCAGGTTCCGGAAGAGGTTCCGGCAACTCATTTATGAATTTTTTAAAATCTTTTTCTATTTCAAGGCCTTCTGTGTCTCCGGAAACCTGTATGACCATTCTTGATGGTGTCATAAGGCGTTTGTGGTATTTTCTCAGAGTTTCGGCTGTTATCCCGGATATTTCTGCACTGTCAGTCATATGACCGCGGGGATGATTGTTGTACAGAAGCAGATCAAAAGCCGTCTCAGCGGTGGCTGCGGGGCTCTCGAAACGGTTGCGGACAGCCTGGCAGTACCGGCCTTTCAATATTTCCATCTGTTTTTTCTCGAAAGCGGGCTCTTTGATCATTGAGAGAAAAAGAGAAAAACCTTCTTTGAAGTTCTTCTTCAGGACGCTCAGGCTGAAGCTCTGTTCTGTCAATCCGGGGGAAGCTCCTATTGAAGCTGCTATAAACTCGGCGCGTTTGTCGAATTCCGAACTCTTGAATTTTTCCGTTCCGCCTGTCCGCATGAGATTAACCGCGAACTTGGAAGCTGTAATCTCTTCGGGTTTATTTATTGCAAGAGGAACCGAAATGTGCACGGTGATGTCAACAACAGGGAGTCTGGTGTCTTTGACTGTCACAAGTTTCGCGCCTCCCGGTAAATCTTCGGTGAAGTCGGAAAGAAGAGGCGGAGTGAATTCCTTTTCTTTGAATTCCAGCTTTGATGGGTGTTCCGGTATTTCTCCGAATACGGACAGTGCCAAAAACAGCAGGGTAATAGTTTTTAAAGCCATCTTATTCCTCATTCTTTGCAGGCTGTTTATCTTGGATATTTTTTCCTATCCAGCCTACTGTGCTGTTGTTAAATGTCAGATATTTTTTTGCGGTCTCTTTAACTTCTTCTTTTTTTACCGCGGAAACACCTTTGGGGAATTCATTTATATAACGCCAGTCTCCGTAAACTTCCCAGAACGCCATTTCATTAGCCAGTTGTTTCAGATCCCTCAGCTCGCTCACTGAATTCATCAACACCCTGTTCTTGGCTTTCTCCAGCTCTTCGGAGGAGATGCCGTTTCTCTGTATGTCTTTTATTATGGAGAACACCGCTTCTTCCGCCTCTGCGTAAGCCGAGTCCCTCTTCAGAGAAACCGATATTCTGAAAGTACTCTCATATTTGTCGAGATAATTCATGGCACCGGCGGATCCGGCAATTCCTTTTTCGATTACAAGCTCTTTGTGGAGCCGTCCGGAGAGTCCGGAAAGTACAGTTTCGAGGACATCCACCGCATAGAGGTCCTTATTCGGATAACCGGGAGTATGAAAAAGAATATCTATTTGCGGAGAAACTTCCTTTTCCTGAAGAAAACGTTTCTGCCCGACCTGCACCGGTTCTTTTGTTGTGATCTCGGGAGCGGAAGACCCCCCGGGAATGCCGCCGAAATATTTTTTCGCGAGTCTCATTACTTCTGCGGTATCGATGTCTCCGGCTATTACCATAAGCGCATTAGCGGGCACATAGTATTTATCATAATGTCTTTTTACCATTTCCCGCGTGTAGTTTTCGATATCCGAAGCATAGCCTATGGTAGGTATTCTCTTTGGATGGGCCTCGTAAAATATGCCGAACAGCGATTCGAAATAGCGTCCCTTGGGAGAACTTTCATAGCGCATCCGTCTTTCTTCGGCGACAACGTTTTTTTCAGGGTAGAATTCCCTGAATACGGCGTTGGCCATCCGGTCCGATTCTAGCCACATGAAAAGTTCCAGTTTTTCGGACGGCAGTGTTACGATATAATTTGTGAGGAGGTCAGATGTAAAAGCGTTTAATTCGGCCCCGCCGCCGTTATTCATATATATTTGCCACAGTTCTTCCGGTATTGAAATTTCTTGCTGTTTTTTAAGCAGGGCTTCTATTTCTCCTCTATATTTTTCTTTAGAAGCGCTGTCTTGCTCTTTTTCGGCCTGCCGGAGTTTTTCCCAGAAGTTGTCGATTTTTTTAATAATGGCGGAGTCTGCTTCCGCATTTTTTGTCCCTATATCTTTTGTGCCTTTAAACATCATGTGTTCAAGCATATGAGAAATGCCGCTAATTCCGGCGTATTCGTTGACAGATCCGGCTTTATAAGTGAGCCGGCATATGACCTGAGGAGAACTGTGTTCCTCGTACATCAGGATCTTTAGGCCGTTGTCGAGTTTTTTTTCAACAATGTTTACTTTTATAAAATCATCTGCGGCCTCGGCAGACCAGAAGACGATGATTAAAAAAATTATAAAACGCATTTTATTTCTCTCCTTCTTTCAGCAATTCCGAAGCACTTGTTATGAAGTAGCTGTATCCTTGCTCTGTCAGAAATTTCTGCCTGTTGGAGGCGAAATCCTGGTCTCGTGAATTTTTAGTGACGATGGTATAAAAATGGGCTTTTCTTCCGTCTTTTTTAGGGCGAAGAATGCGGCCTAACCTCTGGGCTTCTTCCTGTCTTGATCCGAACGTACCTGAAACCTGAATGCAAATATTAGCATCCGGAAGATCAACAGAGAAATTACCCACTTTAGAAACCGTAAGAGCTTCAATTTCGCCGTTTCTGAATTTTCTGTAGAGTTTTTCTCTCTCCTCATTTTTAGTTTTTCCGGTTATGAGAGGGGTCTTTGTTTCATGGGCGAGTTCCTCAAGCTGCGAGATATACTGGCCGATTATCAGGATTCTCCGGTCTTTGTGTTTTTTCATGAGCTCCACGGCGATTTTGATTTTTTCCGGGTTTTCTCCGGATATCCTGATTTTTGAACGGTTTGTGGAAACGGCATATTCCATCTTTCGGTCGTCAGGAATATCAACACGGATTTCGGTGCAGTCAGCCGCAGCTATCCATCCCTGCTTTTCCATAGTTTTCCATGGTACATCATATTTTTTCGGACCTATAAGAGAGAATACGTCTTTTTCCTTACCGTCCTCTCTTATCAGTGTAGCTGTCAGGCCGAGCCTTCTGGTGGCCTGAATTCCCGCTGTTATCCTGAAAACCGGCGCGGGCAAAAGGTGTACTTCGTCATAGACGATCATTCCCCAGTTTTTACGTCCGAAAATTTCAAAATGCGGATAATTCTTTTTTTTGTCCCGATAGACTATTATCTGATAGGTCGCGATTGTAACCGGTCGTATCTCCTTTCTTTCGCCTGAATATTCTCCTATGTCTTCATCTTTTATGTCTGTTTTGTCCAGAAGTTCTCTTTTCCACTGTTTGGCCGCCGTATTATTTGTTACCAGAATAAGCGTCTCGGTCTGCGCTTTATGCATTGATGCCATTCCTACGATAGTTTTTCCGGCACCGCAGGGAAGCACCACCGTCCCGCTGCCGCCTTTAGAGGTGCCGGAGGCCCAAAAGATGTCGGCTGCTTCTTTTTGATAAGTTCTGAGTGAGAAGTTTTCTCCGTTTTCTGTTTGATCCCTCAGATTGAAATAATAGGGCTCACCTTTTCTATAGCCCGCCAGATCTTCTGCCGGGAAACCAATATTTATAAGTTTTGATTTCAGATCCCCCCGGTTCAGCGCGGATACAGTGAATGTGCTTTCATCGATTTCTTTCTCAATCAGAGACTTTATGCTTTTATGGTTCTTGATCTCCGGCATTAAGTACGGGTCTTCTGATTTCAGTATGAGATTATTTTCGCCGCCGGGCAGAAGTTTCAGTTTCCCGAATCTTGAGGTATATTCTTCTATTTCGGTAATTACATTGGGTGGGACTTCGTATTTTGAATATTCATGGAGAGAGTTTTTTATTCCTGAAACTCCGTGTCCGGACGCGGCTGCATTCCAGAGTGAAAGGGGGGTTATCGCATAGGTGTGCATGTAGTCCGGGCTTTTGCGCAGTTCTGCGAAAACCGCCAGAGCGTCCCTCGCTTTAGCGTAGAGAGGACTGTTCACTTCCAGGAGGATAGTCATGTCACCCTGGACAATCATGGGTTTATCAGAATTATTGTGCATAAGTAGATTAATATAGTAATTTTGTGAACCATTTATCTACATTTACTGTCGAAACAGAAGAATCCGTAAAAGCAGATCTTTTTGTGCGATAAATCACATCTTTTTGAGTAATTTTTATATATATTATACTATTGTATAGATAATGCTGAATTTCCGTAATAGGTAGCGGTTTTCTTTAAGGTCTTTTCCCGGATTTACGGGAAATGGAGGGGATATGAAATTTTCAAGGGGCTTTTCGCTTTTCATTCTTTTTTCCGGGCTTTTTCTGCCGGCTTTTCCTGTCTGGATAGGCGGTGAACTTGACGGTGCCTCGTCTTCGCGGGTTCTCGACAGCGTAAATTCAGCAACGCTGACATCAGGAGAACGAATCATAGCGTATGAGAATTATAATAATTCCACATCTGAAAAAATCATAGAAGCGGTTATTGATATCGGGAGCGGATGGGGTGCAGCCCAGAGGGTTGACGCGGGAACAAGCGATTCGGCATTTGCTCCTGTTCTGAAGGCGAATTCTCAGGGATATGCCTATCTGACTTTTATACAGAGAGAAGGGGCAGATTCGGTACTTTATATAAGCAGAACAGACGGTCTTTCCTGGTCTGCACCCGCGGCAGCGGCCGGTGGCAGCGGAACGGATGTAATAAAAGCCGATTTTGTTTTTGATTCGACAGGAGATATGTATCTCGCATATATTCTTGTGAATGCCGGGGACTCGAGTCTTTTTGTCAGGAAATACGATCATAGTGCCGAGGCCTGGGCGACTTCGGCTGAGCAGATAGATTATTCCCCGGGCGGAAGAGTAACAGATCTAGCGGTTGACGCCTCTTCAGATGATGCCGTTTATGTTTTAATGAAGCAGGAAAACCAGTTTTCTACAGAGAGGCTTTTTGTAAACCGGTACAACGGCGCCTCATGGCTTGCTTCTCCGGATTCCATTCCTGTCTCCACCCCCGATATGATTTATGATATTGATATCGCGGCAGCCGGCGGAACAAAGGCTTTCGCGGTTTTCAGACAATATTATTCCGGTTATGACGTCATTATGGGCTCAGAATTTAATGGCACGGCCTGGGCCGCGGAACAGCAGCTCGATAACGGCGGAGCCATGAATGCCTATAGTCCCGACATCGAATTCTTGTCAACCGGCGCGGCCTTTCTCGTTTACAGGGTGGGAGATTTTATTTATTCCCGGAGTTATGACGGTTCAGCCTGGGACGGTTCAGCCGTAACTGTTAACATAAATTCTGGCAAAAATACAGGATACTCACCCTCTTCGATAAAACTTTCGGTAAACGGAAGCGACCTTCCTGTTCTTACCTATGCCCTCTATGCCTCGGATGGTAGCAATTATTTGTACTACACCGAATATGAGGCGGATTCATCATCCTGGAACGACCCGGACAGTATAAAAGGAGGAGGTGCCTCAATCGGATCTTCTGATTTATATTTCGATGATTCGGAGAATGCCTGTGTCTCTTTTACCGAGCAGGGTACATATAACAAGCTTTATTCTTTTAGAAAGGATTCCTATTCAGGTCCGGTGTGGTACACAAATAATAACGGAGGAGGGAACGGGAGCTCTCCTTCGAGTCCTGCCTCTTTCGTCAGTGTTTTCTCTGAACTTGAAGCGGGAGACACTGTAAAAGTAGCAGACAGCATATATTTATCCTCTTCTGTTACTCTTATTCCGGGTGTAACCTATGAAGGCGGCTATAAGCCGGATTTCAGCGCAAAAGACACTTCCGGAGTAAGCGTTATAAATACAAGCTGGAACGATTCAAGGGCCTTCTTCAACAATACCGGCAGCGGCAGCGGGCATTATCTTGAAATAAAAGATTTTGCTTTCATTAATATTAATACCGGTTCATTTATTTACATAGATTACGTTTCCGGTTTTGACAGCATTGTTGTTGAGGGATGCAGGTTCTCCGGCAATTCGGGAATTAATATAGGCATAGGAAATCCGGATCCTCTTGTAGCGGTAAGAAACTGTGTCTTTTTTGATAATTCCGGTTCCGGGACCCCGGCACTTGCTCTTGGCGGAGAAGCCCCCTATGACGTTGAAATTATTAACAATACTTTTGTAACTTCATCCGACGCTGTAAATATTTCTACCGGCCTTGATACCGTTATAATAAAGAACAATGTTTTTGATGGAGGCGGAAACGGAATATGGTCCATTGAGGGGCATAGTCACTCAGATTACAGTTATAATGTTTTTGAAGTCTTCAGCGCGGTGCTTTACGACGGTTCGCAATCTTTACAGGTGCCTATTAGCACAATGAACTCAAACCATGGTGCAGGAAACGATTCCGGCGATGTAAGGCTTTATAACTCTGTTTCATCATATTATAAAAAAGCGCTGTGGTGTGTTAACCACCCGACATCAATAGGTATGGATGCCGGAGATCCGGCAGACGACTACTCGGCCGAACCTTCTCCCAACGGCGGGCAAATCAACTGCGGCGCTTATGGGGGCACCGCAAGGGCCACCCACGGGCTTGCCGCCAATTCGGGTCGGGTCTGGTATGTTTCGGAAGGTTCGCAAGTGGATTCTCTTTATGGTAACGGGGCCCAGGGGAACCCTTCGGCTTTCCCTCATTGGGTCTTCACTCAGGTTTCCGCGGGCGATACCATAAAATTTTCCGGAGGCGATTACAATACAAGTTCGGTATTTTTTATAAGCGGAGAAGTATATATGCTTGGCGGTTATAATACCGACTTTTCATTGCGTGACCCGGAAATGTATTCGAGCCGTATAAGTATGTCCGGTTCAGGCACTTCTGTTATAGACTACAATTCCTCGAGCGGGGATTGCAATTTTACCCTCGACGGTTTTATAATAGAAGGCGGTGGCCCGGCGGTCAGTATAGAGTCGGTAACTAACGGCAATGTGATTGTTTCGCATAATGTTATACGAAATGTTCAAAGCGGCAGTGATGTCGCGGCGGGAATATACCTCTCTATGGTGAGCTCCGGAGTGACTATAAAAAACAATCTTATATACAAAAATTATAATTACGGCATCTGTCTTTACGAGTCTTCGGCCGGGATTGTGAATAATACCATAGCCGGCAATGGTAGTACCGGGATGTCCGGTTACGGCATTTATTATGCGGACGATCTCTCCTATTCAACATCGGTTAAAAATAATATTCTATCGGGCAACGGTATGGCCGGTATGGGTTTTTCTACGCAGATTCCGACTTCCGCGGACATAAATTATAATGGTTTCTACAATAATTATGAAGATGTGTTTATGAGCGATATCAGCTCTCTTAATTCTGTATCAGGCTGTTTAAACAACAGTTCTCTTAATCCGGTTTACCGGGACACCTCAAACGGCGATTATCACCTTATGTCCAGTAGTGAGTGTATAGACGCCGGAGATCCGGCCGATGATTATTCGGAAGAGCCTTCACCTAACGGATCACGCATAAACCTGGGAGCTTACGGAGGAACAAAAATTGCCGCTAAAACAGTCGCGGCGGATGTTCCTGTTCCTGTTCCTGTTATAGAATACGGATTTGAGGTCACGAATTATGATTCGCTTGTTACTCTGAGATGGAGCCCGGTAAGCGGCGCCGGTCAATACCTCATAAAAATTGACACCGTTTCGGACGGCATGGCTTCCTCTTATACCGATACCGTTTTCAATGGGGATACAGTATATTTTGCCCCGACGGGAGAGTATGAAAGCCGGCATCTACGTTATAATGCCATGAATTATTTTCAGGTCGCCGCTCTCAGCCAGATGCCTCAGTATTCGGCCGTAGACTCCTTTATGACAGATACAGCCTCATACGCAGACTCTGCTTTTTATGATTTTTACAAAGGCGAACTAACAATAAAATTCAGTGAAACCGTTCAGCTGTCCTCTTTTGATATAAGCAAGGTGTATTTTTCCCGCCGCCAGGGCGATACCTCAGGCCTTTCAGCCGCGAGATGGGAACTCCGGCTTGACGGAACAGATCAGCTTGTGACAACATCCGGTGCCGACAGCACTGCAATAATAAAGCTCTCCGACTCTCATCGTCAGATTTTAAATGACAGCCTCGCAAGAGACAACTATTATAATGCCAGAAACCTGATCATCCTTGAGCATGGTTTTGCTCTTGATGCCTCGTCAGGGAGTATGCCGCAGACCGAAACAAAAATCAAACGCATTGAGAGCATGTTCGCAGATGTGGAGTTTTATGGGAATTCCGGCTCCGATTCCGGTCTGCTTGTCCTGGATATGAGTGTTCCGGTCAGTAAAGACCCGGTCGATATTGATCTTTCAAAAATCGGAATCAAGCTTTATATGGGAGGGGAAGTCATTCTCGGAAACACCACAACCGAGGTTATTGCGGGGGCAGGCGGGCCTTATACGGTCCATCTCAGGGTCCGGGACGCGAATCTCGGTGTGGATGAACATACGATAGGCGCCGGTCCGGGGGCTTTTAAAAGACATGATAACGGTAGCCTTATTACGGCGGCGCAGGATTCTGTAATGTTCATGAATTCGGGTATGGTCGGTCCGCCGATGTTCGTGGAGGAATATCCATACGGGGCTCCTGCGGGTATCAGCTTTTCTGTCGCTTACCCGGACAGCTTCAGTCATGTAAAACTTTACCGCTGTGATAGTTCGGGCATTAGCGATTTTCGGAAAGGCAAAAATTATAATGATACAGCCTATTTTGATTCGTATCTGCTTACCGATTTGACCTCGGTTACCGAATCTATGACATATTCAGATAACACAGTTTCGGTCGGAGACAGGTTTTTTTACTGGGCTGTCGGGCGCAAGACCTCAGTCGGAATAAGTACTTCGGGGCTTTTCTTTGTGGAGTCAAAGGACATTGTCGCTCCTGTAAATAACCTGATTCTGAATGCTTCGGCCCAGGATGAGAATAATGTCAGGCTCACATGGAATCCCGCCGATATTTCCGATACAGATGCTGACAGTGTAATGGTGGCTTTCAGGACAGACGCCTATCCGGATTCTCTTAACGATCCGTCGGCTGTAAAGTCATCTATGACGGCTCTGTCGGACGGTCTTCTGGATATAAGCTCCCTGAATGCGAAAACCGATTATTATTTCGCTATTTATGTGAGAGATAACAATAAAAACTGGTCAGGGGCTTCAGGTGACGCGCTCGCCATGATAAGAACCCCGGATCTTACAGCACCGGTTTTACCTGGGGATGTTAAATTGTATGCATCCTTAAGCGGTACGGGAAATGTCGATCTTACCTGGAATGTTGACGCTCTTACAGGTACCGATGTGGATAGCGTAGAAGTATGGTGGAGCACCAACGGGTATCCCGATTCGGTTTCCGAAAACGGAATAACGAAAGTGGGAAGGTATGATCTTTCGGTTACAAACGCCGTAATGAGCTGGTCACTTGAAAAGACGGACCATTACTTCTCTCTTTTTGCCCGTGATTCCTCCGGCAACTGGTCAGCTTTTTCAGATTCCGCGAGCAGCAAGGTAAAAACTCCGGATAATACAGCTCCCCAGAATATCAGCGGTCTCAGCGCCTCGATATTGAACGGAGATACAGCTGTATTGTCCTGGACAGCTTCTTTATCAACTGATATAGATTCTGCCTGCATAAGATACCGTACGGACGGCAGTTATCCTTCTTCATCTTCCGACGGGACTCTTCTTTCTAAATTTCAGGCGAATATTTTTATTGACACATTCAAGCTGAACGAGAAAACCGAGTACTATTTCGCGATGTTTACCCGCGATTCCTCGGCTAACTGGAGCGACACATCATCGGGTGCGCAGGCTTATCTTTTTATACCGGACATAACTCCTCCTGAGAACGGGATTGATTTCAGCGCGTCTGTCTCAGATACCGATAAAATTATCATAAGCTGGGACCCTTCACTTATAACGTCTTCTGATGCGAAAGAGGTACTTGTGCTTATGAGTGCGGACAGCTCGGCTTCGATTCCTTCCGATCCGGACGCTCAGCGGCTCGGGCCTTATGATATGAGCATTAGTTCAGATACTGTTACAGGTCTTTCATCGGATTCGTTGTATTATTTTTCCGCGTTTGTTAGAGATTCATCGGGGCTCTACGGAAAGAAAACTCCGGGCTCATTCGACAGCGCGAAAACCTGGAATCCGTCCGGGCAAGTGGTTTTTGACAAGGCTGAATATGATAACGCTTCCGGAAAAGTTTTGCTTCGCTGGAATATAGCGGTTTCTTACGGAGCCATAGACAGCTTTCTTGTAAAACGCGACGGTTCCAGAATAGCGTCTCTGCCCTCGAGCACTTTATCTTATGATGATGCCGGGACCTCGGCCGGTAATACATATATATACACACTGTATGTTTTTTACAATGAGGGTGCTTCTCTTGATTCCGCGGAAGCGACAGTTCAGACCAACAATCCTCCTGTTTTCAATGCCGTTTCATATTCAGGAACAGCATCTTCCGGGATGGTCTATAATGATACTGTTTCGGCATCGGACGCGGATGTCTCGGATGAGCTGACATATGGGCTTGCCGGAACTTATCCCGTTGATTTTACAATAGGGGCGTCGTCGGGAATTATAAGCTTTTCGGCTTCAAAAAGTATGCGGGGTTCTTCCTATTCTTTTTATGTTACGGTTTCAGACGGTAAAAGCACAGACAGCGCCGGCTATTCACTGAATATAGCGCAGAATATAGCGCCGGTATTTTCCGGGCTTTCTGATATGTCTCTTTCGGAAGACACTCTTTTTACCGATACCCTGAAAGCGGATGATGCCGATGGTGATACTGTTGTATTCCGTGTGAGTTCTTCGACCGCTTCCGTATCGCTCGATTCTTTGACAGGTGTTTTAAAATGGAAACCGCTGCAGAAAGATGTAGGAACGCATACGGCAAGACTGATTGCGACAGACCGAATTGATTCTTCATCCGCTGAAATAACACTTACCGTGAAAAACACAAACGATAAACCGGTAATAACTATTGTCTCTTTCCCGGATACACTAACAGAAGACTCGGTCGCTGTTTGTACCCTGAGGGTGTCTGATGAAGATAAAGACGATTCTTTGATTTTCTCTTCCGATATGTTCACCTCTGCATCCTCTATGAGGAGTGCGCAGGCTTCCGGCGACAGTATCGCTTTTCTGCAGGTAATGACCTATACTCCTCTTAATGAGAATGTCGGTAATATGAGAGCTCAATTTACCGTATCGGATTCAGGCGGTCTCTTTGATACGGTTTCCGCAGAGGCTTTTGTGAAGAATTTAAATGACGCGCCGGTCGTTTCGATAGGTTCGTTGAAAAAGCTGTACGGAGCCGTAGAAATTTCTGTTTCAGTATCAGACCCCGATTTTTCGAATACCAGGCAGGATAATGGATTGAGAAATGACCCGGCAGACAGTCTCTTCAGTTTAAGGGCTGTCACAAAAAAGAATGGCATTGTCTATGATACTTTATCGATTACAGAGCGTTCTTACGGGTCCGACTCATCTTCTGTCCTTTTAAGGATCGAAAAATGCGGTCTTTATGATGGAGACTATGAGATAGTTATAAACGCTGAAGATAGATACGATAAGAAATCCATCGGTCAGTCTAAAACCTGGAATGTCAACGGGATGCTGTCCGCGACTACTCCCGGAGACGGCCGCTGGAGAATGATATCCGTCCCTTCGAGAAGCGCTGCAAAGCCCGCGGTTCTCGCTGAAAACGATATCTTTCAATATGATCCATCCCGTGAAAAGGATCCCGAATACGGCAGGTACAAAACCGGAGTCTCAATAAGCAGTCTAAGCCGGGGCGGAGCATATTGGGTTAACAGCGCAATTGATGTCTCTTTTAGCACCGGGGCGGCTTTTATTGAAGATTCGTCTTTTACCATGACTTTTAAATCCGGGTGGAACCAAATCGCCTCCCC
>CAYNYI010000036.1:0-25973 GCA_964401455.1 uncultured Fibrobacterota bacterium
TCCCGTAGGCATTCTCGGCAGTCTCCCCGAAGCCTTTCACCTGCCTTTCGGATTACGGATAGGCGGAATGGGTATGCACTGGCTGCCTGTTTTTTTTATTTGCGTATTATCTAACGCACTTCTTGGTCCGGTTATCTATTTTCTGCTTATTAATTTTACGGAGACAGTTATTAAATTCAGGCCGCTCGGCCGGGTATATGATGCTTGTGTTTACCGGATAAGGAAAAAAGCTTCCGGGCTGAAAGAAAAATATACACTAATAGGTATCGCATTATTCATAGCTGTTCCGCTTCCTGGTTCCGGGTCCTACAGCGGCGCTCTCCTGAGTTCCCTTATCGGTCTGTCTTTCGCCAAATTCTGTATCGCGAATACAATAGGTGTTATCATCGCCGGAGCCGTGGTCACTCTTGCGGTCGCGGGCGGACAGGGCCTTTTTAAACTTTTTTATTGACTATTTCTTTTATCTTAGCGGGTTTCTTTCCCATTTAAATAGATATTGAATTATCTTTCGCTCATGGTTATTATTTTAATAAGCTGATATAAAGGAGGCATAATGGTTCTGAAAAGACTTAAAATAGGGCTTATCGGTTGGGGGCCTTACGGAGAAAACCTCGCGCGTGTCGCTTTGAATACTTTGCGTGCGGAGATTCCGCTGGTTTGGACAAGAAGCAAAGGCACAGCGGAAAAAATCGTGGCCGCCGGCTTTAATCCGACTAATGATGTTGATGAACTTATAAATTCGCCGGAAGTCGAAGCTGTAATCGTCGCTTCTCCCAACAGCCTCCACAAAGAACATGTTCTCAAAGTCTGCGCGGCGAAAAAAGCCCTTTGGGCAGAAAAGCCGCTTGTCTTAAACCTCGCGGATTATGATGAAATAATTAATGCTATAAAAGACTCCGGTATCCTTACCCATCTCAATTTTTCCAAAAGAAACGGCCCTGTTTACCGCAAGATGAAAGAGCTTAAGGAAAACGGGAGCCTCGGCGAAATTATGCATATTGTAAAGGTCGACCGCCGAGGTACCGGCCTGTACAATCTCGGAAGCCCTCATAAGGCCGTTACAAATCCTGATCTCTCAGGCGGCTGGCTAATTCATCATATGTGTCATCAGGTAGATTTTGTAACAGCGCTTTCCGGTCAGAAAATTAAAAAAGTATACTGCCGGACTGTTAAAAGCTCTCCGGAATGTCCTTCGGAAGAAAGTATAGCCGCAATACTTACCGCTGAGAACGGCTCGGTGTTTGAACTTTCGGACGGCGTCGGGCCACAGAGCGAGAATTATGTCTCGGTTTTAGGTTCGAACGGTCTTGCGAAAAATACTCAGGGAACTACCATTAATTACCGCGGTTTTGATAAAGAGAACAAGGCCTTTTACGGTCAAGGCGGTAATTCCGTTCTTTTTACTCCGGAAGGATACGGGGATGATTCTATGCAGGCTTTCACAGCGGCTGTTCTTGGAATGGAACCCGATACAAATTATCCCGTTGAAGTGATCCCCGTAGAGAAAGGACGCCATGTACTTGAGGTTCTTCTGGCTATGCGGGAATCCGCGGAATCCGGCAATCCCGTTGAGTTTTGATTTTTTATGGAAAGTAAAAAGGATGTAAAAATGAAGAAGACGTATTTACCTGACAGAGATTCTTATGTTAACGCCAATATTTATATGGAAGGCAAAAATACCCAGAAGCCTTATGAATACAATACCAAAAAGCAATACAATGCGGGAGCCGCTCCCGAACTAAGAACTGACGGGACATTTCTTATTCCGGTAATGGGCTTCAATCTGAGGGAGCTTCGGGGCAAGAAAATTCTATCCGCGAGGCTTGTTATTCATTGGATCCACAATCCGGTAGAGGAATGGGATATAGGTACAATCAGTCATCCCTGGGTCGAAGGTACCGGAACCGGAATAAATTCCGAAAAAATAGACGGGATAAGCCTGTGGAATTACGATAAAAATAAAAGGTGGCCTGAAAACGGGACTTTTAATGAATTTATTCTTGGAAATCAGAACAGCAGACATCAGGTTGTAAAACCGGTGAATAAAAATGGAAACCGTCAGGAGCTCGAATTGCTGCCTGAGTTGCTTTATTCGCTGATTTACAATGAAAATTTCGGTCTGGCATTTGTTGATACCCGTGCCGATGTCTTTACACACTGCCGGGGGTGGAATTATTTCAGTGCTCCTAAATGGCTGCATTCAAGGCAGAGCCCCGATAAAAAAAGAGTTCCGTATCTTGAGATTGAATTTGCCGACTATGATAAAAAAGAAAAGCCTGTTATAAGCGGCCTTGCATGTTCCGGGCATCAGGGTATGTCCTTTGAAAATCGCGGCCTTAGAATAAGCTGGAAATGCCGGAATGGCGGTGAATTCACCCGTTTTGATATAAAACTAAATGGAAGAAAAGTTAAAAGATATCTGATCCCAGTATATGACGGCAGGCTGAATGAGTACACCTCGACACTATATAATTTAAAGCCTTCGGAGGAGTATGATGTTGAGGTCGGCACTTATGGTCCGGGCGGCTCGGGAGAAAGAGTCTGCGTAAAAGCAGTTACGCCTCCTCCAAGGAAAGCTCCGCGTATTAAAAAGAAAAACCCGGTAATTAATTCATCACCGGAAGTGGTTTCTCAAAAAGATCTTTCAGTATATGCTCTTGATGAGTTCCACAAGATAGAGCCCCGCAAGGGCCGAATGAGGGACATAGGTAATAAATGGACTTCCAGGTATATTAATACAGTTGTAAAAAAAGGGACTATTTCTATAAAATCCGGACTTAATGAAGTGCCTGGTTTTCAGCTGATTTTCCATTCGACCGGAAAAGCCAAATATTCGGTTGTGCCGTTCGGAGAAAAAATACCAGATATCAGGTTTTATCGGGAATGGTATGTTTATGACGAGAATGTCCGCGCCTATTTCCCTGACGCGCTTATTCCGGCGACTCCCTGCAGTTTTAATATACCGGAGGCGGATAATTCTGTTCCCGGCCAGAAATTTCAGGGAATTTACGCCGAGGTTCTGCTTGATGAGGTTTCTCCCGTCCGCTATGAATTTGATCTCGGGATACACAAAAACGGGGAGCTTTTAAAAATGGTCCCTGTCGTCATCGATGTTTCAGATTTCAGGCTCGAGGAAAGAGGCAGTTTTATCTTTGAGCTCAACTCTTACAATTACCCGTCTTCTTCCATCGGGAAAAAGAGGCATCCGCGGTCTGCGGCAGGTCCCGGAGACAATGAAATAGACTATGAATTTTACAAAATGGCACATGATCACAGGACCGACCTGGATGTGCTTCCCTATTCTCATTTTGGAAATATTGTAGAGGATTCGATACCGGAACTTAAAGGTAGCGGGGCCGATACACGGGTCGCTGACTGGAAAAGGTACGATGAGAAAATCGGTCCTGTTCTTGACGGCACTGTTTTTAAAGAAGGCCACAGGAAAAGCGGTCTGCGCCAGATATATCTCCCTTTTTATGAGAACTGGCCGATCCCCATAAAGAAATATTATAAGCCGAAGGTTAATCCCGATCAGCCTTTTCTTGATCTTCTTAAAGAGCATAAAAAGAAGTCCTGGAACATAAAGGATGATTTTGATCCGGAATACCGCGAGGGAATAAAAAATGTTTTAAAGGACTTCATCTGGCATTTTGAGGATAAGGGATGGACGGACACAAAAGTCTTTTTCTTTTTCAATAATAAGTATTACAGCCGCAATCCGGAGTCTTATCCTAATGATTACCGCAACGCTACATCATGGTGGCTGCTTGACGAGCCTTTCTATTATGATGACTGGCGTGCCTTGAAATTTTTTGCGGAAATTTTACAGGAAGCAAAGGACGAAACAAAGCTTGGGAAAAATTTCATGTTCCGTCTCGATGTCTCCTGGCAGGCGCAGTATCATCATCTTGACGGAGGACTCCTCGACGTAAATATTACAAATTCGGCTATCGGTGTCAGGAACACAGCGTGGTACAGAAAAAGAGCGATGCTTTTTGATGAGGAATTCTGGAATTACGGAAGCACATGCGACATTAATTCCCCTAATACGGCCGTTTACGGAAATATTATGCGGCTCTATTCGTGCGGAGGACAGGGCTTTCTTCCATGGAAGGGTTTGTCGGATAACAGTGCCTTCAATGAATCGGACCGCTCTGCAAATATGTATCACGGGCAGAGATTCGGAGTCAAGGGGCCGGTGTCTTCGCTTCGGCTTAAGGCCATACGCCGTTTGATGCAGGATCTTCAGTATGTCAGCCAGACCGCCAGAAAATTTAATCTGGACAGGTTCGGCGAGGAGAAAATAATCCGCTCGCTTATATCCATGAAAACAGAGACCGAAATGACCAGCGCTCTTGATGCCGGCTGGGCTGTTACGAATACAGGTGTACACGAGCCCGCCGTGCTTCGTGAGAGCCTCAGACCTTTTCTTGAAGAGTAAAAAAGAGAGGTGTTTTGTTAAGTAGAAAAAGCGAAGCTACGGTATTCCGGCGTTATTTCAGGTCGACCCGGCCATTCTGGAAATATGTGTATGTGGCCATGTTGATGATGGTGTTCATTACTTCCGTCGGCATCATGCTCCCTTACTATATAAAAATCATCATAGACAAAATAATTCCTTCCGGAGACTTGAAACTTCTTTTTATAAGTTGCGGAGCGGTTATTTTACTCTATATAATAAGAGTGGGCGCCGCAATACTCCGTAATAACCGCATGTTAAATTTCGGTTATCATTATATATATGATCTGCGAAACCGCTTGATGAATCATTTTCATCTTCTTTCTTTCAAGTATTATGACAGGGTCATGACCGGAGACTTGCTTAACCGTATGCTTGATGATGTGATGAATGTAGAATCCATGACCACAAATGCTCTCATATACTTGTTAGAAGACAGCTTTACCCTGATAGCCGTATCTGTAATCATAATGTTTATAAATTTTAAACTCGCTGTCCTGGCTCTTCTGATTCTTCCGCTTTATATGTTCATGCGCCGGTATTTTAAGAATGAAATAAAGCAAAGAAACAGGAATATAAAAAGGAACTATGCTGATCTTTCCAGCGAATTTTACGATTCAATCGCCGGTGTAAGAGAAGTCCGGGCATACACTCTCGAGGAACACAAAAAAGAAAGACTTAATCGTTACCTGACAGAAGACCGGAAATTAAGAATAAACACCTACACTTATAATGCTCTTTTCCAGGCATTGACCGAGTTTCTGACAAAATTTGGTGTAATACTTGTGGTTGCCGGAGGCGGGTATTTCGCGATAGTTGATCAAAGTATGACGGTCGGTGATATAGTCGCTTTCTACTCCTATTTAAGTTTTCTGTACATGCCTATTGTTCGTCTCTCTAATGCGACAACAATAATCGAGTCCGGATTGACCTCAATGGAAAGGATTCTTGAAGTACTGGATACAAAGCCGCATCCACCGGAGAAAGTTAATCCGTTAATTCCGGAAGGAAGGTCAAAGGGCAAGATTGTATTTGATAATGTCTCGTTCAGTTATGAAAAGGATCAGGTGCCGGCCCTCAAGAATATTTGCATAGACGCGCAGCCCGGAAAAAGTATTGCTCTGGTGGGGCCCTCAGGCGCCGGGAAAAGCACTGTTTTAAATATGATAACCCGTTTTTATGATCCCACCGAAGGTGCCATTCTCTTGGACGGGCATGATCTGCGTGATCTTCAATTAAAATGGATAAGAAAAAATATTTCGATAGTTCTTCAGGACGGTTTTTTATTTTGGGGTACTATCAGGGAAAACATCCGTTACGGAAGAGTATGCGCGAGCGACACTGAAGTTGAAAAAGCGGCCGAGATGGCATGCGCGAAGGAATTTATAGAGAAACTTCCGCAGGGTTTTGATACCCCGGTGGGAGAGAAGGGCGTCAGACTTTCAGGAGGACAGAGGCAGCGTGTTTCAATAGCCAGGGCGATTCTTAAGAACGCTCCGATACTGTTTTTTGATGAGGCCACTTCTGCGCTTGATAATGAGTCTGAGTATTATATTCAGGAGGGAATGAAGAGGCTTTCAGAAAATAAAACCACTTTTGTTATAGCCCACAGGCTCAGTACCATTGAAAACTCGGATACAATACTCGTAATGAAAAACGGACGGATTGTAGAGCGTGGTAATCATTCTGAATTGCTGGCGGCAAAAGGTTTATACACCAAACTTCACAATATTAGCAAAAAGACCTGAGGATAAAGATGAGAAAAATCCAGTTTGGAAAAACCGGAATGAAGATTTCTTCTATAGGGTTCGGCGGAATACCTGTTCAGAGGCTTACAGAGGAAAAAGCCGTTTCATTGATTATTGATTCAGTAAAACTCGGTATAAACTGGATAGACACCGCAAACGGATACGGGACTTCGGAAGAACGTGTCGGTAAGGCCCTTAAAGACAGCGGTATAAAAGGGAATTTACCGCATATTTTCACTAAGGCGGGAGGACGGACCCCGGAGGAACTTGAAAATCAGGTGGAGGAATCTTTTAGTAGGCTTTGTGTGGAATATATTGATCTGTATCAGTTTCATATTGTTCCGTCTCCTGAAAAATGGCAGGAAATGAGACAAAACGGATGTCTTGATTTATTGAAAAAATACCGTGATGAAGGCCGCATCGGTCATATAGGCGCATCAGCGCATAAGCGTCCGGCAGTGGAATCGCTTATAAAAGACCCTGACATCGAGTCCATACAGTGGCCTTTTAATTTTATGCTTGGAAAAGACGGTACAGACATTCTTGAAAAATGTGTACAAGCGGAAAAAGGCTTCATTGCCATGAAGCCTTTCGGCGGAGGCGTTCTGGAGGACGCCTCTCTATGTATCGGCTATATGAATGTATTTGAGCATGTCGCGGCGGACCCCGGATTTGAGAGTATCGACGAAGTGCGTGAAGTCATTGCCGTAGCGGAATCCGGCCGCAGACCCGACAAAACAGATCTGGCACGCATGAAGCAGCTGCGGGATGAGCTTGGCAAAAGCTTTTGCAGGCGGTGCGGATATTGTCAGCCTTGCCCGGAGGGTGTGAGCATCGTTCCTTTAATGACTATGGAAAGTCTTATTAAAAGATTCGCTCCGGATTCGGTAATTAACGGTTTTGCCGGAGAGGCAGCAGCAACAGCTGATAGATGTACTGAGTGCGGGGACTGTCTCCAAAAATGCCCCTATGAGCTCGCAATAACCACGCAAATAAAAAAAGGCAAAGCCGCATTTGACCGGCTGGTTTCAGAAAATGATTCGTAATATTTTAGGGTCAGTTTCTCTTCTTGCGGGTTTTACCAGAATGGGAACAGTAAAGTCTCTTCGCAGGAAGGGAATTCTTAAGTCCCGGGGCCTTGAGGATGTAATCGTAATATCATATCCTAAATCAGGACGCACCTGGCTTCGGGTCATGCTTGATTATCTTGATATTAATCTCAGGTATGACCATGTGATTCCGGATTCAAAGGACCGAAACCTTTTGAATCGGGATGAATATAAAAAGAGTTACAGGCGTTTCTCGGGAAAGCGGGTGATTTTTCTAAAGCGCGATCCGAGGGATATTGTCGTCTCGAATTACTTTCAGACAGTAAAAAGAGAAGGTGCCTATAAAGGGGATCTTTCATCATTTATACGGGACGAGGTTTTCGGGATAAAGGCCGTGAAGGATTTTCTATATTTCTGGCCTTCAGTTAAAGATGAATTTTCTGAATATATAGAAGTCTCATATGAGGACATGCTCCGGGATACTGTTCATTCCATCCGGGACATTATTTCCTTTCTTCGATTGAGAATGGTCGCTCCTTCGATTTTAAGGCGCACTGTTGAACTATTTTCTTTCGGTAATATGCAGTTCTTCGAAAAAAAAGGCCTATTCGGACTGCGATACGGAAATCTTTTAAGGCCGCTCGGTTCCGGAGACGGTGACTCGCTCAAGGTAAGAAAAGGTAAAGCCGGGGGATATCTTCAATATATGACTTCAGATGATATCCGCTACTGCGAATCGGTTCTGAACGCAGATTAACGATGCTTGATCTTAAAGACTTTAATCCCGGATCTTCGGATGAATTTCTCAGTGAAGCGGCTTCAGAGCTGCTTCTTGGCAACTGTCTTAACGTTAACGGAAAAGCCTTTGAAATAATTGAAATCGAGTTTTATATTCACCAGAAAGGTGTTCATGAGGACAAATCTGTTTTCAGAAGGGATTGCCCGGCGGGTTTTTTCTTTTTCATCAATACGGTTTTGATATTTCATTTTTTTCTTCATCAGAGATGGGCTTCTACGGGGTATCCTTGTGCGCTCGTTGAGGAGTGAACGCGGATTTATTACGGGGCCTGTGAATTGTAAACTGGCCGTACTTAATTCGGCCTCGCTTGAAAATGGTAGCCAAAATTTTTTTATTGAGATTATTCAGAGAAATTCCCGCGCCGATCTTCCGGTGAGCAGATGCAGACGAGAAGTCTCGGAAAAAAAAACAGGTATGTACAGGGGCGTGCTTTAGCGTTATATAGCTGATTACGCTTCCCTGCCTAATAAATGCCGTAAGGAGAAATTTATCAGACAGGGGATTAAACCGGAAATTGTCGGTCTTTATGGAAGATCTTAGCCGAACGCTTTCACCGCGCAGGCGGCAAATCTTTTATAAATATCGTCAAGGTCGAAATATTCATGCCTCTTGATATATGTTCTTATTTTATTATTAAAAGGCTTTGTAAGATATTCGGGTATCTTCTTTCTGCCGCATATAGCCCCTATAAGAGAACCTGCTGTAGCGGCGGTGCAGTCATTATCCAGCCCCATGGCGACAGTCTCTCCGAGGACTTTAACGGGGTTTTTGCCCCCTAATTTCATTCCGAAAACGGTGAGGCAGGCATTGTTGTTCGTATGCACCCTGCTCATGCCGTAAAATCTTTTTTCGACGGCTTCACGGCCCTGACGATAATTTTTTATGCTTTTCATTTTCCGAAAAGCCCATTTTATGTCTTTTGCCAGGGGACAGTCTTTTGGTATTTCCGTAAGGCCGATCTTTAGAGCTTCCATCGGGTCTTTCACCGCAAATGAGGCTGCTATTGCCGCGGCGAAGAACATTTCGCCGTATATGCCTTCGCGTCTGTGAGAGATGCAGGCGTCTTCATATGCCATTTCGGCGGCTTTTTCCGGCCGGCCCGGGGCGGCATATCCGAACGGGTCCGCGCGGATAT
Source organism: uncultured Fibrobacterota bacterium (assembly GCA_964401455.1). Taxonomy (GTDB): domain Bacteria; phylum Fibrobacterota; class OXYB2-FULL-49-7; order CAYNYI01; family CAYNYI01; genus CAYNYI01. Next base: position 9,191 of record CAYNYI010000036.1, read on the forward strand.
CGGCTCCTATCCAGTGTATATAAGGGTTGTTTTTTTCTGCCGCCTTTTCAGCCGGAACTCCCTTTTTAAGATTTTCAAGCGCCACCTTTTCTGCCGTACAGGCATTGGGCAGCAGGCTTTTCCAGATTTTTCCGACTTCTTTTACGGTAAATGAAGGTCCGTATTTCTCTATTATAAGAAGCCCGATGAGAGTATAGACAAGATCATCATCCGCAGGCACATGGTCCATACCGTTTTTAGTGTATGCGTCATGCTTTTCTATTTCATATTTCCTGCTCTCCGGATACAAGGCCTTTTTCCAATAATCATTTAAAGGGAAGGCGTCGCCATTAATTTCCGCCCAGCGTTCCATCTTTTCTACTGGCCAGAATTCTACGACAGAACCCATTGTGCAGCCTATACACCGGGCCAGGAAAGCCCCGGGGAGTTTTTCCAGATATTCTTTTTCTTTGAATTTTTTCCAGATTTTTCTCGGACCTTTGGGGCGAAGCTTTTTTATTTCCTTTAATGAATTCGGCATTGCTTTATTTACTGCGGCCGAAGGCTTCTTTTTTTTAACGTCTTCCAGACCTTTTTTCAGTGTTTTTTCCAGTTTTGAATATAAACCTTCTATATCGGCACCTTCTTCATGTTTCAGCCTGCCCCATTCTTTCAGATCATTTGTTATTTCTTCGAAGTCCGGTATTCCTTTGTAAGTACACATAAAGCATCCTTTCTATATTGATTTTGATATTTGATTTTGCCTATGGTTTATAATATATTAATAAAAAAAAGGGAATTCTACAGATAATCAGACAAAATAGTATGCAAAAACGAACATTAATAGCGGAGCGGGAGAATTCTTTCCTTGAACTGCCGGAAGATTTCCCGATAGCTTATTCATATTATGAGTTTTCGGATAAAAGGATTAAGTCGCTCCATATTCATGAAAACCCCGAAATCGGGTTATGTCTTGAGGGAAGCGGTATTTTTGTTATTGAGGACAGGGCGGTGAATTTTAAAAAAGGGGACATGATTTTTATTAATCGGCTCGCAGGGCACAGAGCCTGCTCGCCGCGCGGTTCGATTTGCAGGTGGCATTTTATATATCTGGATCCAGACGGGCTTTTGAACAACATTCCTGAACCGATGGCGATTTCTCCAACGAAGCTTTTTTCTTCACTTCCGGATTCTGTATCTTCCGATGATTTTCCGAATGCCGCTGATACAATAAAAAAAACTGCTCTTGAATTCAACAAAGAAAACCGGGCGGAAAAAAGCAAAATAAAGGCGCTTATCTGGCTTTTTTTTATGGAAATTTCGGGTGCGGCATCTTCAATAGATTTAGAAGGAAAAGAACAGACCCAGGATACGCGGGAAATTATACGGCTTCGTCCGGCCCTTGAAGCGATTGCCCGCTGCGACAGCGATGATTTAAGCATTGAAAAACTGGCGAAGCGGTGTTTTATGAGCGCCGGGCATTTCAGGCGTGTTTTTGGGAAAACTATGGGCAAAAGCCCTAAAGAATATATTAATGACTACAGGATTTCTCTTGCCTGCGGGCTTTTAGAAAACACCTCACTTTCTGTTTCCGAGATCTCTCACAGGACCGGGTACCGGACTCTCTCATGCTTCAACAGGGAGTTTTCAAGAAGAAAGAAAATGCCTCCACGAAATTGGAGGGCGGTTAAAGCTTGACATACAATATTTTTGATTGAATTCTTTTTGAAACAAGGATGTATCATTAAGGTGCTATATTATGATACTGTTGGGAAATATTTGTTGAATTCTAAATAATTGTTAGCAAGGAGTTTAAGATTCTATGAAATTGAAACCGGTTATAAAACTCATTATTTTCGCACTTATATTCAGTTGCGCCGCGGAATCCGGAGATCAAAACATCATTCTCAGGTTGGCGATATTGGGAGATGCCGAACCCAAGCCTCTGGCTGAATTTCCGAATTTGGACGCGGCGGTAATGCATGTAAACAAGATGTCGAAGACTATGGATATAGATTTTGCAATCGGCGTGGGGGATATCCCTCATAAAGCCAAAAAAAAGCAATACAAAGCTGCCACAACTTCCCTGAAAAAGCTTACGGTTCCTTTTTATCCGATTATGGGCAATGAAGAGCATAACGGAACTGTGGAACAATACCTTCATTATGCCAGAAAATGGAACAGTAAAATAGAAGGTCCGAGATATATTAAAGAATACGACAAGCTGGCATTTGTATTTGCTTCACCCGACCATGGCCGCGACTTCGATGATACCGGAGCGATCTGGGTCAGCAAGCAGATTGAACGGCTTCATCCCAAGCCTGTTTTTCTAATAGTTCACGGGGCACCTGTAGGCATTTATCCCGAAAAACCGGAAAAAGGCATTCATAATAGTGTTTTTAAAGAAAAAGTTATGGCACAGAAGAATCTTGCAGCGGTAATATCCGGGGACCTCCATATGGACATGGACCGTGTTGAACATTCCAAAAAGATTAATCAAACTCATTTTCTTCACATCCCCGCTCTGGAGAGGACTAAAGTTCCCGATAAGACAAGACATACTGCTATGTTTCGCCTAATGACCATTACCGATGACGGAGAAGTTACCGTTGATACATATGCAGTAGGAGAGGATACGCCACGCGGGTCACACAGGTACTCGTTTTCTATTCCTCAGTAGATCCTGGCTTATTTCCTTTTCTTCAGCTTTCGAAGCACGTTGAACGGAAGAAGTGTCATCCGGCGCATTCCCTCCACGGAAGCTACCGAGCGAAGAGGCTGGGAAACTTCGTCCCTTAATTGATTCAATACCTCTATTTCTTCTACTTCGCCGCTTTCTTTTACAAAAGACAGGCGGTGAATAGAATAGAGACCGACAAAGAAGGAAATCATAAAAAGAAAATCAAGGGCTTTTAAGTTCAGGGCATAAATCGAGAGTTGTTTTACGGGGTCTGACCAGTTAAAGGCGATAGAGAGTTCTCGCACTGAAAAGAAATCCGCGAACATTCCGCCGAGCATAGGGGCAAGGGAGCCGGTCAGGGCGCCAGTGAGTCCGAACAGGGTCATATATGTATGTGCCGATCCTTTCGGTGAGAGCTTAAGGGCTATGTTCGCCGAACTTATGCTTACACCTGCCGTTGAGGCACCGCTTAAAAAGTGAATAAGAAACAGCAGGGGAACGGTTAGAAAGTATTTCTCGGGCATTGTTGTGAAGGTCCATCCCAGTACTACGAGCATAAAAAGAGGTCCGCTTACACTGAGTACTGATTTGTTTGAGAAGCGGTCGGCGAGTCGACCCCAGATCCTGAGAAAAAGAATATTTGAAGCCTGGCTTGTAACAGTCAGAATGGTCACCATAAAAACTGACAAACCTATTCTTTTGAGCATATAAATTATAAAAAATGGTCCGGCAAGGTTAACGGCGAATGTCCAGAAGCCCATAAATACTAAGAGACTTCTGAAATTTCCGTCCTCTATCGGTTTTTTGAGCATGCTGAAGAAAGGTTCTTTTTCATCGAAGTCCGCTTCCGGCTCCGGTATTTTCGATATAGAGAAGACTCCGGTAATTCCCAATATCAGGGCCAGAGAGAAAAGAATGGAATAAGCGTACAGATTATTATTCGGAAAACTATTTCCCCACCAGTCAACGAAGTATCCTCCGGTCAGGTTTAATGTCAGGGCCAGCGCGGTCCCGTACATCATTCTTTTGGCGAATATCTTACCCATGTTTTCCTGCGGGATTACGTCGCGCAGAAGAGAGTTCCAGCCGGGACCGACGAGCCCTCCTATAAAGGCGCTTAGGATAAACCATTGAAGAAAGAAAGACATTCCTTTATCTAAGAAAAGTACGGGAGTCAGGATTATGAATATCCACGTAAGACGCGCCATTCCGGCGCCCGCGACTACTATAACCTTTCTCCTTTTCAGGAGTTTTACGAGCATTAGCCCCGCTAGCTGCATGAACTGGGCGAGAAATCCGACTGACGCGATGAGGCCTATCTCATAATTTGTCGCTCCGAGGGCTACCGCGAATGCCGAGAGAAATACCCCGCCCTGCAAGGTCCCCATCCCCATGGAACAGATTCCGTCGGTGGTTACCATATTTACGCTTTTTTTATAATCGTCTTCGGTGAGTTCTTCTTTTGTTTCAAGAAGATTTTGGAGCGGGCTTTTTAGAAGATTTTTAAAAAATCCTGGTCTCACGGTCTGTAGCCTATGGGTGGAATTTCAGCGATAAATTATTACGTGAATATAAATCAATGTGCGTTTAATATAATTTGTGATCATAACGGTTTCGGCACTTTTTTTTTTAAAGCGCGTTTACTTTGTTGCCGATATAACGAATAAGGTTGATTTTTTTTAATTAGAGGTAAATGTCTTGATAAGCGGGATTCCCAATATAACAAACAATTATGCTGAATACGGCATAACGGCGGAGGCCCGGGGTTGCCCCGGCGGTAATTGTCCGGATCGGAAAAGAAATCTCAGCGCTGATACCTATGAACCGGGGGTAGGCGCGGAATTTTCGCAGAGTAATAAACTCTCCGACGAGGAGAAGAAGGAAGTTGAGGAGCTTAAAAAAAGAGACCGCGAAGTTAGAAACCATGAGCAGGCACATGTTGCGGCGGGAGGCCAGTATGTTAAAGGCGGGCCTACATATGAGTTTCAAACAGGCCCTGATAATAAAAGGTATGCTGTTGGAGGACATGTTGACATAGACACTTCTCCGGAAAGCGATCCTGAAAAGACGATCGCCAAGATGCAGCAGGTAAAAAGGGCCGCTCTTGCTCCGGCTGAACCCTCCGGCGCAGACAGGGCAGTGGCAGGCAAGGCTTCTTCACGTGAGGCGGAAGCACGCGCGGAACTCCGTGAAGAAAAACAGGAAGAAGTCAAATCAGAAAAGAAAGATGGGAAATCTTCCGGCTATAACAGCAACGCTTCTAAAAAAATCTCCCGCGCAGCATCGGGAAGTCTTGTTGCGCTTACGGCCTGAAAATATTTTCGCATTATTTTCATATCCCAAAATCTTTGTTTTTAATCCTTTTCTACGCGATTTTTCAAAAAAAAACAAAAAATACTTGCAGTTTCGCTGAATCCCGTCTATAATTTCCGGCAGAATCAGGAATTGTATGATACGTTAAAAGCAATATGATGATTAAGCACTGTTAATTATGAATGAGACAGGAACGATGAGAAAACCAGCCCGCCCGTTATTCGCGGATTGATCTTCGTTTCAAGAAAAATTACAAAAAAAGCATCGGGAGGAAACTATGCATTGGCCTTAGTATGAAATCTCTTTTAAACATTAAACCAATAATAAAACAAGGAGCAGAAAATGAGTGATTCACTTCCCGTAACAAAAGTTAATATCCGTAAAGTCGAGACAGAAAGCAGCCTCAGGGCATTCGCATCAATAGTCCTCGGCGGAATATTCATGGTGAAGGGTCTTAAAATCATAGAGGGGAGTAAAGGCATGTTTGTGGGATTTCCGTCTGAAAAAGGAAAAGACGGCGCCTTTTATGATACAGCCTTTCCGCTGAGCAGGGAGTACAGAGAGGAAATCTCTGAAGCCGTTATGAGTGAATTTCTTAAAGCGGCCTGACAAACTAAAAACCATGCCCCCGCCTTTTCATGGCGGGGGCTGATTATTTAAAGGAGCGGATTATGGACCCCTTCAACCCAATAAGAATTACAAATGTAAATATGCGACCTCTCGCGGGTGAAGCCGGAGAGAAAATCAAGGCATATTGCGATATTATCCTTAATAACAGTTTTGCCGTGACAGGTTTAAAAATAGTGGCCGGAAAAAAAGCCCTCTACGTTAAATATCCCTGGAGAAGAGGTGTTCGGGACGGCAGCTATTATCCCGTATTTATGCCTCTGAGCCGCACATTTTCTTTTTTAATAAATGATGCGCTTATTAAAAGATATCTGGAGACTGTTCTTTTTGCGGCACTAGAATAAAACCGGGTCGCTCCTGTAATAATCTCTTTCAACGCCGTTATGAAATCAAATATATTCCCGGTAATTAAAATCAAAACAGACAGCAACAATGGAAAGCAAGGAGTCTTTTCGCGTTATAAAACAAGCAAGAGGAGAGGGAAACAGGAAAGAAACAATCAAGATAAATTATTTGACGACATAGATTCTTATTGATATATCTCTATCTGTTTTTCCGGCAGCATAAGGCGGGAAAATGCTCAGCGGTTAACTTTTCTGTAATCTATTCTGAACTGGTCAGCCGCTTTCATAACAAAGTTTTTTATATCCACGGCGGCTGAGTGTGATTCGAAGAAACCCGTATCGTGGTATGTCCAGGTTATAGCTATGCCTTCAATTCCTCCGGGTCTGGCAAGAAGAGTGTGCTGTTTGAGATCGGCCCGTAGAGATGCTGCTATAACTCCTCCTTTTTCCGCGGCCTTAAGAGAAAACGTAAGCACCCCGGCGTCAGGTTTTTTATTAGAGTAGTCACTGTAGGTTCCGATTCTTTGATTTTTAAAAGCGGTGTAGATTTCTTTTTTTAATTCATCCGCGTTCAGTCTCGCTTCTTTAAGTGTTGGAGACAGGTCCTCGAAAACGATATAAACTCCGGAGATTCCTTTAAGTGAAGAATTTATGCAATTGGATCTGGCATTGAATCCGCAAAATGTCGACGAAACTGATATTATTGTAAGTATAAGCACTATCTTGACAAATGATTTCATTAATTTACTCCGACTGATTTAGTTAAAGCAGTTTATTTGCTTTTTCCGATGATATAAATATAAATAATTCACGATTATTCGGCATGTAATCAAAATATTTTTTTTTATCTATTGACAATATCAATAATTGGTAGTATACTTATTGAAGTAGGGCAACATGTTGTATTTTGTAATACAGGTTTAAAATAAATGACAGACAAAAAAAACATTAAGAAGGTCCGAAGCGAGAACGAATACGTTCCAGATATTGAAAAGAAGAGGGCTCTCATATTCGGTCTTCTTGCAGCAATGGGGCTTGCGGCTATAATAATACAGAATCTAGTCCGTTGAGAAGAACCCCGGTTCGTTTTACCCGCTTTCTTCAAGGATTTTTCTGTATATCCTGTAGTGTGAAATGAAATCATCCGGCCCTGTATCCGATTCGGGTATTCTCTGCATATAAAAAAATACGTTGTTTTTTTCTTGTGCATCATCTTCCGGTTTCGTTTTTATGTACAGCTTGAAAGAGCTTAACTCAATATCCTTTATCCGCCATATTTTTTTTATCGCGCCGCCCTCAGCTATAAAGACCGCGGATTTATTTTTATCGGGTTTTTTCCCCCCGAGTATTATAAAAAAGACACCGAGTTTTTTACCGGAAATATAGGCGCGGTATATCACTTCATATTCACCGTTTTTTCTGAGGAAAGCAAATTGTGGAGGTATATATTCTTTGCCGCCGGTTTTCAGAACCTCTTTAAAAATTTTCCTGAGTCCGCGGGTATTTGTCATGAAGCATCTGTCATATTCAAAATTTCCCGTTGAGGAATTTGACTGAACAATTGCCGCGTTTAACCCGGAAGGACTTTCAATACTGTATTCTTTGAGGCGCGTGTTCTTGTCACCGGTGTTTTCAGAACAGCAGAAAAATATGGCGGACAATAAAAAAATGACTGCTTGAGATTTCATTACAATAAATATATATTAAAAACCTGGGGATAACAGACAACAATCGTTAGTCTGAAAACGGGGGTATCTTGATGGACAGTCTGCTCGATACTTTATTCGGCAATTCCTGGCGTTCATACGGAATAAAGAAAAAAAGAACCGCTTTGACAATTTATTTATTATGCGGTGCCTCCGTTTTGATTCTTGCCGGTTACGGAATCAAAAGGTATGCCGAGGGCTTTATTGCACTTGCTTATGTTGATTTCCTGCTTGCGTCTATACTGGCTGTACTTTTCGTCTTCATGCGGATAACCAAACGGTTTTTTATTGTCGGTAATTTTTTATCGGGTCTTGCCGTGTTGTATTTTTCTTATCTTTTTCTGAGCGGCGGAGCATATAAATCGGGCTTGCTCTGGACCTACATGATGCCGCTTTTTACATACGGGATTACCGGAAGAAAATCCGGTACAATAATGACAGTATCTTATCTTATCATAATAACCTTGGGTATAAATATTTCGCCATTTATCCGTTTTTATGAACCCGGAACGTATTCGCAGGCCTTTCTTGCCGTATATTACGCTTCATTCATTCTTTTTTGTGTTATCGCATATATTTCCGAACATATCCGTCATAAGACATGGGATATGCTTGAGAGCAGCAAAACGGAAGCAGAGAGAATGAACGCGGAACTTGAGAGTTACGCTTATGTCGCTTCGCACGACCTTAAGGAACCATTACGGATGATTACGAGCTATTTGAATCTTCTTGAGAGGAAAAACCGTACCGTCTTGGACCCTGAATCACTGGAGTATCTTGAATTCGCCTCAGACGGGGCCACCAGAATGAAGGAGCTGATAAACGGTCTGCTTGAATATTCCAGAATTGGTTCAGGAGGGCTTAAATTAAGCAAGACGGATACTAAAGCCGCTGTCCTCGAAGCCTGCTCGAATATGAGGATGCTTATTGAGGAAAATGACGCCGATATTATAATAGAAGATCTACCTGAAATTGAATGTGACCATATTCAGATTGTCCAGCTTTTTCAGAACCTGATAAATAACGGTATAAAATTCGGCAAAGAAGGTACCGTGCCGCAAATAAGAATAAGCTGCCAACTAAAGGAAAAATATGCCGATTTCAGCGTCAGTGATAATGGAATCGGTATAGAACCTGACCGAATGCACAGGATATTTGATATCTTTCAGAGGCTGTATCCTCGCGGTAAATATGAAGGAACCGGCATAGGTCTGGCAATATGCAGAAAGATAGTTGAGAGGCATGGAGGAAAAATCAGCGTTTGCTCTGTTCCGGGAGAAGGTTCGGTCTTTCGTTTTGGCATTCCGGTGATGAGGTAGCGGAACATTTTTCAATAATGATGAGTTTTCTATTGACTTTTTGCACGTGCTGCATTATATTTGATAATGAAAACCATTTTCAATAACGGAGGAGTTAGTGCCCAGAGGTATTCCATGGTGGTATAACAGATTCAAGGGATGTGGTTACAGGATGACCCACCCGAGAGAATGGATTTTAAAGATACTTAATAATGCAGATGGTCATATGAGCGCGGAGGAAATATACCATCAGGTGCATTCTGAATACCCGGGAATAGGTCTCACGACAGTTTACAGGACTCTCGAGCTTCTTGCGGGGTTGAATTTTGTCGGCAAGATAGATATAGGAGACAAAAAAAGCCGTTATGAAATTTCTCAGGGTCCTAACGCTAACCATCATCATCATCTCATTTGCAGAAAGTGCGGGAAAATAATAGATTACAGCGATTTTATGGACGACGAAGTGGAGTTTTTAAAAAAGATAGAATCAAAACTATCTGAAAAATACAATTTCGAGATAACTTCTCATAATATAAATTTTATGGGAAGCTGTGTGGAGTGCCGTAAATAAAAAAATTTACCGTTAATTGAAAACGGTTGTCATTAACATTTAAAGAGGAGGTCTTTATGCCAAGGGGAGACGGAACAGGACCGATTGGAGCTGGTCCCATGACAGGAAGAGCCGCAGGCTATTGCGCAGGTTACGGAATGCCCGGATTTATCAATGCCGCCGGAGGCAGGGGAGTAGGATCGTTCGGCCGCGGCGGCGGAGGGAGAGGACGGGGTTTCGGATTCAGGAATATGATGAGTCCGGGTGTCCACGCAGGCTTAGCCCGTCAGGGTGGTTACTTACAGACTTTTACCGGAGGAGCTTCAAGCCGGGAGGAGGAAAAGAGAACCCTTAAGGAACAGGCTGAGTTCTTTAAAAATTCGCTTGAAAGCATAGACAGGCGTTTAGGGGAAATTGAAGACAGGGAAAAAGAAAACTAAAAAGGCGGGAGACCAAATGAAAATTGCTTTTACTTCACAGGGTTATTCCATGGAGGCGCCCATAGACAAACGTTTCGGGCGCGCGAAAAATTTTGTTATCTATGACGAGGACACAGAAGAAGTCGGTGTAAAAGACAACAGCCAGAACCTGGGTGCCGCCCAGGGTGCGGGCGTCCAGGCTTCGCAGAATGTGGCGGACCTCGGCGTCGGTGCTATTGTAACCGGGAATGTCGGCCCGAAGGCCTTTTCCGGGCTGAATGCCGCCGGTATTGATATCTATATCGGTGCAGAAGGTACTGTCAAACAAGCCTACGAGGCTTTCAAGGCGGGTAAACTGCAGAAAGCCGCGGGCGCAAATGTGGGTGGCCACTGGTAATTAATTTATTTCCGGAATTCAAACAAGAGGAGGAATTTATGCCGAGAGGAGACGGTACAGGCCCTGCCGGGGCGGGGCCTTTCACAGGCAGGGGAGCCGGACAGGCTTCTGGCGCCGGAAAAGGACGAATGGGCGGCTTCGGAGTCGGGTCAGGAGGAGAATGTGTGTGTCCGTCATGCGGGATGAAAAAACCGCATGGAAGGGGTGTTCCCTGTTCACAGATGACATGTCCTTCATGCGGGGCAAGAATGACAAGGTCCTTATGAATATAGCAGTTTTAAGCGGAAAAGGAGGCGCCGGAAAAACTTTCATTTCCACGAATCTTGCATATACTGCTTCGGTTCTGGGCAGGAAAACATGTTATGCGGATTGTGATGCCGAAGAACCTAATGGTCACATATTCCTTAAACCCGGTGAATCCCGGAAATATGAGGCGGGTATAAAAACACCGGTTATAAACAGTTCGAAATGCACCGGTTGCAGGAAATGTGCGGATCACTGCGAATTCAACGCCATTATTGTGATAAAGGGCAAAGCTAAAGTCTTTGATGAACTTTGCCATGGCTGCGGAGCATGCGCGATTGTATGTTCCGAACAGGCAGTAAAAGAACAGTTTACTGTTACGGGCGATATAATTGACGGTAAAAGCAATGCGGTCCCGGGGCTTCGCTTTATCGAAGGGAGGCTCAGGGTGGGAAAACCGATGCCTGTTCCGGTGATAGAAAAAATTGAGGAGATACTTCCGTCAGAAGGTGATTCCTTTCTGGATTCTCCTCCCGGGGCTTCGTGCCCGGTTGTTGAGACTGCTTCTTTTGCTGATTATGTAGTAATTGCAGCCGAGCCCACTCCCTTCGGGATAAATGATATGGCCATAGCTGTTGATCTTTTAAGTGCTCTTGATAAAAAGTTTTCCATAATAATAAACAGGAGTAATCCGGAAAGAGACCGGATCATAGAGGACTACTGCAGAGAAAAAGGCTGTATAATCATAGGTAAAATACCTGACCGCATAGAAACAGCCCGGATTTATTCCGAAGGCTCCCTGGCGGCCGAAAAAGACCCCGAAACATATAAAATCTTTTCTGAACTGTTAAAAAGAATATACATCGAAGCGGGGAGGGCAAAATGAAGGAAATAGTTGTAATAAGCGGCAAGGGAGGCACCGGAAAAACCAGTATTACCGCTTCGCTGGCGCATCTTTTGAAAGGAAATGCCGTAATAGCGGATTATGATGTGGATGCCGCAGATTTTCATATTATCGCCTCTCCTCAAATCAGAGAAAGAGGACCTTTCAGCTCTTCCAAAAAGGCCTCGGTAATTCCCGAAAACTGCCGCGCATGTGGCAAATGTCTTGAAGCCTGCCGCTTTGGGGCGATAGAAGTGTCGGATGGTTTGTACCGTATTGATTCGATGAAGTGCGAGGGCTGCGGGGTGTGTAAAATCGTTTGTCCTTTTGATGCCGTAAATTTCGGAAATTCCCAGAACGGGGAGTGGTTTGTTTCCGATACAAGGTTTGGGACATTTGTTCACGCCGGTCTTTTCCCGGGAGAAGAAAACTCGGGAAAACTCGTAACGCATGTTAAATTAAAGGCGCGTGAAATAGCGCAGGAACAGCGTAAAAAAGTTCTGCTCGCGGACGGCTCTCCGGGAGTTGGCTGTCCTGTGATTTCGTCTCTTGCATCGGCTGATGCCGTTCTTGCCGTTACGGAGCCGACCCTTTCGGGAATACATGATCTTGACAGAGTGCTTGAGCTTACGCGCGGTTTTGGAATCGATACCTTTATCTGTATAAACAAAAGCGACATTAATAATGAATTGACTGAAAAAATAAGAGAAAAAGCCGGGAAGAGCGAAATAGAGGTGCTTGCGGATATACCTTATGACAGGGTTTTTATTGATTCGCAGATTATAAAAAAGAGTGTTGTGGAATATGATTCCAATTGTTTAATTTCTAAAAGAATAAAAGACATGTCCAAAAGACTGAAGGAAATTCTGGAGATTTAATGAAAACCTATCTGGAATGTGTACCGTGTTTTATACGTCAGGCTCTTGATGCGGCAAAAAAAATTACAGACGATGTCCCGACAAGAGAAAAAATTTTGCGAAAGGCACTGAAAAATGCTGCCGAAGCCGATTTCTCGCTGCCCCCTCCTGTATTTGGCCAGATTATTCACAGGTATATTCGTGAAGAGACCGGAAGCCCCGATCCCTACTTCGGCATAAAGAAGAAATTTAATTCATTATGTATCAAAAGCCGGGCTGAGCTGCTTGAAAAGATAAGGTCCTCAAAAAAACCCTTAAGTTTTGCGCTTAAAACAGCGATTGCCGGAAACATAATAGACTTCGGTGCCATGACCATGGATGTTAAAGATCTTGAAGAATCTATTCTTCACGCGGCTTCTTTCGAATTTGAGAACAGGGAGGATGAGGTTCTTCTGGAAAGGATGAAAGAATGTCGGAGCATTCTATATATAGCTGACAATGCCGGAGAAATAATTCTGGATTCGCTTTTTATTGAAACATTGCCGGATGAAATAAGAAAGAATATCACCCTTGCTGTAAGGGGCGCTCCGATAATCAACGATGCGACAATGGAAGACGCCGTCGAGGCGGGACTGACAGAGATAGTCCGCGTTATTACAACAGGAATAGATGCTCCCGGAGTTATTCTTTCTGAATGTTCAGAGGAATTTCGGGAAGCTTTTAACTCAGCGGAAATGATAATAGCTAAAGGACAGGGGAATTATGAAACCCTCGGTGATGAATACACCACGGATATTTTCTTTTTGCTGAAAGTTAAGTGTCCGCTTGTAGCGCAGCATACGGGAAAGGACTTAATGAGTATAAATATTATCAGAAATACTATTAAAAAAACAGGAGATGACTATGGAAAAGACCCGGCCCGAACAGGAAGACCTTAATAAAGCGCTCAGCGGATTCAAGAAAAAGATCGCTGTCCTATCGGGAAAAGGCGGTGTCGGAAAAAGCACGGCAGCAGTAAATATTGCGGCTTCTCTTGCCGCGGCCGGAAACAGCGTCGGTCTTCTTGATGTCGATCTGCATGGGCCGAGCGTACCGCATATGGTCGGTCAGGGTAAAAAACATGCTGGATTTGACGGGACCAGGCTCCTTCCGGTAGAGGCCGGCGAAAATCTCAAAGTAATGTCGCTTCAGTTTCTTCTTGAGAATACGGATGACCCGGTAGTCTGGCGCGGGCCGATGAAGCACAATGCCATAAAACAACTGATATCGGATGTCGTCTGGGGACCACTGGATTATCTGATTGTGGACGCTCCTCCCGGAACCGGTGATGAGCCGCTTGCTGTTCTGCAGATTCTCGGTGATGTGGATGCGGCTGTAATTGTTACCACTCCGCAGTGTGTTGCTACCAATGATGTCCGCAAATGTGTTAATTTCTGCCGGAAGATGTCGGTACCCATAGCGGGGGTAATTGAGAATATGAGTGGATTCAAGTGCCCGCACTGCGGAAATATTACCGACATATACGGCAGAGGAGGCGGAGAAACAATGGCTATGGAAATGAATATAGATATGATTGAGTCTGTTCCGGCAGACCCCGGAATTTCAGTTGCGGGTGATGCCGGGAAACCTTATGCTTTTAATTATCCCGAGTCGGAAATCGCGGAAATATTTTCATCGGCGGCGCAGAAAATAATTAACTTTTGTAAAGAACAAGGAGCAGTGGAAATGAATAAAATAGCAATACCTTCTAATAACGGAGAACTCTCGATGCATTTTGGACACTGCACGGAATTTTTATTCTTCAATACCGAGGATAAAAAAATTATATCCTCTGATTCGGATACTCCCCCTGAACATGAACCGGGGCTTCTGCCTAAATGGCTTTCTGAGACGCACGGTGTTAATACCGTTATAGCCGGCGGAATGGGTCAGCGGGCCAAAGGGCTTTTCGAGTCAAAAGGAATAAAAGTTATAACCGGTGCTCCGGGAGGTAAACCCGAAGAAATTGTCAGGTTTTTTCTGGCCGGCTCTCTGCAGACCGGCGCCAATGTCTGTGATCATTAGATTAATTATGTGGAGATACCTGATTCTGTTTTCCGCGGTTTTTTTTATGAGCGGATGTCTTGTAGAAGAACAGTGCTACTCTTCGGAAGACTGCAGCGGTGAGTGTATAAAAGGAGAATGCGTCTCCGGGGCGGGGGATGTCCCGGAGACGAGAGACACTATTGAATGTCCTCAAGGCATGGTAAATATTGAGAACCGTTACTGCATGGACAGATATGAGGCCTCAAGATCAGATGCCGACAGTGTTTCATACGGTCTTAAAGATTCCATCGGTCTTTCGAGAAAGAATGTTCTCCCCTGGTTTTCGCCGTCATTGACCTATGAAGAAGCATCGGCGGCCTGTTCTCAGGCCGGAAAAAGGCTTTGTACAGATGCTGAATGGGAATGGGCCTGCCAGAACGGCAGCTCGGATAATGTTTACCCCTACGGAGATGTATATGAGGCGGATATCTGTAACGGTATCGACGCTTTTTGCCCCGGAGAACCTTATCCTCATTGTTTTGAAGATTACAGATATCAGTATGTCTTCAAGCCGGTGGCGACAGGTGATTTCAGCGAATGCGCCTGTAGAGAAGGCGTGTATGATTTGAGCGGAAATGTATGGGAATGGGTGACCGGTACGAGGGGTGAGGAAAACCATCTGCGCGGGGGCGCATATAACTGCGGAAACTCGGAAGAGCTCCATAAATGTTCTTATAAAGCCGGAGACTGGGCTTCTGCGAAAGGTTTCAGATGTTGTCACGACGGCTTGGAATAGCCATTGTTTTTTTTATGGGCGTGTTTTTTTTCCCCTGCGCGGATACCGCGGCCGACTCTGCGGAAACTCTAATGGCTCTGGAAAAATACCGGGAAGCGGCGGAAATAATAAAAGCTGAATATCCCCGCCCTGAAGCAGACCGCCGGGCTTCTCTGCTTCTCGCGCGCTCTTATATTCTTCAGGGAAACAGTCTCTGGGCAATGAAAACCATATCGGGCTATACCGCCGCAAACCCTTCTGACTATGAGGCGCTCTCCTGGCTGGCATGGATTCATCTTTCCGGAGGACGTTTAAATGAGGCGCTGGATGTGATCTCGCGCATGAACAAAGCCGACGGTGATTGTAACATAAACCGTCAAAGAATGCTTTTAGCCGCCGCGAAAATTTTTTTGGGAAAAAAACGTGAGGCGGCATCTGAATTCGCGGATCTCAAAAACGGCGGCGCCATTTACAGCGAGGATACCCTGCTTTATAATTTTGTTCGTTCGGGTTCCGTTCCCTTTTTGCAATCTCCTTTGAGGTTTAGGGCTGAACTCACACAAGGCAGGTCTTCCAACCCTTCCTCTTCTTCCGCTAACGAACCGGAAAATGTTTCAGAGGGTTCTGCTTTTACTGAATTTACAGGTAAAACGGTTTTTTCGCATTTTTTTTCGCCGCAAGCCGCGCCTTTTGCAGAAGTTGAAGCGGGAGGACTTTATTATCCCGAAAATTATGCTTCGGATTTCAGTTATATCAGCTTTTCATTAAAAGCCGGAAATTATTCTTCTCTTAATTCCGGATTGTTCAAGGCATATCTTGATGCGGGAAGTTTTCTTTTAAAAGGCGGAACTCCCGGTCTTACCCCCTGGGATACTGCCGGAGTTATTAATTCTCCGGAAGAATGGTCCCGGGCAGAGTGGCTTTATGAGTATTTGCTTTTTAAGACAGAATTTTCCCGCGGCAGGTTTACCTGGTTTATGAACGCAGGTGGAAGAAATTACAGACATTTTTCCCGCAGCCGGAAAGAACTTTCTGCAGGACTTTACGGCCATTTTTCTTTGAAAGACCGACATACTCTGGGGGCGGCTTTGTCCGGCAGGCTGCATTTCGCCGAAAACGAAAAATATGATATCGTGGGGAGTACGCTGCTTTTATCATGGAATTCAGCGCTGCATGCCGGGCTGGATTTTTTCATGGATAATGTTTTATTTTATGATAAATATGACCATTTCCCCGGAACAAGAAAAGATCTTCTTTATAATATCCGGACCGGCCTTATTAAAACAGCCGGGCCTGCGGAATTCGATTTATATTTGAAATACGCCGAGCGCTTATCAGACATCGGCGAATATACTTTCTCGGACCTCAGGATAGGTCTTTCTGCGGTTATTGATATAGGAATTATGCGTTATCCTGATTTTTGCCGTACCGGGAAAAACCATGTTCCGCTTACTTATGAAGGGCTCGGCGGAGATGAAGAAAACGGCCGCCGCAGAGGGAGGATTATGCGTCTTCTCAGGCAACGTGATGATATTCAGAGGAGTTCGTCTTGCATGAATTAAAAAAATATATTATCGAGGCAGTCATAATTCTGGCTGTTTCCGCCTTATGCGCTGTCCTTTTCAATATCTTCCGTGATAATGGTCTGCCTTTTGTCGCGGAAAAATCTTATGAAGTCTTCGTTCCC
>CAYNYI010000037.1:0-25675 GCA_964401455.1 uncultured Fibrobacterota bacterium
ATTTGCAAGGATATCTTTTATGCGGGGAACCTCTGATTTCTTTATATCCGTTTTGGCAAAACGCTGAATGGACATCAGCTTGCGGTATTCATTTGGAGTGATAAAAGTGATAGCCGTACCCTGATTTCCTGCCCGACCGGTTCTCCCGATACGGTGCACATATGCCTCGGCATCATGCGGCAATGAATAATTGATCACATGGGTAAGATTGTCAACATCTATCCCGCGGGCCGCGACATCAGTCGCAACAAGGATATTCATTCGTTGTTTCCTAAACCTGTTCAGGATCTTCTCTCTATTAGCCTGGGTGACATCGCCATGCAGCGAATCCGCCTCATACCCGCGGTCCTGAAGATGCGCCACCACTTGATCTACATCCCGTTTTGTTCTGCAGAAAACCAGACCGTAAAAGCCGTGTTCCATATCAATAATCCGGCATAATGCTTCGAATTTTTCAGAGGCACGCACCTCAAAGTAGATCTGTTCGGTAAGGTTGGTAGTCAGTTGTTCTTTCTTGACTTTAAGATGCTCATAGCCGTCCATGTATTTTTTCGCGAGCGTTTTAATCCTTGCCGGCATAGTGGCGGAAAACAAAAGGGTGCGTTTATCCTCGTTGGTGTGTTTCATGATTTCTTCCATATCATCCACAAAACCCATGTTCAGCATTTCGTCAGCTTCATCAAGCACCAGGTGATTAATTTCCCGGATTTTGAGAGTCTTTCTATTGAGATGGTCGATAACTCTCCCCGGTGTTCCCACGACAATATGAACGCCTTTCTTTAATCTGCGGAGCTGATGGTCGATACTCTGACCGCCGTATATGGGAAGGACACTGACATTTTTTTCCCCCTTCAGAGAATTAATCTCTTCGGATACCTGAATGGCAAGTTCCCGGGTCGGAACCAGAATAAGAGCCTGTACGGACTTTTTCTTTGCGTCAAGAAGATCGATCAGGGGTAAGCCGAATGCCGCGGTTTTTCCGGTTCCGGTTTGAGCCTGGGCAATGATGTTCGACTCATCGTTCAGCATCATTGGAATAGTAAGCGCCTGAATGGCGGTTGGAACCTCAAAGCCTTTCTTATTAATGGCTGAGAGAGATTTTTCGGAAAGACCGAGGTCTGCAAAAGTCATGGAATCCGGCATGGTAAACTCGAACAATTTAGAGGTTTTTTGTCTTATTTTTTATTTTTACAGGGAAGATATAACACTATCCTGGAACAACATGGTGAAAAACAAATAGAAAGTGTATTTCGGTCGGCTTTTTGGCTATTTTTGTTTATGGCCTCAGGTTCAAAAGATCAGTGTTCCGGGTGAGCGGATTTGTTTTTAAGAGAAACTCATTTTCCGCTTATCCCAAGAAAGAGTTATATTGTTTATATGATTATATCGGGGAATTAATTTTTTTTTTTTATGTATAAGAGGAAGGAAAACAGTGCTGTAAAAGGATTTGATTTTATAAGCGAATAGAATCATATTGAAAGCGTACGGAAAGGGGTGAATGTGGACACTTTATGAATAAGCTAGTAATATTTGATATGGACGGGGTCCTCGCCGACACGGCGCCTTACCATATAGAAGCATGGAAGAAGTTTTCCGCTAAATACGGCAAAGAAATGGATGACGGCTTTTTTCTCCGCTCCTTCGGAAGAGGGAATGACGTAATTTTGCCGGATCTTTTAAAGCGGGAAATGGCCCCCGGGGAAATTGAGAAAATGGCTGATGAGAAAGAAGAAATGTTCCGCCTCGAAATCCGCGGGAAAATAAAAGCATTTCCGGGAGTCGTGGAACTGATTAAATCGCTTCATGAAGAAGGATTCGTTCTTGCTGTCGGGTCTTCGGCGGTCCGTGATAATGTAATGACAGTCGCTGAGGGAATAGGCGCCGCGGAGTATTTTAACGAGATAGTTACGGGAGATGATGTTGAAAACGCGAAACCCGCGCCGGATATTTTCCTCAAATGCTCCGAAAAATGCAAAGTCCCTCCGTCAGAAAGCTGGGTTATTGAGGATTCCGTATTCGGTATAGACGCGGCCGCTTCTGCCGGTATGCGCTCTGTGGCAGTAACAAATACAAGGCCGGCTTCCGAGTTCTCAAAAGCGGACATAGTGGTGGATACACTGGAGAAGCTGTCAGCTTCTGATTTCCTTAAATAGAGGCGATAAAAGCTTGAAGACAAAATCTTTGCATATTCGGCAGGAAAAAGTTATCTTCTCAATCAGAAAAACTATTCACACCAACCTTTGAAAGGACAGCGATGCCCAGCGGAAAGAAAAGAAAGAGAAAGAAGATCGCTACGCATAAGCGTAAAAAACGCAGCCGTCTCAATCGTCATAAAAAGAAATAATTTCCTTTGAGATGAAGTTCTCAATAATCAAACATCCCAAGTATAAGATCATCAAAATAATGGATCCTTATGTGGTTCTTGATGAGCTTGGAGACTTGTCCGATATTTCAGAGGGGTTCATCGCCAAGGGTGAGTATTTCATTGGTTTTCATTTTTCAGAAATATCCTATATCTATTCCGGGGCAATCGGCGCTCTGCTTAGTCTTTACAAAAAGGTTAAGCCGCATGATGGCGATATCTGCATAATTGAGCCTAAAGATGATGTAAATAAAATCCTGCATGATTTGCATCTGGAGCGATACCTGAGAATAGTTTCCAGCCTGGATGAGCTGCCCGAAGAATAGACCCGCATGGACAAGGTCTCGGGTGAAATAAAGAATATTACCTTTCATAACTCGGAAAACGGCTACAGCGTTTTCAATCTCATACGCGACGGCGATGATTCATTTTTCGGAGGAACCCTTACTGTCGTCGGCATCTTCAGTGAAATATATCCCGGCCTCATGCTTGAAATAGAGGGTGAATGGATTAACCACAGCAAATACGGCAGGCAGTTCAGCGCGGCTCAGTATAAAAGAGTTACCCCGTCCGGGAAAAAGGGTATGGAAAAGTATCTTGCTTCCGGCCTTATAAAGGGGATCGGTCCCAGGACGGCCGCTCTTATTGTGGAAAAATTCGGTGAAAAGACCGCGAAGGTCCTGGACAATTATCCGGAAAAGCTTCTCTGTATAAAAGGAATAAGCCCCGGAAAGCTGAAGATGATTACAGAAGCCTGGAATTCTCACAAAGATATACAGGGTATCGCGGAGTTTCTTCAGAAATACGATCTTCCTACCGGAACTTCTGTAAAGATATTCAAGGAATACGGAAAAGACTCCCTTAAAATGATTGAAGAAAACCCCTATCGTCTTTCATCAGAGATAAGGGGGATAGGATTTAAAAAAGCCGATGAAGTTGCCCTTAAAATGGGAATTAAAAAGGATGATTACAGAAGGCTCGCGGCGGGAATAGTTTTTTTAATTGCAAAAGCTTCGGCGGACGGTCATACTTTTCTTTACCGTGAAGAGCTGTATTCCAGGGCGTTTGATATTCTTGAAGCCGGTCCTGAGAAGCTGGTGTATTCTCTCGACGAATTGAAAAAAGAACGTAAGGTGCTTGAGGATAACGAGCGGTTTTATTCCTTCGGACTGTATTTTGATGAATCAGCAGCGGCCGCAAAAATAAAAAAAGTTTTTAAAAGGCCGCGAAAAAACCCGGATATTGATATCGATAAAGTTATAGACGATTATCAGATAAAAAACAAAATGGAACTTTCTTCCGAACAGAAAGATGCGGTGAAGGCCGCGGGCAAAGAGAAGGTGCTTTTAATAACCGGAGGACCGGGCACAGGTAAGACCACTGTACAAAAATGCATACTGAGCCTGCTGAAAAAAAGCGGAAGGAGCTTTAAACTGGCGGCCCCTACCGGGAGGGCCGCAAAGAGGATGTCGGAATTGTCGGGTGTTCCGGCATCAACGATTCACAGGATGCTTATATACAATCCGGCAAACGGAGGTTTTGAAAAAAACAGTAATAATATGCTGAAGGCGGATACAATAATTATAGACGAGTTCTCCATGGTGGATATTTCACTATTCGCTTCTCTTATGGATGCAGTAAATCCGGAAACATCATTGATATTTACCGGAGATATAGACCAGCTTCCCTCTGTGGGGCCCGGCATGGTTTTTTCGGACCTGATGACTTCGGGGCTTTTCAGGACGGTGAGGCTGGAAACAGTTTTCAGGCAGGCGGCCAAGAGCAGAATTGTCACGAATGCCCACCTCATAAACAGAGGCAAGAAACCTGTATTGGAAAACAGCGAAAATAGTGATTTCTTTTTCATGTCAAAAAATACCGAGGAAGAAGCCGCGGAAACCGTTGTGGACCTTGTAAACCGCCGTCTTCCCGGGAAATACGGTTATGATCCCATGAAGGATATTCAGGTTTTGACCCCCATGCATGCGGGAGCTTCCGGAACTGTCTCTTTGAATGAACTTCTGCGCAAGTCTCTAAATGATCAAAAAAGCCTTCTTAAAAGAGGAGGAAAAGTCTTCGGTGCCGGAGACAGAATAATGCAGACCAAAAACAATTATGATAAGCTTGTTTTCAACGGGGATATAGGCTATGTCGAAGAAATAGATGTTTCAAAAGGGACGCTCAGGGCGGTTATTGCGGGACGTTCCGCCGAATACAGCAAAGAAGAGCTTGATGAAATTTCCCCCGCATATTGTGTAACGATTCATAAAAGCCAGGGTTCGGAATTTCCATGTGTAGTGATACCTCTTTGTACAAGACATTATATTATGCTTAAGAGAAATTTGATATATACCGCGGTTACAAGAGGAAAAAGCACTGTTGTAATAGTGGGTTCAAAAAAAGCGCTTTCGATGGCTGTCAGGAACAATGACATACAAAAAAGAAACAGCGCCCTCGGAATAAGGATCCGCGAAGATGGATGAGGAAATTATTTACAAATATCTCGAAGAACTGCTTTCCACCCTGGATATAACCCTGGAACAGAGCGATTCATATTCAGGCGAGGGCGGACTTATAAATCTGAAGGGAAAAAAAAGACTCATTATTAGCGCCTATATGCCCATACCTGACCGCAATACCGCGATATGCAGGGTCCTCTCAAAAATGGATCTGGAAGGTGTCAGTATGGTTCCGGTAATAAGGGAAAGAATTTCCGGTGATGAATGGGAATAAAACATAAATAAAAATACAAAACGGAGTGTTTATGAAAAAGATTGTAACAGGTGTTGTCGGTTCCGGAAAACTCGGGGGTTTTCATGCTCAGAAATACGCTTCCAATCCTTCTGCGGATTTTGCGGGAGTTTTTGATACTGACCGTGCTAACGCTGAAAAGGCATTAGAATCCGCCGGTATCGGTGAAGTTTTTGACTCGCCTGAGAAACTGTATGAAAAATGTGACGCAGTAAGCATTGCCGTTCCGACTTCTCTTCATTATGAGGAGGTTAACCGGGCTCTGGACTGCGGCTGTCATGTCCTTGTTGAAAAACCGATCGCCTCGGAGTCGGCGGGAGCCGAAGAACTTATTCAGAAAGCAGAAAAAAAAGGTCTCCGTCTTTTTGCGGGACATATCGAAAGGTTCAATTCCTCATTCAGGTTCCTTGAGCAGCAGGGCGGCGGAATAAAATTCATAGAAGCCCACCGGCTCGCCGGTTTTAATCCGAGAGGGCTTGATGTTCCCGTTGTCATGGATCTTATGATTCATGATATAGATCTTGTTTTAAAACTGGCCGGAAAAATGCCGGTTAATATAGCCGCGGCCGGAGTGCCGGTGGTTTCCCCCGATTGCGATATCGCCAATGCCAGGCTGGAATTCCCGGACGGAATGGTTGCCAATCTCACAGCCAGCAGGATTTCCGCCTCCACCATGAGGAAATTCCGGGTTTTCAGACCTAATGCGTATTATTCTCTCGATATGAACTCAAAAGAAGCCGAATGCTATGAAATAGACCGTGAGCACCCCGAGAGCATGAGCTCTTTTTCTCTGCCTCCGCTTCCGGACGGAAGAAGGGTTTGGTCCTTTAAGCCCGAGATAAATAAGAGCGACCAGCTGTATGATGAAATTGACGCTTTTTTAAAGACTCTTAAAGGTGATGAATCCGGGTTGCTTTGCACGGGAGAAGAAGCCTTGCGTGCCCTCCGGGTGGGCGAGGAAATAATGGACTCAATTAAGAAATTGATTTAAAACAGGATAATTGCTATTTTAAGGTATGGCTGATAAACCATTTTTCATTGCCGGACCCTGTGTGGCCGAGAGTCGGGAGCTTTGTTTCGCCATAGCCTCGCGTTTGAAGGAAATCGGAAGCACTCTCGGAGTGGAGATTATATTCAAAGCTTCTTTCGATAAAGCCAACCGTTCTTCGGGTTCCTCGTTCAGGGGGCCGGGTATGCGCGAAGGTCTTGAGATTCTCTCCGAGGTCAGGGAAAGTACCGGACTGAGAACAATAACCGATGTCCATGAGACATTTCAGGCTGAACCGGCTGCTTCCTCAGTGGACATACTGCAGATTCCGGCTCTTTTAAGCCGTCAGACCGACCTTATTGTGGCCTGTGCCGCAACCGGTAAACCGGTAAATATAAAAAAGGGCCAGTTTATGTCTCCGGTCGACATAAAGGGTGCCGTAAAAAAGGCCTCCCGTGCGGGAAGCAAAAATGTTATGGTTACAGAAAGAGGAACTTTTTTCGGTTACGGGGACCTTGTTGTGGATTTCAGAAGTTTTCATATATTGAAAAAATCAGGCGCTGATGTTGTTTTTGATGCGACCCATTCCGTACAGAAACCGGGTGCGGGCCGCGCCTGTTCTTCCGGAGAACCGCAGTTTATAAAACCCCTGGCTTTTGCCGCGGCCGCAACCGAATGTGACGGTTTTTTCTTTGAGGTACACCCTGAGCCGGAAAAGGCGCTCTGCGACGGACCCAATTCTCTTTGTCTGGACGATTTTGAAGATATAGTTTCCAGAATCCTGAATATTAATTACGCTTATCGGAATAAAAATTAAAAAGGGGATTTTTCATGCTTAAGTCATATATAAAGAAAATTACAGAGAAAATCGATCTTTCCGAAGAAGAAATGTTTAACGCCATGAACATAATAATGACCGGAAAAGCTGAAAACTCTCAACTTGCCGCTTTTCTGGTCGGTTTAAAAATGAAAGGCGAAACCGTCGCGGAAATTTCAGCCGCTGTTCGCGTAATGAGAGAGAAGTCAACCAAGATGAAAGCCGGCGGCCCTCATCTCATTGATACCTGCGGCACGGGAGGCGACCGCAAAAACACATTCAATATTTCCACCGCATCCGCTTTTGTCGCCGCCGCTGCTGGCGCAGTCGTCGCGAAGCACGGAAACCGCGCGGTCAGCAGTAAATGCGGCTCTTCCGATGTTTTACGGGAGCTTGGGGTGAATATCGATATTCCTATTGAAAAAGTGGAGGAGTGTATTTCTGAAACGGGAATAGGCTTTTTGTTCGCTCCGATTTTCCACTTCGCAATGAAATATGCCGCCGGCGTGAGAAAGGAACTGGAGATAAGAACTATCTTTAATATTCTGGGTCCGATGACCAATCCTGCCGGCGCGCCGCATCAGATTATAGGTGTTTTCTCACTGGATTTTGCGGAAAGAATGGCGAGTGTTTTAAGCAAGCTTGGAACAAGGCACGCGATGCTTTTTAACGGGGACGGACTCGATGAAGTCTCCACCGCGGGAATTACAAGGGTGGCCGAGGTCAAAGAAGGAAAAATAGATAAATACGGTATTTCCCCCGAAGATTTCGGTATAGAGGTTTCACCTCTCAAAGAAATAGAGGGAGGAGATATAAAACAGAATGCCGCGATAATAAGAGAAATTCTGGCAGGCAAAAAAGGGGCGAAAAGAGACATTGTTCTTTTGAACTCAGGGGCCGCTATTTATGTAGCCGGGCTCGCGGCTTCTCATAAAGAAGGCGTAGAAACCGCCGCGCGGGTTATTGACTCCGGAAAAGCGGCGGAAAAGCTTGAAAGATTGATAAAAGTAAGCAACAGTTGATATCTTATAATGATGAACAGTTTCGGCAATCCTGAATTTTTATGGCTTCTTCTGCTTGTTCCCGTTCTTATTGCTGTTTACATCAGGCGCATAAAAAAGAAAACGGGCAGCATAAGTTTTCCCGATATTTCCATAATTAAAAAAGCTAACAATTCACCCCTTTTATTCCTGATGCATATACTTCCGGTGCTCAGGGTTTTTGCAGTTATCATGATTATACTTGCTCTTGCGCGCCCGAGAGACAAGACCGTGGAAAAGGAAGTTCTCAGGCACGGAGTCGATATTATTCTGGCATTGGATATTTCGATAAGTATGGCCATGCAGGATTTTCGCCCGGACAACCGTTTACAGGTAGCAAAGAATGTTATAGCCGATTTTATAAAAAAAAGGCAGAATGACCGGATAGGACTCGTTGTTTTTTCGGGCATGAGTTTTACTAAATGTCCTCTTACATTTGATTATGGAATTCTGGAAAGGCTTGTTAAAGAGACGGACTTTTTTGATATCGACAGCGACGGGACAGCCATAGGTTCCGCTATTGCGGCGGCCTCCAACCGCCTCAGGCACTCACGAGCTAAAAGCAGGGTTATTATCCTTCTTACCGACGGAGCGAATAATGCAGGCCCCGTTGACCCGATAACTGCCGCCAGGGCCGCGGCTTCTCTTGGAATAAAGATATACACTATCGGCATAGGAAAAGAAGGGCGGCATTTCGCGTCGATAAATCATCCCAGACACGGCAAACAAAGCGGCTACCTTGCCTCACAGCTTGACGAGGAGTCTCTTGAGGAGATAGCGTCAATAACATCGGCAAAATTTTTCCGGGCGAAAAGCGGCGGACGTCTTCGTGAAATATATGATGAAATCGACCGTCTCGAAAAAAGCCGTATAGAAACAAAAACCTTTGAACAATACACAGAATTAATGGGCGGCTTTCTTCTCGCGGCCTTTATCGCTCTTGTCGCGGAGGTACTGCTTCGTGAAACCCGTTTTCGGAGGATACCCTGATATGAAGTTTCTTGATCCTCAGAAATTCTGGCTTCTTCTCGGAATACCGGTGATCGCTGTATTTTATCTCGCGGCTTTCAGGGCCAAAAAAAAAGCTTTCGCCAGGTTCGGAAATACGGAGATGCTCAAAAAGCTTACCCGCTCAACATCTTTTTTTATGCAGAAGCTGAAAGCTTTTTTTATTATCACTGCCTATTTTTTTCTTGTTATGGCTCTGGCGCGGCCGGCCTGGGGAGTCAAAACCAGAATTGTCCCCCGAAAAGCCAACGATATAATCGTGCTTCTTGACGTTTCAACATCCATGATGGCTTCTGATATTAAACCGAGCCGCCTCATGAGAGCCAAGAAAGAAATTTCCGAATTTATTGAACGGCTTTCCGGAGACAGGGTCGGGATTATGGTTTTTGCGGGAAAGAGCATAATGCAGTGCCCGCTCACCGCCGACTACGGTGCCGCTAAAATGTTTCTTGACGCCGTCGATGAAGACATCGTTCCGCAGGCCGGTACAGACCTGGAAGGAGCTTTGCGGGCAGCGGCAAACAGGTTCTCGCGCGAAGATCTTAAACACAGGATAATTCTGCTGGTGACAGATGGAGAGGCCCATGAAGGAGATCCCGCCGGAACAGCTGAAAAACTTTCCGAAGAGGGGGTAATAATATATTCGATCGGAATCGGTTCTCCTGAGGGGGGGCCTATTTCCATTAATAAAAACGGGAGAACCATATATAAAAAAGACAAAGAGGGAAGCATTGTCATGTCCAGACTCGACGAAAAAACTTTGATGGAAATTTCCGCCGCATCGGGCGGAAAGTATTTCAGGGCCGCGTCTTCCGGGCTTCCTCTTGACAGAATAACCAAGGATATTTCTGAACTTGAAAAAGCCGGACTCGAGGGTAAAGACTTTTCAAGGTATCGGGAGAGATACGCTTATTTTCTTTTTGTCGCATTCATTTTTATTGTCGCCGAGTTTACGCTTTCAGACAAGAAAAAAGCGAAAGGCGAATATAAAGGAAGGTTCGAATGATTTCCAGAAAGATTTTCCTATTCATACTTGTTCTTTCATACTGTGTTTTTTCGAAATCCGCGGAATCCGAAAACCGGAAAGGCAACCGTCTTTACAGGAAAGCGCTTGAAATTAAGAAAGAGGAAAAAGAAAAAGACAGCAAAGAGGCCGCCGGGCTTTTCAAAGAGGCTCTTTCTCATTATGAAAAAGGAAAAATTATTGAACCGGATGAGAGCAGGCTTTCATATAATACAGGGAATGCCCGGTTTCAGCTTGGAGAATATGATAAGGCCGCCGAAGAGTACACAAAGGCACTGGACGGAGCATCGGCGAAGTTAAGAAAAGACGCGCATTTTAACCGGGGCAACTCAAGAGTCTTCTCTGTTTTAAAGGACCCTTCTAAAAAAGAGGCCGAGAAGCTGCTGAAGGGGGCGCTTGATGATTATAAAAAAGTCCTTCTTGAAGATCCGGATGATTATGACGCTAAAGCCAATTTTGAGATTACCGGAAAAATTCTGGAAAAACTCGAAGAAATGAGGCAGGAGCAAAAACAGAATCAGGAGCAGCAAGAACAAAAAGACAGGAATGAGAATCAAAATCAGGATCAAAACAAGCAGGATGAGCAGAATAATAATGAAAATAAAAAAGATGAACAGAATGAACAGAATGAGCAGGATGAACAGGATGGACAGGATGGAAACAACGGTGAAGATGACTCACAGGACGATAAAAAACAGGAAGATGATAATGAGTCCTCAAAAGAAAATAAAAAACCCGGAGAGGATGGAAAAAAACCCGATGGTAATAAAGACAGAAAAAAGCAGGCCGGGGAAGACCGGAAATCCTCTTCAGGGCTGACGCCGGAAGAAGCAGAGGCGCTTTTTGATTCTTTTAAAGACGATGGGAAAAAACAGCTAAAAAAAAGGCTGAAGGGCATCAGAAAAAGGGGGAATGAAAAAGACTGGTAAATGTTGAACCAAATTTTCATTGTATTACTCTAAATTACAGACGATAATGTTTAACCTTCTGTGTAATATGCGGTGTAAATATGAGAGTTATAATGGATTTTTTGGTTTTTCGTACAGTTTTCTCCGGCGCCGTATTCGGCGCAATTTCCGATTACTGGTTGCAGTGGCGCGGCCCTTCCGATGGTCTTGCTAATCTTTCCGGTGCTCCCGGTCCCGCACTTTTTCTGTACTGGACCGCGGATCTTTATGATCTTGGTCTTGAATTTCCTCTTGACGATGTGTATGAATACGGCGCTAATATAGTCGCCGATTCTTCTGATATATATGTAATGGTCAATGTCGATTATGCTCCGGTTCCCGGGGTCACAGTAACAAGACTCGACCCCGAGAACAGGTCGGCCGGTTGGCAGTCCGGGAAGGCCTTTGGTCAGGGTAACTCCAACCCGAGGATTTTTCAGTTATATGAGCTTCCGTCCGGAGACAAGACTCTTCACGCCGGTTGTTTCTATGATCCCGCCTGGGATACCTATAATCTTGAGACGAACTCGGGAAGCGAATTCTTCCGGGACAGTCATTCCTGCCTTGGTTCCCGTATTCTTATGGGAGGATGGGCCTGGAAAAACAGGTCCTTTATTCCCGACTACAATATCACCTACCATCACGGCGGAGAATTTTTAAAGTGGAACGGAAGTTCATATGCTGTTTATGACGGGAAAGATTATTCTGTAATAGACCATGCGTGGAACGACTCTCTTTGCGTTGTTTTCGCTCTCAGTGGTTTTCATACAACTTCCTCTACCCCGTATGACAGCGCCTGCTATATTCTTATGGACGAAAACAACGTACTGAGTGT
This sequence comes from uncultured Fibrobacterota bacterium, assembly GCA_964401455.1. Taxonomy (GTDB): domain Bacteria; phylum Fibrobacterota; class OXYB2-FULL-49-7; order CAYNYI01; family CAYNYI01; genus CAYNYI01. The sequence goes on from CAYNYI010000037.1 coordinate 11,773, forward strand.
GGACACCTGCGGGGATATTTATCGGCCATCTTGTCCGACAAGCTGGACAACATACAATACAGACATTGTTATGAAGCTTTCAATAGACGGTGATTATATTTATGCTATTGAGAGAATGACATTGTCTTCACAGAGCCTGGTAAGGCGGCGGATAAGTTCGGGCTTTCAGGTTTCCGGCACTCTTGAACTGCCTTCTTTTACTTCGGCGAGGAATTACAGCTATACCGTTATGGGAGACTGTTTGTATCTGTATTCTTCCGACAGTCTGACGGCCTATTCAAAAGACCTTCAGTCCCGACTGTGGTCAAAGTATATTCCGAATGATGTCCGCCATACAAGTAATCAGACTTTTAATTATGATGTCTCTCTTTCCAACAGGAATTTCGCGCATCAGAAAATAGCATCTTCCGACGGCAGGCTTTACCTCACAACCGATTCCTCGCTCCAGGTGAGAAGCGCTTCGGATGGTTCTTTGTCTTTCGAGCATATTTTTACAGATCTTCCCGAATACAGAACAAACACATCCGGAGCGACCGTAAAAGGTTTGCCGGGAGACGTGATTCTTATGCCCGATTATGTTGTTATCTGTTCATGGTATGATGAGTCCAGAGTCTGGGTTTTCGAGCAGGATTTCTCGGACGAGACCGCTCCGGATTTTCCCTCCGGATTGAATTCCTCGGTCTCAGGATATTCGGTTAACCTTTCATGGACAGCCTCTTCCGATGCAGAGAGCGGCATTTCGGGATATGAGATTTACCGCGGCACTTCTCCGTCCCCGTCCACCCTTTTAAAAACGCTCGGCAATTATACCGAATACACAGATAGTACCGGAGAAGAGAATATGGTCTTTTATTACCGCTTAAAGGCGGTTAACGGCGCCGGGCTTAAAAGCGGGTTTTCAGGAGAGACTTCTGCCAGAACCGCCGCCGATACGGAGGCGCCTACCATTGTATCGGTTTCCGCATCCGGCGATCCCAATACTGTAAAGGTCGTTTTCAGCGAGAATGTATCGTCCGAAACGGCTGAAAATCCCACAAATTATTCTATAGACGGTGGAATAACGGTAAACTCGGCTTCTCTCTCCGGCGGCAATGAGGTGTTTCTTATGGTAAGCACAATGAATGAACAAACATATACCCTTACTGTAAATAATGTGGCAGACCTCGCATCAAACCCCAATCAGATAATATCCGGTTCTGAATCCGTTTTTACCTTTGTTGCCCAACTTGACGTAAGCTTTATTTCATATTCCGGGACAAATGAGACTCCGGTATTAGTCCCGGACGGCTATATTGAGGACTGCCTCCAGGCCCTGGACCGGAATGATACTTATACAGGAGTTCCGGCTTCTCTTTCCGGGTGTACCTATCTGCGGACGGCCCGGGATGATAAATCAGACGCCGCCGGCGAAGATGTGGTGTATTATGAAGTATCATTGAGCGCCGCCTGTACTGTTTTTGTTCCCTGTCAGGCGGATCAGCCGCTGCCGGGATGGATTTCAGGAGACGGATGGCTTGACGGGGGACGGACTGTAAATGTGGGAAGTCATTCGCACAATCTTTATTACAAGGTTCTTCCCTCCGGAACTGCCGGATTGAAAAGGACGACAAACGGATCTACCCAGGGGACGGGCTATATTTTCAAATTGTCTTCGGGAACAGGTATTGTAGAGACGCACGGCAGTGCGTCTCTACAATACGGTTTACCCGGAATAACCGTTTCCCCGAACCCGTTTAACCCTTCGACGGTTATTTCGGTTACCGGGGTTTATGTGTCTTCCGATTCGGAATTAATAATCTACAATTCTCAGGGCAGGATTGTCAGCCGCCCCGAATTAACCGTAGTTCAGCGTGGCACTTTTTGCAAAAAATACATCTGGGACGCCTCCGGAATGCCGGCAGGTGTTTATTTGGCTACGGTGATTTCAGGCAGCGGAAGTCAGTCAGAACGATTGACAAAAAAGATAGTTTTGATGAAATAAGTTTATCAATTCCGCAAATTATTTTTCACTTTCGGAATCGAATTTTCGTAAGCGGCGGTTTCTTTCATAAATTGCCTGTTTTTCCGGGCACATTGTTTGCGCTATTGTTTTCCGAAGACATGTATTGTGCATGTCTGAGAGTGAATTATAAAAATTGATCCTGGAGGGAAAAATGACAAACAATGTAGGGAAAACCGATAAAATTATCAGAATACTTATAGGTATTGTTATCGCCGGCCTGGGCGTGTATTATAAGAGTTGGTTCGGTCTGCTTGCTGTTATTCCGTTCGGGACAGCCTTAATGGGGAGTTGTCTTCTTTATAAGCCGTTTGGTATATCTACATGTAAAACGGGTAAAAAACAGGAATCAGATAACAGCTGAAAGAATTTCTTTTAATTCCCTGATATGCTTTTCATACCTCTTCCATCTTCCGACGGAAGAGGTATATATTTTTCGCCTTACCTGAGAGGCGCTCGCGGTTCTCACTCTTCTTTTATTTAAACTGAAATCCAGACAGACCTCCTCCCAGTTCAGACGGCAGTATTCGATTATTCTGCGGGACTCATATTCCGGGTTTTCCACCATATTCTCATAGTCCACATTTAAAATACCAGGGCCGGGTAATTTGTCCCAATGGTCGGCAATGCGTTTATAAATAAGATAGTATCGTCCGAGCGTGCGCAGATCGTTTGAATAATGATGGCCGTTTGTAAACATAGTAAAAAAACATGAGATACAGTTGTCCAGCGGATTTCTTCTGCAATGGATAATCGGCGCATCCGGAAAAAGCAGTTTGATGAAACCCGCGCGTCTGTAATTATCCGGCAGTTTGTCTGTAATTATTTTGTTTCCCGCAAATTGCCCGGCTTTTTTTGAATATAGTTTTGAAGCTTTTTCCCACAGAAGGGCGCCGCTTTTTTGTAATATTCCGGCTGCCTCCAAAGATGTTCGCCCCTCAAAAATTTGTTTTTCAATGTCCGGCAGCCAGGGCAGCTCGCCGCCGCCGATTACCGAGCTGTGAGATGAGAGAACCTGCTCTACCAGAGTTGTTCCGGACCGAGGCATTCCGATAATAAATACCGGGGGCTTTTTCCGGGGCCGGTTTTGATTTCTTTTAATTAAATCTTCGGAATAGTTTTCTATTAGCCAGTTTATATAGAATTCATGGCTTTTTAAATCAAATTTATTTCCGGGAAGGGCCGCCCGTAATTTTTTTGATTTACTGATTAGAGAAAAAGCCATGTCATATTGTTCTTCAGAATCATGGTACTTCCCGAGGCACCAGTTCAGAAGCACCTTTTCTTCGGGTTTTTTATCATTATTTTCAAGATTTTCTTTAAGTGTATCCAGCATGGGGCCTATATTCCCCGGAGCCGCCCTGCAGAGATTGAACCAGGCCTCTGTATAGTCCGGTCTTATTTTGAGGGATTTCGTATAAAGTGCGGCCGCTTCTTTAGTGTTTCCTCTTTCGTGCTTCAGTTTTCCGAGTAAATTCAACGCCGAAGGGTTTTCGAAGGCAATTTTCAACGATTCCCGGCAAAGCTTTTCCGCTTTACCGGATTGTCCCGTCTCAAAAAGCAGCGAAGCCAACTTGTTTATCAACCGGAAGTCGTCGGATTCGGAGGGTTTGTTGTTTTCAATATACGAAAGTGCTTTTATAGCGCCTTTTTCATTCTTTATACGCTCAGTCTCTTTCAGAAGTATTTTTACAGAAAGACCCGGGTTCAAATCAATACATCCCTTTTTTAAGACAAATAGTTTATTTAATATAGATATTTTATTTCCAGTTTATTATGAAATAACAAAAGCTTTTCAATTTTTTTTATATAAGCTGTTTTTCTGCAGGCACACGCATATTACACATTTTAGATGATTTTTAATAAATTTGTCTAATTTGTCTAATTTTTAGTACTTATATTCGGCTTATAATGTAAACTAGGGTTACAGAATACATCTATGTAGCGAGAATATCAGCCGAAGGACAGGATTTGACTAAAAAAATAAATTTGATGAAATAAATCATGATTGATCATCCGCAGGTCCCGTCGATTGACGGGATCTGCGGATTTTTTTTGAAAAGGAGGACTTATGCGGATAAAATTCATTTCAATAATTTTTCTCTATTTAACTTCTTCTTACGGACTTACGATTATGGATGTGACCTCTTCGCAGTTGTCCGGAGACATGAGTAATGACGGGAGATACGGTGGTCATGGAGTAATGTTCGCCGATGCCGATAAAGACGGCAGCCCGGATTTTTACATTACCATGAATAACAGTTATTATATGCCGGACCTTTTCTTCCTCAACGACGGGTCCGGCAGCTTTACGGAAAGCGGGAACCAAAGAGGAATAGATAATGCTGATGACGGCAGCCACGGCTGGACCTGGGCCGATCTTGACAATGACGGGGATTTCGACGGCTGGAACGGGTCCTATGAGAAAAATATCCCCTATGAAAACAGGGATTCACAGCCAGGCTATTTTAACGACAGATTTTCGGGATCCGGTATTGAAGACATTCAGCTTGGAACAAGAGGGGTTGCCGCTTTTGATTTTGACAATGACGGTGACCTTGACCTTTTCGGGAATAACTGGTATGCCCGCGGGGCCAAAGAAAATAATGAGTTTTATAGAAATGACGGTAATTTCACTTTTACGAGAATTGACAACGGTCTTAAATATGCGAAAGGCGATCAGGGAGTATGCGACGGGGACTTCGATGATGACGGAGACATGGACCTTTTACTGTGTGTTTTCGAGGACGGTTCAAGATGTGTCGAGATCTGGGAAAACAATGACGGGCAGTTTTCGAAAGCATCCAATACCGGTATAAATCTCTGCGTAACAGTTGACGGAGTAACATTCTGGGATATGGACAATGACGGGCTTCTCGATGTGGTTTCCGGTTATGATATTTATTTGAATGACGGTGACGGGACCTTTACTGAACTTTCCGGAGTCCCTTCGGGAATGCGGGTAATGAGAGGCATAGCCGATCTGAATAATGACGGATACTGGGACCTCATTTCACCCGGAGCGGACAAGGTTTATCTCAATAACGGAGATCTTACTTTCTCATCGGTTTCTTTCTCCAGAGGTACAATAAATGATCCGAGAACGGTCGCTTTTGCCGACATTGACGGCGATGGCGATGTAGACTGGGTACTAGGACAGAAGAAAACCTATAACAGATTATACAGGAATAATTACAGCGGCGGTAATCACTATCTCTTCGTGGAGCTTATTTCTCCCGCGGGGCAGGCAGGGGCATTCGGAGCAAAAGTTTATATTTATTCCGCAGAAAACGACACTCTGCTTTTATACAGGCAGGCGCACAGTAACCACGGCTATCTCGCGCAGGATGACCCCGTTTTGCATTTCGGGTGCGGGCAGAGAGAATCGGTCAAAGTCAAGGTCAGGTTTCTTGACGGCACTGAGAAAACAGTTATAACAGATACGGATACAAATATCACCGTTGACGGAAGCGCCTCCGTGGGCACCGGTGATTGCCCGTCTGTTAAACAACACGCTGCCGGCATTTCAGTTTCTCCGAATCCTTTTAATCCGTCCACTGTAATATCGCTATCAGGAATACCGGACGAAAAAAACATTGAACTGAATATCTATGATTCGAGGGGGCGCCTTGCAGCGAATCTTGGCCGCGGCAGCAATCTCCGGGCTGAAAGAATGCAAGGAAGCGTATTGCAGCGCTACACATGGGACGCGTTCGGCATGCCGGCCGGGGTTTATACGCTTGTCGTGGAAACCGGCATAAAAGCGGCTCTGCGGCAGCGCCGCCTGATAAAAAAGATGGTCCTTGTGAAATAGCTAAGACACAATTGAGTGTTTACAGGCTTGAATTTTATTGACATTCTCTTTCACATAATATATCTTTTAAATAGAAAAGAGATTTTTATGACAAATATTCTGAACACAGTATCGGCTCTCCTCAGCGTAAATCTTATCGTGATTTCCGTGCTTGTGCTTATTGGTTTAAAACCTGTGAGGGCTTCTTAACTGAGTTTAGATTAAAGACAGTTAATAAAAAAGGCCCTCCGGTTCGGAGGGCCTTTTTTATTATGAAAATTTTGGATATGACCTTTGACTTAACTGTTGAAATTATAATATTTTACCCCAATGGTTTGTCCTGAACGTATGAAAAAACTCAATAAGCGGAGATAATTAATGAAGAGTGACAGAGCTAAAAAAGGAATCGAAAGATCAGCTAATCGCGCCCTCCTTTACGGAACAGGAGTTACGGGAAATGGAATGCGAAAACCGTTTATAGGTATTGCTTCCAGCTTTACGGATCTTATACCCGGCCATGTCGGAATGCGCGATCTCGAAAGGGAAATTGAAAAAGGAATAAACGCGGGAGGCGGAACATCTTTTGTTTTCGGTGTTCCCGGAATATGCGACGGAATCGCCATGGGCCACAGGGGGATGCACTATTCACTGCCTTCCAGAGAACTCATCGCGGACCTAGTGGAGTCGGTTTCGGAGGCGCACGCTCTTGACGGAATAGTTCTCCTGACTAACTGCGACAAGATTACGCCGGGCATGCTTATGGCCGCCGGCCGCCTGAATATTCCTTCGATAGTTGTTACCGCGGGCCCGATGCTTTCGGGAATGTATGAAAACAAGCGGCGATCTTTTGTCCGCGACACATTCGAAGCGCAGGGTATGGTTCAGGCCGGAAAAATGAAAAGAGAAAAACTGTCATGTCTTGAAATGGAGGCGTGCCCCGGACAGGGCTCATGTCAGGGACTTTATACGGCTAATACAATGGCCTGCGTTACAGAAACTCTGGGGATGTCCTTAATCGGATGCGGAACGGGACTCGCCGGTTCGGCCAAGAAAAAGAGGATCGCTTATATGAGCGGTGAAAAATCGGTAGAGCTCGTTAAAAAAAATATAAGGCCCCGTGATATTATGACAGAAAACGCGTTTCATAACGCGATAACAGTTGACATGGGTCTCGGGGGGTCAACTAACACCGCCCTTCATATACCGGCTATTGCTCATGAAAGCGGAATAGATTTACCCCTTGACATGTTCGACAAAATAAGCCGGAAAACGCCGCATATAACAAATATAAGGCCCGGCGGCGATTATTTTATGGAAGATATCGAATATTCCGGCGGGATACCGGCTGTACTTTCTTCTTTGAAAGGTCTTTTAAAAGACAGTCCGACTGTTTCGGGAACTTCGATAAAAAATATTGCCGGTTCCGCTATAAACTATAATCCGGAAATCATAAGAACACCGGCAAAAGCTTATCATAAAGAAGGAGGAATTGCCGTCCTCAAGGGAAACCTTGCTCCGGACGGTTCTGTAATAAAACAGACCGCTGTCAGCAGCAAGATGATGAAGTTCAAGGGAAGCGCGCTGGTTTTTGAATCCGAAGAAACGGCAATGAAAGCGATAAACACCGGTAAGGTAAAAAGCGGCCATGTCGTTGTAATCAGATACGAAGGCCCCAAGGGCGGGCCCGGTATGCGCGAAATGCTTGCCCCGACCTCCGCGATTGTCGGAATGGGTCTCGCGGATTCCGTGGCCCTTATTACCGACGGGCGTTTTTCCGGAGGAACAAAAGGTCCCTGTATTGGGCATGTATCCCCTGAGGCCGCAGAAGGCGGACTTATCGCCTATGTCGAAAACGGGGATGAGATTCGGATCGATATACCCAAAAGAAAACTCGAACTTCTTGTTGATGACGAGATAATAGAGAAAAGGAAAAAGAAGAAAAAACTGCGCGGTCCAAAAATTAAGGACGGGTGGCTTTCACGGTACGCTAAGGCTGTTACATCGGCGAATACCGGCGCGGTTCTAAAAAGTCATTAAAAACTATCAGCAGACAAGGAGACTGATGTGAAAGGTGCTGAAATATTAATAGACGGGATGAAAAAAGAAGGTGTCGAGATTTTGTTCGGATACCCGGGAGGGGTTCTTATTCCGGTATTCGATGTCCTTCATGATACTCCCGAGATAAGATTCATTCTTACAAGACACGAGCAGGGGGCCGCGCATGCCGCGGACGGATACGCACGGGTAACCGGAAAAGTCGGAGTATGCCTTGCAACCTCCGGCCCGGGCGCGACAAACACAATAACAGGTATAGCGACAGCTTTTCTGGACTCAATACCCATGGTTGTAATAACCGGTCAGGTTGCTACACCGTTAATCGGTACCGATGCTTTTCAGGAGGCGGACATTCTTGGCATAACCCGTCCGATTACAAAGCACAATTATCTCGTAAAAGATGTGCGGGATTTATCCCGGATAATAAAAGAGGCGTTTCATATAGCGCGGACAGGCAGACCCGGCCCTGTTGTAATAGACTTACCTAAGGATATTTCGATGGCTGATATGCACGATTACAGTTATCCTGAAAAAGTAGATATAAGGGGTTATAAACCGGCGGTCGAGCCTCATAAAAGACAGCTTCAAAAGGCTGTAAAGTTTATTGCTGCTTCCAGGAAACCTCTGATTTATGCCGGTGGTGGAATAATACCGGCAGGCGCTGAAAATGAGCTTCTGGAATTCGCCGAAAAAATCGACGCTCCGGTAACGGTTACGTTGATGGGGCTCGGAGCTTTTCCTATGGACCATGACCTGTTTATTGGGATGCCCGGAATGCACGGTACGAGAACGGCCAATTACAGTTTCTCGGAATGCGATCTTATAATATCGGTCGGAGCGCGTTTTGATGACAGGGTTACCGGCAAGGTCGCTGAATTCGCGCCTGAGGCGAGAATTATTCATATAGATATTGATTCGGCCTCCGTCCGTAAAATCAATAACGGTGACGTTCCGGCCTTCGGCGATGCCACGATCGCCCTTGCGGTGCGCGGCCAGATTACGCCCGGGGAAAAAAAGAAGGATTGAGGAGAAAAAGTGTCTGACTGGAAAAAGGAAAATCCTTTAAAATACAAGGAGTCGGACGGAAAGCTCCGGCCCCAGTACGTTGTTGAAAAACTCAGAGAGCATCTCGATGATGATGATATTATCTGTACCGAAGTCGGGCAAAACCAGATGTGGGCGGCGCAGTTTTATAACTTCAGAAAATCCCGAAAGCTGATTACCTCCGGCGGCCTTGGCACAATGGGCTTCGGCCTTCCCGCCGCGATTGGCGCTCAGCTTGGCTTTCCGGACAAAAAGGTCTGGGATATAGCCGGAGACGGAAGCATACAGATGAATATTCAGGAGCTGGCTACTGCGGTCAAGGAAAAGATCCCCGTAAAAGTGGCGATTTTGAATAACGGCTACCTCGGTATGGTCCGTCAGTGGCAGGAATTGTTTTTCAACAAGAGATATTCCGGGACCTGTCTGCGCAGAGGGGCCGATTGTCCCGCAGACTGTGACGGAGACGCCAAAAACTGCGCTCCTTATGTTCCGGATTTTGTCAAGCTTGCCGAAGCCTATGGAGCAAAAGGCATAAGAGTTGTCGAGGAAAAAGATGTTGAGGCGGCTATTAAGGAAGCCAATGAGTATGACGGGCCTGTAATGATTGAGTTCATAGTTGAGCCTGAGGAAAATGTCTGGCCTATGGTTCCGGCAGGAAAAGCAATTAAAGAGATGATAGGAGACTGATTAAAATGAAAAAACATACAGTATCTGTTCTCGTTGAAAACCATTTCGGAGTTCTGGCGCGCATAGCGAGTCTTTTCGCAGGAAGAGCGTATAATATTAACAGTCTTACCGTAGGAGAGACCGAAGAGCCCTCCGTCTCCCGTATGACAATAGTTGTGAGCGGCGATGACGCGGTAATAGAGCAGGTTAACAAGCAGCTCAATAAGCTGATAGATGTTATCAAGGTCAATGATATTACCGACACCGAGATGACCGAGGTAGAACTCATTCTTCTCAAGGTGAACGCTTCGCCGGGCGCGGCGAGGACCGAAATTCTTCAGCTTGCCGAATCTTTCGGCGCCAATGTCATTTCCGTAAAGAAAGATTCTGTTTCTCTGGAGATAACCGGGGATGAAAGCAGGGTAAATGATGTTATGGAGGTAATGAGGCCGTTTGGCATTAAAGAGACGGTCAGGTCCGGCAAAATTGCTATGACAAAATAATATGTAATTTGTATTCAATAAATTAAAAGAAAGGTTCAGTATGGCGAAGATTGATTTCGGCGGAGTAAAAGAGACGGTTATAACAAAGAAGGAATTTCCTCTTTCCAAAGCAAGACGAATTCTCAAAAACGAGACAATCGCGATTATCGGTTACGGTGTTCAGGGTCCGGCGCAGGCGCTTAACCTCAAGGACAACGGAATAAACGTGATAATTGGTCAGGCCAAGCAGTTCAAAAAAGACTGGGACCGCGCGAAAAAAGACGGATGGGTACCCGGGAAGACCCTTTTTGATATAGAGGAAGCGGTACAAAAAGCAACAGTTGTACAGCTTCTTGTTTCGGACGCGGCACAGAGGAAAGTATGGCCTGCCGTCAAAAAGAACCTGAATCCCGGCGATGCTCTTTATTTTTCTCACGGTTTTTCCATTACATATAAAGACAAAAGCAAGGTTGTGCCCCCCGCCGACGTCGATGTTATAATGGTCGCTCCAAAAGGAAGCGGGACATCCGTGCGCAGGAATTTTCTCAGCGGCGCCGGTATAAACTCAAGTTACGCTGTTTTTCAGGACGCTACGGGAAAAGCCGAAGAAAGATGTCTTGCTCTCGGAGTGGGAATAGGTTCCGGCTATCTTTTCCCGACATCGTTTTCTCATGAGACAAACAGCGACCTTACCGGAGAGCGCGGTATTCTTATGGGTGCCCTGGCCGGTGTAATGGAGGCACAATACGATGTTCTCCGCAAAAACGGACACTCGCCGAGCGAGGCTTTTAACGAAACCGTTGAAGAGCTTACTCAGAGTCTCATAAGGCTTGTTGATGAAAACGGAATGGACTGGATGTTTTCAAACTGTTCCGCAACCGCTCAGCGCGGCGCTCTGGACTGGATGCCGAAGTTCAAAAAGGCCGTAATGCCGGTTTTCCGTGACCTCTACAAGAGCGTAAAATCCGGTAAAGAGGCGGAGCGTGTTATTCGGGTATGCGGAGCCAAAAACTACCAGGACAGGCTTGACAAAGAACTTTCCAGAATGGGAAACTCCGAGATGTGGAGTGCGGGAAAAGCCGTCAGAAAACTAAGGCCTTCCTCGAAAGCAAAGACTATATCAAAGTCAACAAAAGGAGTCGGTGGACGTAAGTCAAATTAAGTCTGCCGGAAGATGTTAATATGATAAGATATCATGAAAAAACCGGAGTTCTGACGCGCGGCGGCCCTGAGGCCTGCCGCGCCGGTCTCCCTGCCTGATGTTTCAAAGCATTTAATGAACCATCAACAGAACCAACGGAGGAAAAATGTCAGGTAGAAAAAATAAAGTTCTTATTTTCGACACCACACTGAGAGACGGCGAGCAGGCTCTCATGTCGAGTCTTACGGTTAATGAAAAAATAGTTATAGCCAAACAGCTGGCTAAAATGAAGGTCGATATAATCGAGGCCGGGTTTCCTGTTTCGTCACCGGGTGATTTCGAATCGGTATCAACAATAGCGAAAACGGTGAAAGGGCCGATAATAGCCGGGCTTGCCCGGGCCGTAAAAAAGGATATTGACGCCTGTGCCAAAGCGGTAAAACATGCGAAGAAGCACCGCATACACACTTTTATCGGAACTTCGACCATACACATGAAAGACAAGCTGAGAAAAAGCGAAGACCAGATACTGGAAATGGCTGTTGATGCGGTTAAATACGCCAGACGCAAGGCCGCGGATGTCGAGTTTTCATGCGAAGATACAGGCAGGACCCCGAAAGACTTTCTTTACAGAATAGTCGAGGCGGTTATAAAGGCCGGAGCGGGAACGGTAAATCTTCCCGATACTGTCGGATATACGACCCCGGCCGAGTTCGGGTCCATTATCAGCGGCGTCATGAACAATGTTCCGAATGTAGACAAGGCTGTCATAAGCGTGCATTGTCATAATGATCTCGGAATGGCAACTGCGAATTCCATTTCCGCTGTGGAAAACGGGGCGCGACAGGTGGAATGCACCGTAAACGGCATAGGCGAACGCGCGGGCAACGCTTCTCTCGAAGAAATAGTAATGATATTAAAGACCCGTAAGGAACGTCTCGGCGCGGACTCCGGCCTTAACACAAAAGAAATCGCGAATTCGAGCAGAATCGTAAGCCATCTTTGCAATATGCCTGTTCAGGCGAATAAGGCCGTTGTAGGCTCGAATGCTTTTTCACATTCTTCAGGCATACATCAGGACGGCGTAATAAAAGCCAAGAACACTTATGAGATAATGACGCCCGAGTCGATCGGTCTTACCGCGAACAAGCTGAACCTGACAAGCCGAAGCGGAAGGCATGTAATAAAGGTAAGGCTTTCCGAATTGGGTTTTTCAGAAAAGGACTATAACCTCGATAAGTTTTATGCGAGGTTCCTTGAGCTCGCGGACCGCAAGGGCCGTGTCTATGACGATGACCTTGAAGCGCTTATGCGCCTGCAGGGCAGTGAGATGGAAGACAAATATTCACTGAAGTATCTGAATGTTTCCTCTGGCACCGGGGTTGTTCCTGTTGCGACAGTTTCAATAACCGACGGCAAAAAAGACTTCACCGAAGCCGCTACCGGGGACGGCCCGGTTGACGCCGCCTCGAAGGCGATAGACCGTATAACCGGATTTTCTCTGGAGATGCACGATTATAAACTTTCAGCCGGAAGCGGAGGCCGGGAGGCCCTTGCTCTTGTTGATATAGTGGCCGGTTATGAGGGCCGCAAATATCACGGTTCGGGCACAAGCACGGATATAGTTGAAGCGTCCGTTCTCGCTTATATAAATGTAGTCAACAAGATAGAACTGTCAAAAAAGAGCAGGCCCCGAAAGAAAGCTTCCCCAAAGAAGACAAGGACAAAATGATGGGAAAAACAACAGCACAGAAAATATTTGAATCACACAGGGTTGAAGAAATCAAAGGTACCCATATTCTGCGTCTCGACAGGGTCTTCTGCCATGAGATAACGACTCCTATCGCAATAAACGACCTTGTTTCAAGAGGTAAGGACCGTGTTTTTGATCCCTCGAAAATAAAGGCGGTAATAGACCACGTTACCCCTTCTAAAGACACAAAGTCAGCGGTGCAGGCAAAGACTCTTCGCGACTGGGCACGCTGGCACGGTATTAAAGATTTTTTCGATATCGGGAAAAACGGCGTATGCCATGCAATATTCCCTGAAAAAGGTTTTGTTGAGCCGGGCTTTACCGTGATAATGGGCGACTCCCATACATGTACTCACGGCGCTTTCGGAGCGTTCGCGGCAGGTGTCGGATCTACCGACCTTGCAGTCGGAATACTCAAAGGCGTTTGTTCTTTCAGGGAACCGGATACGATTAAGGTTGAGATCCACGGTAAACCGTCCGAAGGCGTTTATGCCAAGGATATAATTCTTTCGGTAATTAAGGAACTTACGGTAAACGGAGCTACCGACCGTGTTATAGAATTCCGGGGAGACGCGGTTGACCGCATGACCATGGAAGAAAGAATGACCCTTTCCAACATGGCCATAGAAGCCGGAGGTACTTCCGGGATATGCATGCCTGACAAGATTACTGTGGAATATCTATGGGAGTTTATTAAAGACCGCTACGGTTCTAAAGAAGAAGCCCTGAAAGACTTCAGCCGCTGGTGTTCCGATGACGATGCCGAGTATGAAAAGACCGTCGAAATCGATGCTTCCAAAATTGAGCCCGTTGCGACAGTCGGGTATAAACCCGATCAGGTAAAAACAATAGCGGAACTTAAAGGCACACGTATAGACCAGGTCTATATCGGAAGCTGCACTACCGAAAAACCAAGCGACCCCCGTGCCGCGGCGGCCCCTCGCGACCCCGACCTCGGCCCTCTCTCGCG
>CAYNYI010000038.1:0-24937 GCA_964401455.1 uncultured Fibrobacterota bacterium
ACTCATATATCCTGAAGCGGGCAGAAGCTATTCGGGCAAACTCGGAGAAGCAAAGACCGGCAGTATATTCAAGGCCGCCTGCCGGGAAGCATGTGGCCGCGTCAGTATTGTTCCTGTCTCTATATCATATTCAATAGTTCCGGAGGATGCGGATCTTGCGAAATCAAGTTTTACCGGAAAAAAGATGCCCCACACTAGTTTGTTTGATGATTTCAGCAGGGGTAATTCTTTATACGGGTCTTTTTCTCCTGAATATAAATGCAATACATCTTTTCCGATGGTTAATGAATACCTCAGCAAAAAGGCTCCCGTTTTCTGCGTCACAGGAGACCCGGTTCTTATATCGGGAAATACTGACATTTCACTTTCGCAATGTTTTGGAAATGTAAAGAAAAACATACCGGTTCTGCCTCATTATCTTCTCTGCCGGATGCTTATCGAAGACGGCCGGGCGGTGCGCGGCGCCTTTTCTTCTTCCGGAACGGAAGGGCTGGGGCGGCTTTTTAGAGAGAAAGCCGCGATGTATGAAGGTTTTAATTTTGACGAGGCGTTTTTTGACGAGGCCGGCTCTATAGATATGGCTTCTATTGCCAAATCACTCCTTATTTGCCGAGGGATAATTAATGAGGATCTGGAATTGAGTCAGCCGGATACAGCCGTTTTTTACTCTAATAAACTGCCTGAATGATTTTTTCTTTCTTCTGATTGAACAATGCATCAGACAATATTATCTTAAGTTAAGATGGATAATATTAAATATCTTTTCAGTCCTTCGTTCGGGTTCACTTTCTCCCGTGTGGATAAAGACTCACCTCTTGCCGCATATCTCGGTTCGAAGGGCGTCTCCGAATCTCCGAGGATTTCCGGGGAACTCCGTGCTGTTTCCGGGTATAATACTTACGTAAAAGCCGAAGATACCAATACTCTGCTTGCGCTTGCCCCCGGTTGTCCTGTAATCGACAACGGTGTTGTAAACATTGTGCCTGAAAGTAAAATAGACTCCGGAAAGGACATAAATTCGGGTAAGATTACTTTTGACGGCAACCTTTATATCGGGGCTTCGATTGGCCCGGGAACAACCGTTGATGTTACCGGATCATTGATTATTGACGGCAAAGTTGAGTCTGCTTCCGTGAAATCCGGAGGAAACGTGCTTATTAAAGGAGGGATTTCCGGGTCAAACAGAAGAAAATCTTCGGTTTGCGCACATGGTGATGTTTCAATTTCTTTTATGCAGTACGGAAAAATACGTTGCGGGGGAAACCTTAAAATAAATGATTCTGTTCTTAATTCGCACATTGAATGCGGAGGGGCCGTTTCTGTGCTTGGCTCCGAAGGTATTCTTGGCGGAGAAACATATGCTGCGTCTTCCCTTCAGTCAGTCAGGCTGGGTAACGAAAAAGACATATTTACTGTTGTTTACATTGGTATGAATCCATATGTTTCCTTGCTGATTGCAGAACTGGAAGAAGCCAGAAAGGACCTTTTGAAAAAAAAAGAAAGTACAAAAAAGCTTATAATATCATCGGTCAGACGATACGCGGACGCAGGCGAGAATCTTGATCTTGAAGATGTTCTGCTTGTGGGATATCAGAAAAATGAATTAAAAAAAATAAACTTTAAACTGGGGCGTGTAAACAGAAAGCTTGAAGATTTGAACGAGCGCAGAAACGGGAAAAAGGAACCGTTTGTAAAGGTCCAAGGAACAATCTATCCCGGTGTCAAGATTTCATCTCTTTCCGAATCTGAAGTTATTAAAGAGGCAGTATCCGGAAAAATACTTTTTTCTGTTTCCGGGGCAAGGCTCAGGAAATATGAGCAATAAGCTCTCTTTGATTGACAATAGTAATTTTTTGTTTTATATTAATACATTATAAAATAAGGCTATAAGAGAATTACTTAAAGCTAAGGTTTTATTGATCATTATAACTCTCGGATAAAATATGGGTAAATGTCTGGTTCTTCTCAGCGTTCTCGTTTTTTTCTCTTTCTCGGTTGTGCAGTCCGCGGAAGATGAAAAGATCCGATATAAACTCGGTAATAAATATCTTGAACAGGGGCTGAAAGACAAGGCCTTCAATGAGTTCAGGAAAGTTATACTTGTCTTTCCCGACCACTATCCTTCTCTTATTAAAATGGCGGATATCAGGGCGTCACAAGGTCGCCATACCGATGCCGCCGTTTTTTACAAAAAAGCTTTGAAATCCAGGCCGGATTCATTGTATATAAACAGGCAGCTTGCAAAAGCTTACGCAAAAAAAGGAGACCTCGAAAATTCTCTTAAGCTTTACAGAAAATCCAGAAAGCTTGCGCCGAACGACTCTCTGTCGAGAGAAATAGATTCTGAAATTTCAGTTGTTGCCGATAAGCTTGGAATAGTCCCTAAAAAAAGTGATAAAGAAAAGAAAGAGGCTGAAGCCAAACAGTCCGCTGAAAAAGCGTCGGGCTCGAAGAAAAAGAAGGGGCCGAACCTCAAAGGGGTTTCGGAAGAGATGCTCCCGGTTATTAAAGCTTACCATGAGAAAAAATACTCCGGTTGTCTCAAAGAAGCACAGGGCCTGCTTAAAAAAGATCCGGGAAACAGCGGGGCATACTTGTACGCCGGGATGGCCCGATACAGGCTCGGCCAGTATGATAAGGCTATGGTTAATCTTAAAAAAGGAAAAAACTATATCCCGGAAGGGTATAAGGCCCATTATTATATTGGAAGAATTCATGAAAAAAAGAAGAGATACAGTCAGGCGCTTGATTATTACCGCAATTACCTGCGAAAATCCTCGACTGCCTCCGAAAAAAAAACGGCCCGTTCCCGTATAAACTCCCTCACAAAAATTATTGACAGCCTTGCGGTTCTCGCGGAAAGATCACGCAGGCCGGATGTAACTGTAGATGTCGGACCCGGACTAAAAATGACAGCTTCGGACACTACAGGAGAAGACGGCGGGAAAATGCGGGAGGCGGTACGCGAATATCAGGCGGGGCGCTATCAGGTCGCGATGAGAAAATTTAATGAAATAGCTATGCACAATCCCCTGGGGCCGAATGCGGATGACGCTCTTTTTAACCTTGGTGTCTATTATGTGCAGATAAGAAGTTTTGATAAGGCTCAGAGCAAATTTGAACAGCTTGCTGAGCTTTATCCTGAATCACCTTTGGTAAAGGACGCGGGAATACTCGAAGGGCATTGCTGGTATCAGAAAGAAGTGCCTGACAGCGCTGAGTCAGTTTATAAAAGGATCCTGGGCACTCAAAGGCTTGAAGAAGAGGAAAAGCTCGCAATATACAAAGAGCTCGGGGGTCTATATTATATGCACAACAACTATGACAAGGCCTTTTCTTATAACAAAAAAGCCGCCGATGCCGCAGCTCCTGAGTCCAAGGCGTTTTTTCTGTACCGGGCCGGTCTTGCTCTTTCCGGCGCGGAGAAAAAAAAGCAAGCCTCCGAATATTTCAGACGGGCAATAAAGTCCGGCTCTCCCGATTCTCTTTATTACAGGAATTCTCTTATTAAACTCGGCGACTACTATTACGGGATAAAAAAATTTGACAAAGCTGAAAGTTATTACAGAGAAGTCCTTAAGAAATATCCATCCTCCAAAGAGTTGCCTTATGCGATGTTTCGAATTGGAAACATCTACAAGAACAACGGACTTTTTGAAAAAGCAGTAGCGATGTACGATAAACTGATAAAAGAATATCCTGATGATTACTGGGCGGGTCAGGCCGCTGAAGAAAAAGATAACAGTATCTGGGAAAATGAATACAGACAGATTGTGCCGGACAATTAGTCTATGTTCAGGAGATCAAATGAACGATAAAGAACTTGTTAGTCTGCTTTTGGACAATTATTCCAGACAGCTGGATATCTTCCTGAAAATAAAAGCCGAAGCTTCTGCAGAGAAATCAGAAATTGAAGGGCTTAACGGGAGTTCAGATCTGAATGCGTCGGCCGGTGTAATTAAAAAACATGTGGATATCCTCAAAAAAAGAAGTTTGATGCTGGACGAAAGCCGGAAGATAGACTTGGAAATAAAAAACAACAAGATCGGATGGGACAGACGAAAAAATGAGATAGATTTTCCTGAAGCCGAAAAACTGAAAGCTGTTATTTCCGAAATAAAAAACATTCTGGCTTTTATTATCAGTTGTGATAAGAATTTCCAGAAATTCAACGAAGAAACTATAGCCGCGCTGAAAAGTAGACAGGAGGCGACGTAAAATGACCGGTTCGGGCGAAAACAGCAAGACCCTCTCAATGGCCGGGAAACTGCCGCAGGAAGCCCGGGAGTTTTTTCTGAATGCTCTTTCCCGGTTTGAAGAGAATACGTCAAAGCTTCAGGGGGCTTATAATTTTCTTCAGGACCAGTTCAGGCGGCTTAATCTTGAGCTTGAGACCAAAAATTCTTATCTTAAGAGTATGCTTTCAAGCATGCCGCATGCCGTGATTGCTGTTGACAACAACTGCGAAATTACGAATTTTAATACAGCAGCCGAAAAAATGTTCGGCATGAGTTCAGATGAAGCCGCCGGGAAGACGGCTGACATCATAATTGATTCTACCGGTGAAAACGGTTTCACGTCTCTTGCTGAAATAATTAAAAAACAGCAGATGGTTTTTGAGGAAAACCTTTATATCAATCGGGTGGATAAAGAAAAAATACCTGTGAGCTATAATGCTTCGCCTATTTATGATCAGAACAGGGATGTCATAGGCGCGGTGGCCGTTATAAGGGATATGTCTTTGATAAAAGAGATGGAAGCGGAAATTCAGAGGAGTAAAACTCTTGCCGCTCTTGGTGAAATGTCCGCACAGGTCGCCCATGAAATCAGGAATCCGCTTGGCAGCATAGGAGGCTTTGCCGCGATCCTGGATCAAGGTATTGATCCATCGGATGAGAACAAGGAGATAGTAAAGGAAATTATAAAAGCTATATCAAGACTCAACCGTGTTGTATCCGGCCTTTTAATATATACACGTCCCATGACCGGAAGCCTCAGAGCAATGGACATTACAGACCAGTTAAGGGAAAATATAGAATTCTCGACACTCGGTCTCGGTAAAAGTATTCATGATTACAACATCAACTATGACTTGGGTGATTCGCCGGTCCTTGTTGATCTTGATCCCGAAAAATTTCAGCAGATTGTAGGAAATATTTTCAGGAACGCCGTAAAAGCCATGAAGGGCGGCGGCGAAATAACAGTCTCTGTCAGTATAAATAAAGCTAAAGACAGCAGTACCCCGTTAACTCTTGCCGGGAAAAGTGTTCCCGGTGTTGTCAGGGTTGTTTTCAGCGATACAGGATGCGGAGTTAAAAAAGAAGACATGAAGAAACTTTTTACACCCTTTTTTACTACATATACCGATGGTAACGGGCTGGGGCTTGCGATAACGAAAAAGATTGTTGAAATGCATAAAGGAGAGATATCGGTAGAAAGCGCCGAGGGAAAGGGTACATCCTTCTCTCTTAGCTTCCCGCTTTCCAGTAAGGAGAAAGCTGATGCGTGAAAGCGTGCTTATTGTTGATGACGACGCGGGAATCAGGGCAATGCTCAATATGGCTCTTAAAAAGAAACAAAAATATGACCTGCATTTCGCAGAAAATGCGGAAGACGGAATTATGATGCTTCGAAAAGAAAAAGTAGATTGTGTGGTTACTGATTATAAAATGCCGGGTATGAATGGACTTGAGTTCTTTAAAAAGGCGCGGGAAGAGGAGAACTCGGAGGTCCCATTTATATTTCTGACAGCATTCGGGACTATTGAAACAGCGGTCGATGCAATGAGATCAGGCGCAAGCGATTTCATAGAAAAACATTTTCCGGATAAACTGTCGGAACTTGAATCCCGGATTGAGTCCTGTATTGAGTTCTCAAGACTCAAAAAAGAAAACAGAGAGCTGAAGAACGAGAATGTGCAGTTAAAAGAGCAGCTTTCCAGGAATTTTAAGTATGTCAGCGGCGACCCGGCCATGAAAAGCATCGAAGATATGGTTGATAAAGTTTCTCAGGCACGCAGTACAATACTTATAACCGGTCAAAGTGGAACGGGTAAAGAGGTTATCGCCAAGATGATTCATCATAGAAGCCCCAGACAGGGGCTGCCTTTTGTGAAGGTCAATTGCGCCGCATTACCTGAAGGACTTATTGAATCTGAACTATTCGGACATGAAAAGGGCGCTTTTACGGGGGCGCTCCGAAAGACGAGAGGCAAGTTCGAGCTTGCGAACGGGGGAACTCTTTTGCTTGACGAAATAGGCGAGATGCCTATAACCATGCAGGCCAAACTTCTGCGTGTTCTTCAGGAAAGGGAAATTAATAAAATTGGCTCTGAATCTCCGATACAGGTTGATGTCAGGCTTATTGCCACGACAAACCGTGATCTCCGAAAGGAAATAGAGGACGGTAATTTCAGAGAAGACCTCTTTTACAGACTTAATGTTGTCTCAATTAAGCTGCCCCCGCTCAAAGACCGTAAAAAGGATATAATTCCGCTCGCCGGATTTTTTCTAGAGAGATTTAACGAAGAAAACGGCTATCTTATTAAAGATATCTCAACGGGGGCACTTAAAGTTCTTGAAGATTATGACTGGCCAGGCAACGTAAGAGAACTGGAAAACGCCATAGAAAGGGCGGCTGTTCTTGCCGCCTCGGACAGTCTTGAAGCCGAGGACTTTGATTTGAATAAAACGCGTGTCATACGGGGCGGGGAAGGTGCTTTGGGAAGCGGTATCTGTGCGGGTATGACAGTAGCCGAAATGGAAAAGGAACTTATACTAAAGACACTCCAGGAACATGGAAATAATAAAACCAGGGCAGCGGAAGTCCTTGATATAAGCATTAGAACCCTCAGGAATAAACTGAACGAATATAGGAGCAACGGTGCCCCGAATATTCCCGATTAAAATATTGCTTGAAATAAGGGTCTGAAAAAAAAGATTTTATGGTGTCAGGAGTCTTTTCGCCGTATTCAAACGGAGAATAAATTATAATGGGAAGAAAAAGTGGTTCCATATCAAAGAAAACGTCGGCAATATACATCGTTCTTGCGGTGGTCAACGCTACCGTATTCATACTGATGGTTTTCGAAAACCAGCTTGATTTAATCAAGGACAATGCCATCTTTAAAAGCATGAATACGGGAACCGTACTTAATATGGAGCTCAAAAAGGTTTTGAAAGGCGAAGAAAAATTCACCGATCTTACAAAGCGTAAAATAGTCTCTGTTATGAGTAAACTCAGAATACGGAAGTTTGCCGTTTTTAATGATGAGAGCAGGATTTTCTTTGAAGTAATAGGGTCGCGGGAGACCGGGCGGAGTCAGACAACCAGGCAGGAGTTTGAGGCAATAACAAAGGCTCTTACCAAAAAGGATTTTGAGGGCAGCCTTTTTTATAACGTTGTGGATAAAGACAGCCGAAGAATAGATATTTTCATGCCTATCGCTTTCGGTTCAGGTCAAAGAGCCTCTGTGCTTATATTCAAACCTTCCATATACCTTCACGAAATTGACAGGCAGATGCAGTTTCTTATAAGGCAATGTATAGTCATAGTTGTTCTGCTTATTCTCATTCATATAGGGTTCTCAGTTCTTTTAAGCAGGCTAATAATAAGACCTGTTATGGATCTTGCCGAGGCTACTCACAGAATTTCGGGAGGCGAGCTTACGGCAAGAGTAAACATTGTCCGTGATGATGAAATCGGTCTTCTGGCCCGCTCTTTTAATGAAATGGTGGTTGCTCTTCAGCGTTATCAGGATGAGGCCAAGGGTGCCAATCCTCTCACGGGACTTCCCGGCAACATTACAATAGCTAACGAAATAGACCGCAGGCTGTCAGAAGGTGAAAAGATAGCTCTTTTATATGCTGACCTTGACAATTTCAAGGCATATAACGATAAATACGGGTTTACCAAGGGCGACGAAGCAATACTTTATACAAGAGACTGTTTTCTCGAAGCCGTCAGGCAGAAGGGCACAGATAAGACCTTTATAGGCCATGAGGGAGGAGATGACTTTGTAGCTGTTACTCCATACGAAAACTGGGAAGAGCTGGCGCAGTCGATAATATCAAATTTTGACAGAGATATTGAGCAGTTTTATAATGAGACAGATGCAGAGCGGAAGTATATCGAATCAGTAAACAGACAAGGCGAAAGGCAGCGTTTTCCGCTTATGTCCATTTCTATTCCCGTCGTTTCCAATATGAGCCGTAATTTCATCAATCACGGAGAAATTGTGAGTGTGGTCGCGGAAATGAAGAAATTCGTCAAGAAAAAAGACGGGAGTAACTACAGTATCGACAAACGGACCGGCTGATCTTATGAAAGCCTTTTTGAAATACACCCTGCTTCCTGTTTTTACAATTATACTGATAGTAGGTTTTCTTGTCTTTATAAACGCGAGCTTTATTGATACCCGAATGACCGAACTGAATATTCTGCTTCAGAAAATGGCCAGAAATCAGGACAAGAACAAAAGCCTAAATATACTCTCAAAATACGAAACCGTACTTAAACGTCTGAAAACCGGCAGCGCGGAAAGTGTCGAGGATTACAGAAATGAAGCCAAGGTACAGGCTGTGATATCAGGAGACTATTTTTCCTCAGTCGAAACCGAGGAAAAACGATGGAATGTCATCAGACCTTTTACCCGAACTGTTATGAACGGCATAAGGGTAATGGTGGGAAAAGAAGTTATTCATCCTGACCAGGAGATGATTGAAGAGTATAATAGTCTTGATTTGGCGTATTATCTTGAGCGTTCGCGGCATTATAAATCCGCGATTGATCTCTATGACTCCCTGTTGGCAAAAATATCCCCAAACAATGACCTTTATTTCTACATAATGCTTCATCAGGCTTTCTGTTATTCTATGACCGGCGAATTCCAGAAGACAAAGCAGGTTCTGGACGATGTTATCAAAAACAGCGAAGATGTCTCTACTACCATGATAGCCTGGAAAATGCTTGATGTTATTGTAACGATACTCGAGAAGACCGAGCAGACCTCTTCTTCCGAGATGCCGCTTATTGAACAGGCGCTGACCGCCTATAAACTTATGGACTACAAGCGTGCTGTTACATTGTACGGAAAAATAATAAACAGATCAGGGCGCGGCAGCCCGGTTGTCGCCAGAGCCCTTTTTATGCAGGGCAGAGCTTATGAGGAAATGGGTGAAACCGAAAAAGCGGAATGGAATTATAATCAGGTGATTAAGCTTTTCCCCGCTTCAAACGCTTATGTCAAAAAATCAGGACGCAGATTGTATATAATGGGGGAATTCTATGAGTATAACCGTAAAATATCTCAGAAAGCCGAAAAAATACTCAAGGAATTCGGTGATGATGAGTTTTTTAATGATTTGAAACGGTACTCCAGAATAAAAAAGAAACCGGTTTCGGAAAAAGTCAGAAAACAGGTGAAAAAAGCTGAGGGCAGACACGATGTGCATGCCGGAAATCAGGATATTCTGGATGTCATAAGCGAGATTGGACAGCAGGTTGAGAAACGTAAGGAGATGGAGAAAAAGGAGGTCCTGCGAAGAACCGGCCGGCTCAAAGAGAAAATACCGGATCCTGTTAAACTGCGGAAATCTTCACGGACAGCGGAGCAGATAACAAGTATAGTAAGAGCAAATATGGCTTCATTGAAAAGGGTATTCAAACAGTATATAAGACGCGGCGTAATTGATGGAGGTGTCGTTAATATTTATTTCGAAATCCTCCCGGATGGTGGCGTAAGGAAGGTTAAGGTTAAAAATACAAATATCGATAATGAAGAGTTTACAAACAACATAATAAGAAGAGTCCGCACCTGGAGATTTCCGCCAGATTTCAATACAAACCTTGTCCAGCCGGTGACCTATCCCCTTGAATTCCGGAAAACGGAATAATATATTTGTTTTTCTTCTCTTTGGATAGTTAATTATATTTCTGGTTGTTTAATCCCGCTGGGAGGTTATTTATGAAATACGAACTCGGAGTTCCTCCGACTATAGAATATGCGGACGGCTGTATCAGGTTGATTGACCAGACTCTCCTTCCCGGAGAGCTGAAATTTCTTGAAATAAACGATTATATTGAAATGGTGGAAGCCATAAAGCGTTTATCGGTGAGAGGTGCGCCTGCAATAGGTGTTGCCGGCGCATTCGGGCTTTTTTTGGCCGCAAAGGAGTATCAAAACCTTCCTGCGAGTGAGTTTGGAGCGCGTATAGGCAGAGCGGCCATGATAATCGGAGACGCGAGGCCGACGGCTGTGAATTTATGGTGGGCCGTTAACCGGTGTATGGCAGTGGTTGAGAATATGAAGGGAAAATCCCCTTTCGAGGTATGCGATGCCCTTCTTGAAGAAGCTTTGAAAATACTGGAGGAAGATAGGCGGATATGTCGGGCAATCGGAAAAAACGGTGGAAAGCTTCTGAAAGACAACGATAGTATCATAACCCACTGTAATGCCGGATCGCTTGCCACATCTTATTGGGGAACAGCCCTTTCGGTTATATATGATTGTATTCTTGGGGGAAAAAAAATATCCGTATTCGCTGATGAAACACGGCCCCTTCTTCAGGGCGCGCGTTTGACTTCATGGGAACTTGATAAAGCCGGTGTACATGTTACGGTTATTACCGACGGTATGGCTGCCCATGTAATGAAAAGAGGCGGCATTGACGCGGTTATTACCGGCGCGGACAGAATCGCGGCCAACGGCGATGCCGCCAATAAAATCGGAACTTATAGTCTGGCGCTTTCCGCTAAATATCACAGAATCCCTTTTTATGTTGCCGCCCCGGTTTCTACTTTTGATATGAGTATCTCGGACGGTTCGGGAATACCCATCGAGGAAAGAGATGTTTCGGAGGTTTCTTTTTACGGAGGAGTGCGGACAGTCCCGGAGGGGGTTAAAGTCTATAATCCGGCATTTGATGTTACCCCGGCTTCTTTTATTTCTGCGATAATAACTGAGCGCGGAATCATTGAAAAGCCTAATGCTGATAAAATCAGGAGTATAATTAATTAATGAAAAACAGCAGTATTAAGAAAATAAACAGGCTTCTTATTGTATTGAACATACTTCTCGTTGTTGTTTTTCTGATGATTTTCTTTTTCTTCTCTGAAGAAATATCGTCATTGTTTATAAATTAAAGGAGTGGCATTTGAATATTATTAAAGCGGCGCAAAGGACCGTAAGCATACAGTACCCTATTCGTGATGTTGTCTTATATGCGAGAAAAGCCGCGGAGAAACACGAAAAGATGTTCTGGCTCAATATCGGTGATCCAATGAAATATGATTTCAGGGTTCCGGAGCCAATGCGTGAAGCGGTAATTAAGGCGGTTATTGACGGGAAAGGTGAGGGGTACGAGGATTCATACGGAAATATGGAGGCCCGGGAATCTGTGAGCGGATATTTTCTGGGGCAAAAAGGGGTAGAAATTTCTCCGGACGACATATTGCTTACGATGGGAGCAAGTGAGGGTATAACTATGGCGCTTACTTCGATAATTAATCCCGGAGAAAATGTCCTGACTCCCTGTCCCGGTTATCCGCAGTATCAGTCTGTTATAGGATCACTTGGGGGTGAGCTTAACGAATACCGTCTTGATGAAAAAAATGGGTGGGAGCCTGACATAGAAGATATCGAGAGAAGAATAAATAAGAAAACCAAAGCGCTGGCCGTAATAAACCCCAATAATCCGACCGGTAGCGTCTGCAGCAGAGAAACTCTTCTGAAAATTATAGAATTGGCCCGAAAAAATAATCTGATTATACTTTCTGATGAAATATATGACAGGATGGTTTTCGGCAAACAACATATAAGTCCCGTTGAGCTTTGCGATGATGTTCCTATAATAGTCTTTAACGGTCTGGCGAAATGTTTTCTCGCTCCCGGGTGGCGCACCGGCTGGTGCATGTTCAGAGACAAAGGATTGGTAATGCAGGAAATAAAAGCGGCTGTTCAGGCCCTTGCCAGGATGCGGCTTTGTATAAACAGCCCTTTTCAACATGCGGTCAAACCTGCGCTCGAGGGAGAATCCTGCCACATCGGGGAAACCATCACAAAGCTTGATAAACGTCGTCGCCTTGTTACTGAAAAGCTTAATTCTATTCCGGGATGCTCTGCGGTGATGCCCGAAGCGGCTTTTTATATTTTTCCGAAAATTGAACTTGAGAACGGAATGAGCGATGAGGAGTTTTGCAGGGGACTCATAGACGAAGAGGGCGTTGTTACAGTTTACGGAGACGGGTTTGGAAAATGTGGAGGAAACCATTTTCGGGTAGTTTATCTCGCCGATGAGGCCGATCTTGAGGAAGCCATGAAAAGGATTCGGCGTTATGTGGAAAAGGTAAGATTGCAATGAGTAAAAAGAATCTTTGCAGGAAATGCGGTGAATGTTGCAGACATATAGCTGCGGAACTAGACCCGCCCGATACGGCTTTGGGCTATAAAAAAATTTCCGAGGTTCTTTCGCTCCCGGAAATATCGGTTTTTCTTGATCATGAGGACTCATGGTGCATTCTGATCAACAAGGAATGCAGTCTTCTGAAAGGCGACAACAGCTGTGCTGATTATGAAGGAAGACCGAAAATATGCAGAAAGTATTCCGCAGAAAATTGCACATATACTATCAGTAAGGGAGACGATGAAGAATATCAGGCACTTTTCGAAACTCCGGAGGAATTTGCTGTATGGTTTAAAGTAGCCAGACCTGCAGCGCTCAGAAATCTGCACCTTGAAAAAGAGATATACTTGTGTCCCGAAAAGTTTTTTTCCGTGGATATAAATGAGCCTTCTTCCCGAAGGACGAAAGAGGAAATATTCTGGTTTCTGATTCACGGGGATACCGCTGTTTACAGAGGAAAAGACGGGGTGTGGTATCTTATAGCAGGCGATACGGAAGCCTTTACTGAATCAAGGGAATTCAGAGATAATTGTGATGAGCTTTTCAGAACTGCCGATGATTTTACCGGGCTCTTGTCTGCAGCGTCCGCCGCGGATTAAGAGGAGGTTATTTTGGACTCAAATGAGAACATGCAAGGAGTTCTAGAGTATATAACCGAATCGGTTGACGATACTCTTTGTCTTATCAATTCGGACTATACTGTCCGTTACATTAACAGGAAAGGGCCCAGAGCCAGCAAAGGGAAAGAAAAATGTTATGAGCTTCTTTATGGTATTAATTCTCCCTGTGATGAATGCCCCATGAAGGAACTCATACAAAGCGGCAGCCGGGAGGGGGTCAGCCGGGAAACGTTTTATGGAGACAGTATCTGGATGGTTTCTTATTCGCCTTCCGTAGGACCCGGCGGTGTATTCGGTGGCGGCATTATTGAGCGAATCCGCGATATTACAGAACACCGGAAAGCCGAAAAAAAACTTTCAAAGGCCTATGAAGAAATCGAGGAGCAACTTGCCATCGCAAGGCAGGTTCAGCTTAAAATAATGCCGATGAATCTTCCTGAAACTGAATATATCAAGTTTGCGGTATCATATGTTCCTATAGAGAACGTTGGAGGAGATATATACGACTTTGTTAAGCTTTCCGAGACAGAAATAGGAATTTTTATAGCGGATGTGGCCGGACACGGTGTCGCTTCCGCGTTTGTCGGAGCGATGACTAAAATGTCATTTGTTCAGCATTCTCCTTTTGAGAGATCTCCCTCGAAGCTATTACAGAAAATCAATCTTGATATAAACCGGCATCTCGTAACCGAACATTTCATATCTGCTTTTTATGCTGTAATCGACTTTGTTCATAACCGAATAACATTCTCAAAGGCCGGACACCCTCCGGCTTTTCTACAAACTGTGCCGTCCGGAGATACATCCGAAATGATAACAAAAGGCCTGCTTCTCGGGCTTATGGACGAGGGCCGTTATGAAGACAAGACTGTTTTTTTCAGACAGGGTGAAAGGCTTGTTTTTTTTACCGACGGAATATATGAGGCGCGTAATAATACCGGAGATAAATTCGGTATGCAGAGACTAAGGAACGTTTTGAAGGAATTTTTTAATCAGGACCCGGAAGCGGCTTCTGAAAAAGTCCTCGAAGCGGTTAAATCTTTCGCGGAAGAAAGGGAACTCTCCGATGATTATACTCTTTTACTTTGCGATTTTAAAAAACGATCAATTGTTCAGGAATTCGAACTTGACGGGAATTTTAAACGTTTTGAAGATATAAACGTGCAGGTAATAACAGGGCCGGACTGCTTTAATGACGGCATCGCCCGGATACTATATGAAATGGACCGTTTCTCCTATCCGGACCCTATTATCAGGAATATTAAAGCTGTTATGCTGAAGGCTTTGGGGTTTTTCTGTTCTAATGCCGCAGGAATGCGAAAAGAGAAAATATACTCGGCCTATACATGTTCAGAATCGGGGCTTCGCATATGCCTGTTCTCAGATTCTTATCACAAAGATAATCCGGTACGTTTCAGCGAGAAGGAGCTTGAAGACATAAGCACTTATGTCGATGATGTTTCACTTTTGGCCGAGGGAAGAAAGCTTGTTATTTACAAGAATAAGTATTATGAATGAAAGGAGTGAAAATGCCGTTTCGAGTGTTGAAAAATCTGATGATTGACGGTTCTCCGGAAATTGTGGAAATTCAGCTTGGTGACCATGTAATAGGGGACAAGGCATATGTAAGGATAGGTAAAAGTACCGAAAGGTGGTTTAATCCTTCTGAAACATCACGGGAAGGCGTTATAAAGGAATCCATGGAATTCATGAAAGAAATTCTTAAAGGGAAAAATGTCAACTATGAGGATGGGAGGCCTTTTGACTGGCAATAATATAAAATATTCGGAAAAATTTGCTGTTGTCCACGGGCATTTTTATCAGCCACCGAGAGAAAACCCCTGGATAGATGAAATTGAAAGGCAGGAATCAGCAGCTCCGTATCATGACTGGAATCAAAGAATTGACCGGGAATGTTACAGATCGAACGGAGCCTCCAGGGTTTTGGCTCCCGATGGCAGGATAATTGATATTATCAATAATTACCGATATCTGAGTTTTAACTTCGGCCCCACCCTCATGAGTTGGATGGAAGTCCACAGTCCTGAAACTTATGAGAAAATAATCGAGGCCGACAGAATATCCTGTGAAGAGAATAACGGACACGGAAATGCCATCGCGCAGGTCTATAACCATGTTATTATGCCCCTTCAGGATCGGCGGGACAAGATAACCGAGATAAAATGGGGGATAGCCGATTTCAAATACAGATTCGGCAGAATACCCGAGGCCATGTGGCTTGCCGAGACAGCTGTTGATATGGAGACTATAGAGTGCATGATTGAATCGGGGTTGAAATTTTTAATAGTCGCTCCGGGGCAAATTGCCGGTATCAGAAAGATAGGTGAGGAAAAGTGGAACACTTCTCCCGTTGAAGACGATTTATTCTGTCGTCCCTTCAGAATTTTTCAGAAAGATAAAGACGGCAATACCGAGACAGAAAAATTTATCGACGCGTTTGTTTTTAATGCGGGTCTTTCCGGTGCTGTGGGTTTCGAGCACCTGTTACGCGATGCCGGAGGATTTACTTCCAGAATGCTCTCGGAGTTCCGTAAAAAAAAAGGCGGGCCTTTTTTTACGAGCATAGCAACTGATGGAGAAACTTTCGGTCATCATGAGGCTTTCGGTAATATGTGTCTTGCCTCTTTTTTCCGTGACCACGCTTCTGCCGCCGGAATAAAAATAGTGAATTATGCTTCGTTTCTGGAAATGAGTCCCCCGGAATTCGAAGCAGACCTTAAAAACGCTTTCAGCGGCGGTACCGCCTGGTCCTGCGCGCACGGAACAGGCAGATGGAAAGAAGACTGCGGCTGTTCGACCGGTGCCCGTGAAGGCTGGAACCAGAAATGGCGTTCTCCTCTCAGAAATGCGTTTGATTTTTTAAAAGAAAAAATTGATGAAATTTATGAAAAGGATGCTCCTGATTTGTTTGGTAAATCGGATATATGGGATGTTCGTGACCAATATGTCGAAGTTATCCTTGACCGTTCGGAAAAGAATGTCGAAGAATTTTTCAGGCGTTTCGCCGGGCCGGAACAAACCGAGGAGAGAAAAGCAAAAGCTCTTTCTCTTCTTGAGATGCAGCGGAACAGGCTGCTTATGTATACGAGCTGTGCCTGGTTCTTTGCTGATATTTCAGGGATTGAGACTGTACAAAACATGAAATACGCGGCAAGAGCGCTTCAATACGCGGCTGTTTTTAATAACAATGCAAAAGAGATTGAAAACGGTTTTCTTCTGCATTTGTCAGAAGCTAAAAGTAATATAGCCGGCGACGACGGTAAAAAAATTTATGAGAGGTGGGTAAAACCAAATTCCTTCTCCTCAGAAAAAGCCGCCCTGATTTATGTCGTTTCTCTCCTATATTCCGGAGAAAAGAAAGAGGATATTTTCCTTCGCTACCACATCAAGCTCTCGGGTAAGAAGGAGGTCCGGAAAGAATTGTGCCGCGCAGTTTCCGGTGATTTAAAAATTAAATCCGAACTTGATCATTTTACCACTGAGTTTTTCTTTCTCTGCCTCGAAATAAAGGACCGGGGCTTACGGTTTTACTGTATGCCGAAGTCGCAAAAACCGGATTTCAACCTGGATAAGATAATTTCGGGTACAGCCGATAAAATTGAAAGCCGTTCCGCCGATATTTTTAAGCAGCCACCTTTCACTCTTCGGGATATTTTTGATGATAAAAAATACGAGATAGCATCCATGATGCTTAAGAGGAATATGTCGGAAATCCGGGGGAGTTTTGACGAAGTTTTTGAAAAGAGCCGGGAACTTCTGGATGTTTACACCAGTTTTGGAATAGAGATCCCCTCTGAGATAAAAGTGCCTTGTGAGTCCGCTGTTTCCGAAGGTCTTATCCGATGTGTTAAAGCAATGAAATCGGGAATATCCGAGACAGATATAAAGATATTCGAGCGCCTTCTTGGAATTGCCGAGCATTACGGGCTCAATATTTCTACAAGAACTGATATTGAACTTGCAGATGCTATCGCAGTCAATCTGGATGGGATTGACTCTGATTCTTCTTTCTCTTTAAGCAGGAAGATCGGAAGACTCCTTGATTCTCTGTCGAAAAACAAGGTCAGGATGTATTTAGAATCGGCCCAGAACAAGATGTATGAAATTCTTACAGACAGTCTTAATAAAAGAATCAATGAATTCGTAAAAGCTGGAAGCAGGGATGAGTCAGAGTACGCGGCTATCACAGAAATATTGAATCTTGCCCATAAAATGAATTTTAAGGTTACAGAGTATCTTGAAAGAATCGGTCTTTTCCGGGATTGACAGTATGCATGGCGACGACAAAAAACGTTATAGCGGAATAGTATGCATTGCCGGTCGGCCCAATACCGGAAAGTCCACTCTGCTTAACAGGATTGTTAACAGAAAAATATCTATCGTCTCGGACAAGCCTCAGACAACCCGCGACAGGATTATCGGTATTTATACAAAAGACAGTAAACAAATAATTTTTTATGATACTCCGGGGATTGGTGAAGGCAGAGGAAGACTCTCTGGAGAAATGAACAGAATAGCTGAAGAGACCATGACAGGGGCGGATTTGTATTTATTTGTTATTGACGGAAGCTCCGGTTTTAACAGAGATGACGCCTCAATATTGACCAAATTGTCCTATACCGGACGGCCGGTTGTAGCGGTCCTGAATAAGTCGGATAAAACCGGTGAAGCGGCTCTTGTGCCTTCTGCTGATATTCTTAGAAAACAAAAGGCCGTTTCCGAGATAATTCCTGTTTCGGCAAAGACCGGGGATAACGTCGATTCTCTGATTCCGCTTCTTCTTAATGAGCTCCCGGAGAATCCCCTAATATTTGATGAAGGAACTGTGACCGATCAGCCACCCGCTTTTATTATATCAGAATTTGTACGAGAACAGATTTATATTAATTCCTATAATGAAATACCTTACGGTGTCAGTGTATCTGTTCGGCGTTTGGAATATTCAGAGTCCGGGGATATACAGGCTTCCTGCGAAATATTTGCCGAAAAACAGGCACATAAAAAGATACTCATAGGAAGGGGAGGGGCTTTGCTTAAAAAAATCAGGCGCTTTGCAGAAAGAAGGCTTAAAGAATTTTTTACGGTATCTGTAAAACTGGAACTCTGGGTAAGGATTCCCGGAAATTGAAAACAGTAGAAATTTCCTTTTATTTTTTTCTTGTTATTTGTTTGTTCTTCCCGGCCTCTGTCTTCTCCGTAGAAAACGGGTATTTATGTACCGAAGCGTTATCATTTAAAAACAGGAAAACAATTGACCGCGCTCTTCAGGTAAAAGTTTTTGCTCGCGAACATATGATAGACAGCCTTTTTAAATATCCTGAATTGTGCGCCCGCCTTGCTTCGCTTTTTCCAGGCGGCGATTTTACTGTTCATGACAGCGGTACGTTTTTTTTTATTGATGACGGGTCCGGCACCTCGGGACGCGTAAAGAAGTGTTCCCTTGACTTTATGCGTAATGATTTGCACTATTTTTTTGAAGGTATTCATAGAGAGGGTATTATGGATATAAAAGGCGAAATGCTTATGAATATCAGATATGAGCAGAAAGCGGACAGCGTCCTTATTCAACCCTCGGCATCTGTATTTATTGAAAACGGTTTTTACAGGGGAGTTACCAAGATAATGCTGAAGCTGCCTTTTTTTGATAAATGGGTAAACTCGAAAATTGAGAAAGAAATAAATCTTGTCAGAGACCTTGGTGTAAAAATAATAAATAATCTAAATAAACCGGACAGTTATGCCGAATTTAAAAAAATACCGGCGGATTCTACAGGAATTCTGCCCGCCGAATATAATTTGCTTGATGAGCTCTTCGCACCCGCGTCAGGATCCCGGGCAGATTAAATCCCTTATCCGGAGCCGGGCCGTTTTATTATAATAGGCTTCAAGTAAAAAGCGATTATTATTTCAATTATTACATGCTGAATAGGCCTTACTCCTTACTTTTTAATAATTTATAGGTATTTTCTTAACTAAGTGCTAAAAACAGCTTGCCATATTTTCTTTTTTATATTATTATTAGGTATGAATTGAGTCTTTCTATATACTTAGTCATCATATGCAGCTTCCGAAATATAAGAAAAAAAAACGTACTGTCCTTAAAACCTGCGCTGAACCCGGTTGCGGCCGGGAATTTATCGGTCACCCTATTTCCAAATACTGCGAAAAGCACCGTGATATTCGTAACCGGCAGAGGAAAAAAAAAGTTTTTGAAAGCATCGATGAGAACAACATGGTTTTTGAGCATGATTTTCATGAGACTATAGAGACAGAATTTGTATGCCGGCTAAAGGGCTGTGATAATAAATATAAAGTAAAGCTAATGCCGCGTCAGCATATTTATCCGAAATACTGTGAAGAACACAGAAACAGCTTCAAGAGGAGTCATTTTCTTGAAAGCCGGGAAAAAACCGCCTGATTGTTTTCAGGATACGTTTATCATTAATGAATATATACAGAAAGGTTGACCAATATGCAGCTTCCAGTCAGCAAAAAAGACAAGCACCACAAACTTGTATTGAAAGTTTGTCAGGAACCGGGTTGCGGTAAGGAATTTGTCGGGCATCCAATAAGAAAATACTGCGATTTTCATAGAATACTCTCCAACCGGAAGAGAAAAAAAGTCGAATATGAGCCTGTTGATACGCATAATAAAATTTTTCGTCACAAATACATTGATACGGTTCGAATGGAATTCACATGTGAGCTTGAAGGGTGTGATAAGAAATACTCCGTGGATATTATTCCCAGGCAGTACATATATCCTAAATACTGCGTAGAGCATCGTAATGAGTATAAACGAAAACTTTTTATAGCTCAGACAGAGGAAAAGAAGTCTGCCGCCGGCAGAAATACAAAAAAAAAGACCCGTGTAGCCTGATTTATAAGTACTATTCTAATGAAGATTTCCGACAGCTTTCTCCGAGAAATAATCAGACTTTCCGAAGAGCTTAATCTAATTCATGATCTTGACGCTGTACTAGATAAAGTCCTGTCAGAGGCCAGGAGATTTACAGTCTCGGACGCAGGCTCAATATTTCTTAAAGAAGGCAAAGCGCTTAAATTCAGATATGTTCAAAATGACACCCTTTTCAAGGGTAACGACAAGAACAAATTTATTTATTCCAACAGTGAAGTCCCGATCAACCATAGTTCCATTACTGGTTTTGTGGCTTCTACGGGGAAAGAGCTTATAATTGATGATGCCTATTCTCTTTCAGACAACCTTCCATATTCCTTCAACCGTTCTTTTGATAAATCCTCAAATTACAGAACGCAGTCTATACTCGCGGTCCCTCTTAAACTCGGTGGCGGAAGGGTCGTAGGTGTTCTTCAGCTTATCAATGCCAAAAATGAATCAGGGGAAATAACTAAATATACAGAAGGTGATGTTCGTATTGTTTCATATTTTTCCAACATAGCGGCAGCTGCGGTTGAAAGGGCGGTTATGACCAGAGAAGGTGTACTCCGAATGCTGAAGATCGCCGAACTTAGAGACCCGAAAGAAACCGGTGCACATGTTAACCGTGTGGGCGCCTACTCGGCTGAAATTTATCAACGCTGGGCTGAGAAAAAAGGTTTTTCAGACAGCAAAGTTAGGAAAATGAAGGATATTATCAGAATCGCGGCAATGACCCATGATCTCGGTAAAGTGGCAATCTCCGACCTTATTCTTAAGAAGCCGGCAAAACTAAATGATGAAGAATTTGAGATAATGAAGCATCACACTGTTTACGGAGCCGGTCTTTTTGATGAAAGCGGGTCTGAACTCGACCGGGTCTCTTCGCGTATTGCGCTGAATCATCATGAAAAGTGGAACGGAGCCGGTTATCCGGGGGAATATAAGCCGGACGGCTCAGACTCTGTCCATTTCGGCAGAGGAAAGTCAGGAGAAGAAATTCCGGTCGAAGCAAGAATAACCGCGCTTGCCGATGTTTATGACGCTCTGGTCTCAAAAAGAGTTTACAAAGCCGCCTGGGAAGAAGAAAAGGTTGTTTCTCACATAAAAGAAGAAGCCGGAAGTCATTTTGATCCGGAAATAGTGGAGGCCTTCTTGGAAATATACGAAGTTGTTCAGGCAATCAGAGAGAAATTCTCAGACTGACAGGGTGTCTTCTCAGAGTCTTATTTCGGTATCCTGCGCTACCCCAAAACATTTTAATCCGCTTTTTCCTTTATTTATTATGTTTTCGCATTCCTTTATTATCAAGTCGACATCTTTGTCGCTTCTGTCCTGATTATGATGGAAGAGTCCAAGTTTTGAGACTCCTGAACTAAGTGCAAGATCCAGCGCGTCATTAAAAACCGAATGTCCCCAGGTCTTGGTGTTTTTATATTCCTGGCTGCGGAATTCAGCGTCGTGAATCAGAAGGTCGGCGTCCCTGCAGTGTTTCCTATAACCTGATTTTGTCAATCCGCCCTTATGCCTGTATCCGAGTTCGTTGTCTGTGAGATAAACAAATGTTTTACCGTCTTCTGTAAATTTATAACCAAATCCGCCGTTAGGATGGCTAAGAGGTATAGGCTTGATCTTTATATTTCCGATATTGAATTCTTTCTCACAGATCTTTTTATACGAAAAATTTGCGCTGACCTCTCCGTACTGCACGGGAAAGTACGGATTTGTCATTGTTATGGCTATCATCTTTTTCAGGCTCGTGCTTGAGAAGGTGCAGCCGTAGATTTTTATTTCCGACTTCTTCATAAAAACCGGTCTGAAAAACGGAAGGCCCAATATATGGTCCCAGTGAAAATGAGTATAAAGAATATGAAAACGGCTTTTTTTCTCTGAGATTAATTTATTTCCGAGAGGTCTTACTCCGGAACCGGTGTCGACAATTATCACCTCATCACCGGCACCCCTTATCTCAATGCAGGGTGTATTTCCTCCGTATTTAATATACTGTTTCCCGGAAACCGGAATGGAGCCGCGTGAGCCCCAGCATCTTATGAGCATATGAACACCCGGAGTTGTATAAAGTCCTTCAAAGTAGAATAAGTAATATTTAAAATAATTAGTCTTTTTACCTGAATGTTAATAAAAAATGCTTTTTTAAAAGTTTTCATTTATTTGGGAGCATGAAAAAACTCTGACCATTCTGTCATGAATCGGGCTGCTTTTATCAATAATTTGACAAATCTGTCAACATCTTCGGTTTATTAGACATTCTTAAGGGCATGGCTATTGCGAGATATATGAGTGAGAGTGCGTTTGCGGGATTTTAAATATTAAAAGGAGATGGGCAATATGTTTTTCTTCCCGGGATTTAAAAGAAAGTCAAAAAGAGAACATGAATGGAAATACTGCGGTGAGGAAGGCTGCAATAAACGTTTCTTCGGTCATCCGTTACGAAAATACTGTGAATATCACAGAAAACCTCATCGCAGGAAAAAAGACCCTGAAGCCGGTCTTTTCGCGAAGCCTTCGATAAACCTGATTCTTCCGGATGATCTGCATGTAAAGGCGGTTGATATGGAGGGCTCCTGCCGAATATGCGGAAAGAGCTATGTTTTCAGATACCTGCCCGGTCAGAAGGAATACCCGGCTTTTTGTGAGAGCCACCGAAATTTGAGAATTATACGGAAATACATGTCGGAAGTTCTGTTCGAAAGCGCTGTCTGAATAATCCGGTATTTTCTCAGCTGAAGGTTTCCGCCGCAAGAAAGCATATTAAAAGAAAAACAAAGAAAATAGCGGCTGATTTTTCATATGACATAAAATTCTCCTGTTTCTTTTAGCTGACTCCATATGTAGATTAATATAAATCCGATTCTGGTTTTATGAAGTGATGCCGGTCACCTGGCCGGTTTTTTTTATTTTTGACGGCAAATTTGACGGCAAAGCCGATAAATTATTATTTTAGTCTTAACTAAAAAACTTAAAGGAGGCTTTAAAAATGTCCGATAAAAAAAATAAACCGAACATTCTTCTTATATTTTCAGATCAGCATCGGGCTGATTACGCGGGCTTTGCCGGTTCAAAGACAATCAGAACCCCGAACCTTGATAAGCTCGCAGGGGACGGTACTGTTTTTGACAATGCTTATTGTCCCTATCCTCTTTGTTCTCCCAGCCGTCAGTCATTCATGGCCGGGCTTTATCCGCACGATTTGGAAGTTTGGGATAATGCAAGCGCTATGCGGGAAGACACGGTTACATGGGCGCATATTCTCTCTAAAGCGGGGTATGAGACTTCCTTGCTCGGAAAGATGCATTTCAACGGGTATCAAAAAATGTACGGATTCGACAGACGTCCGGTACTTGAAGGAAATAATAACGGGGAATCTTTTTATTCATGGGGGCTTCGCATAGATCATGACTGGAGAGAGCCGTTGCCCCATTCAAGCAACCGCGAAGAAAACGGAATGTGGAAAGAACTTGAAGAAGCGGGAGCCGATACTCCGGAACGAGAGCCGATTTTCAGAAAAGACCTGGAAGTTCTCGACGGTTCGCTCTCTTTCCTTGATGAAAAGGCAGCTGCTGAAGAGGATAAACCCTGGGCAGCATGCGCAGGGTTTGTTTTGCCTCATCCGCCATGGAAAGCACGTGAGGACATCCTTGAAACTTATAAAGGCAAAGGGGACCTTCCTTTTAATCACAAGGGAGAAAAACGGGATATTTGTGACCGATACCTGCAGGAATTTTACGGTAATCTAAGGCATCTTTCTGAAGAACAGATTAAGAAGGCACGTGAGGTTTATTTTGCCCTTATTACCGAGTTTGATGAGTACTGCGGCAGAATCCTTGATAAGCTTGAAAGCACAGGGCTTGCCGAAAATACAATAGTGTTTTATTTCAGTGATCACGGAGAGCTTGCCGGGGAACACGGCAACTGGTCGAAGGTGTCTCTTCTCGAGCCCTCCATCCGGGTTCCGTTAATTGTAAGCTGGAAGGGGCATTTTGAGTCGGGAAGAAGATGCAGTGTTCCGGTTTCACTTCTTGATCTTCATCCTACTTTCACGGATATTGCGGGTGTGGAACTGCCGGAAAATCTTGTCATTCGTGGAAAGTCTCTATTGCCCTATATCGAGGGAAAGGCTGATTCTCCGGCCGGAAATGATATACTTGTGGAGATGGAGGGGGAAGGCTGGAATCATTGCCGGGCATGTCTGCGTCGAGGCCGGTATAAACTGGTTTACAATCATACAGACGGTTATCATTTTTATGATCTTGAAAAAGATCCGCATGAAATGAATGATCTTTCAGATAATGCTGAAGTCGCGGATATTGCAGCAGACATGAAAAAATCACTTTCCGGTCTCTGGGATGATCCTGAACATTTGGACAGGAAGGTCCTCAATTCACAGGCGAGAAGACGTATAGCAAAGAACCGAAATCCTTGTAAAGATCTCGGTTATTGATTCTTAAAAGATTTACCTGATTCTCAGGATTTCTATACGGTTGTTTTTCAACCGTCCTTCCATTGTTTTGTTCGTGGCGACAGGAACCGATTCGCCTAGCCCCTTGACCCGTACTCTTTTGTCTTCTATGCCCCGGTCAGTAAGAAACTTTTTTATCAGCCGGGCCCTCCGAAGAGACTTTATCCGGTTTGAACGGATACTGCCGAAGCTGTCTGTGTGGCCCCGTATCTCTATTACGTAATCGGAAAAGGTTTCCATGGTTCTGAAAAGTTCGTTCAGTGTCAAATAAGATTCCGGCATAAATTTATTGGCGGGACTGAACTTTACATTATTCATAAGAACGGGCCTATTTTTATCGATACTTTTTGCGCCTTTGTCCGGACATCCGTCTTTATCATTGAAATTGTTGTAGTTTTCGGGTTCAAGCGGACACTTGTCATCGCTGTCTTTAATTCCGTCCTTGTCATTTTCTTCGTCCGGGCATCCGTCTTCATCCTCGAATCCTTCCTGCTCTTCGGTCTCGAGCGGACCTAGG
>CAYNYI010000039.1:0-24868 GCA_964401455.1 uncultured Fibrobacterota bacterium
ACGCAAAGCAGTCGCCGCAGAAACTGAAAGCACTCAAGGAGCACGCCCTTATCGAAAGTGTAGTTTCCTCAAACCGTATCGAGGGTGTTGAGATTGACAAGCAGCGCATAGGGACCGTGATTTTTGGTCACCCTCTTCTTCGAGACCGCAATGAAGAGGAAATCCAGGGATACCGCAACGCGCTCGAAATGATTCACGAAAATGCACCGTCCATTCGGTTCTCACAGGCAACTGTAAAGCAGCTGCACAAGCTGACTCGGGGTGAAATTTGGGATGCGGGTAGATACAAGGAGAAAGATGGCGACATTATTGAACGCCTGCCTAACGGAGACACTCGAATCCGTTTCAAAACAGTGTCTGCGGCTCGAACTACAAGCGCAATGAAGGAATTGGTTTCATACTATAAACAGGCCATGAAAGAAGAACTGATTCATCCTCTTATTCTAATCGCAGCCTGCAATCTTGATTTTCTATGCATCCACCCATTCAGAGATGGAAATGGGCGTGTGTCCAGGCTCTTACTGCTTCTGCAGCTCTACCACGCAGGCTATGAGGTGGGCAGATTCATAAGTTTGGAACGAATGATTGAAGAACACAAAGAACGATACTACGAGACACTCAAAATTTCTTCAAGGAAGTGGCATTACGGTCAACATGACCCATGGCCATATGTGAATTTCCTTCTTTATCTGCAGAAGAAAGCCTATGCGGAATTCATTGAACGAGTTCAAAAGACTGAGACACCCAAGGGTGGGAAGACAGAGATTGTTATAGACGCTATAGCGAAGTTTCGGTCGGCATTCACATTGTCTCAGCTTCAGTCTAAATGCCCAGATGTAAGCAGAGATATGATCCGCAAAGTCCTCAAAGACCTCAAAAAGGAGGGCAGGGTCATTTCAGAAGGGCGTGGCCTTGGTGCACGTTGGCAGCATAAAGGGTAATACCCCTACATAAGGGTAACATTAAGGGTAATACCCAAGATAACAGGGGGCACGTCAGGGTACCCGTGAACCGTTGTATCTAAAAATCAAATTACGCAACAAAAGGCCATGAATCAAAAAAAAGGCCGTCAAGTTAATTGACGGCCCTTTATATGGAATATGAAATAACGGACTCTATCGGAGAAGAGTAAATCTCTTTGTTTTACGTATTCCGCCTGACTGAAAAGACACAACATATATTCCGGAGGACACGCTTACACCGTTATCCGAAGTACCGTCCCATGCCTCGCGATACCTACCGGCACCGCCTTTAATTCCATGAAACGTCTTTACAGTCCTGCCCTGAACATCAAGAATACGCAGAGAAGCATCCCCTTTTGCATCAGCAGGAATATTAAGAACGATTTCGGTTGCCGGATTAGCCGGATTCGGGAATACGCGCAGACTTAAGTCATCCTCAAGAGTTTCTGTGCGTGCCATAATTCCTGTAACCCCGAGATCGGTATCAGACCCCACTCTTAGAGTCGGATGAAAACCGGCAGCGTCTTCTGTTTCAAAATAAAAATCCGTAAAATTTGACTCGGAGATTATCGCCATACCGTAATTGGAGGAAGGGTCCGCAATCCATGCCTTGACCCAGTCTGTAATATCGGCGGTGATCCACTCTTTTATACTCGTAAGCCCGGTACTGGCGGATTCGATATTTACGCTTACAGCGGTATTGGTATCATAGTCGCCCTGTCCCATACCGGCCACAGTCCAAGAATTGCCGGCGGAACTCTCAGTCCAGTTGGCGGAACTCTCCGTCCAGTCGGTCGTCATTTTCACAAACCTTACCGATGTGGCGAGATTTGCTTTAGTCTGATGCATCTTGAAAAAAGCTCCGCCTATATCAGTAGAATTGACAGAAGCCTCCTCAAAATTGGAAAGATCAAATTTAACAAGGGTCTTTTTTACCTTGATAAAAGGTGAACTTCCGCCAACAACCTTGGCCTCGGCGCTCGAACCCATAGAAGCAGAGGGGTTTCCTTCGTCTATATAAGTAGAATGAACACGGTCCTCAAGAATATATTCATAATCAAAAGAGGCCAGAGCGTTTTCCGCGGGCTTAACGACTTTTTCATTCAATTCATAAGTGAGTTCAAGAAGCATTATATTGAGCAGGCCGCATACGGGAGGAAGGTTTGTTCCGTCATAGAAAATATTGCTGTCCGCAAAATGCCCGGAGGAATTAGACCTTTCAGGATGAACACCGTCTCTCGTGCAGGTATCCGCTCTGTCATAGCATCCGCCTATCTCAGGATCGACGGCCGCTCCGAACCAGTCTATGCAGGGGATCTTCCGCCCGGCAGCAAAAGCCTTTACCGAATCATTGTATTCGGGACAATTGAGATCCCCAAAACCGGCATTTGCTTTTGCGGGGTTTATGGTTACCATTATAGGAATTATATTATGACTTAGCGCGAGATCTATGATTTCATTGAACTGAGCGCGCCTGTCAGAATTCCATACTCCCCGGTCATTGTGACCGAACATGACTGTTACCCACATAGGTTTCAGATTATCTATGGCATTCTGAAGAAGTCCGTCACCCTGAGAAGTCCTTGCTCCGATAAGGTTTCCGTTGCTTGACCCGTGACAGTTTTCATCATAGAGCCACTGATGATCGTCTCCGGTACCGGGGCCGCCCCAGGTCTCCGAAAGAAAATCCGCCCAGAAACTGTTGTTGGGCCGTGAACACCCGCTTATACCGGTTCCGCACCAGGCATGGCAGCCTGTCGACATGTCGGAAGGGAAAGGCCCGTCATTTGTTACCGAGTTTCCGACAAGACCAAAACGGTATTTATTCCAACCATCCAGAAGCTGATTCTGCTGCCATCGGGCATTTACCGCGAGCATAGAGTCGATGACTTCCTGATCGCAGTGAATATAGGGGTAAAACTCCGGCCAGTATCCGCTTCCCTCAAATGCGGAAAAAACCGGGACAGACATAAAAAAAACCATAAAAATCATTAAAAGTTTCAAATCTTCCTCCTTTTATTTGTCCGGGCAAAGCACATGCCGGATAAAATACCTAATTATAAATAAACTAAAAACCTGGAATTTGTCAAATAATTAGTAAAAAGTAATTATCTTGACTGCGGATAAAGTACTATATATTCCGGAAAACCGATGATCCCGAAGTGGGAAAGTATTGTCTTATGAGGCTCTGCAGACGGGTCTTCGGCCCTGTACTTGAGAGAGACATATTCCTTGTTTAATACGCCGGTAATTTCCGGCTCCCTGAAAACTGTAGCATCCATAGCCTTGCAGTTCTTGCACCATGAAGCGTAAAAATCTATAAACAGGGGTTTGCCGGAATTTTCCGACACCTCCATAGCTTTTCCTATATCTTTAATCCAGAGAACTTCGGAGTCTTCAGCGACTTCAACCGCCGCCGTTTTACCTCGCAGTCTGATAATATTAATTCCGGAATAAATATAATAAGCCGCCATAACAAGAATAAGAATACCGAAAAGCCACTTGATCCTTGCCATCCATTTCCCGGGCTTTGGCAGGAAAGTAAGACCCGCGCCGGCAAAAGGCCATGGAAGCGCCATTCCCGCTCCGAGAAGAAAAGGCAGAAAAAGACCGGCCGTATTACCCTGTGAGACCAAAGATGCTGAATATATAATTACCGAAATTACCACGGGAGCCACACAGGCGCCAGCCAAAACCGCCGCCAGGACTCCTAAAAAGAACACTCCGATAAAACCGCTTTTGCCCCCCGGAGCTGCTCCGCCGCGACGGAAGCTGCTGAAATCTATGGAAATAATATCAAACATCCCGAGCGCGAGAATAATAAAGAGAACTCCTACCGCTATATTGAAAACAGGAGATGAATTGATACCTCCTATGCCCGCACCGGTTACAGCGGCCGCCGCCCCCAGAAAACCGTAAGACAAGGCCATGCCCGCTCCGTAAAACAATCCGAGCAAAA
Source organism: uncultured Fibrobacterota bacterium (assembly GCA_964401455.1). GTDB lineage: Bacteria > Fibrobacterota > OXYB2-FULL-49-7 > CAYNYI01 > CAYNYI01 > CAYNYI01. The sequence continues at coordinate 3,922 of CAYNYI010000039.1, forward strand.
AGCCGCGCCGGCGGGAAGAAGCGCCGGCACCGGCGCCTATTACAGCCAGGGTAACAGGAATCATTGGCAGGACACAGGGAGTAAGGTTAAGAAGAAAACCTCCAGCGACTATAATTAGAAGAATCAGCCAGATACTTTTACCGGAAAATGAAGAACGGCCAGCTTTTTCCGGATCTTCCAAAAAGGCGGCCATTTTAGAAGTATTCATATAACCCGCGGCTTTTCCGGCTATAGTGAATCCTCTTAATTTTTCTATAACGGAAACAACGCCTTCTCCTTTTGGAAGGTCTCCGCCTTTTCCAGTCTTATCCGCTTCCGGACTTGTAGTGGAAAATGAAAAACTTTTTTTTGACGGCATAAGACACATATCATCTGTGCATGCCTGATAGCCTATCATTCCGGAAAGCGACCATGAATTTTCTCCGCCCAGCGCAAAAGGGGCGCGGACACCGATCGAAACAGTATCTTTAAATACAGCGGCAAATGTTCCGTCAAAATTTTTTATTGTGTCAGATTCGGGAAAATGCAGCTTTATTTCTCCGAGCCCTTTTTTCTCTGAAAAGGAAATTTTGAAAAAATGATCGGATGAACTGTAAATATAGGCGGAAGTATCGATTAACAGTTTTATTTCAGCGGTAAACGAGTCTTTATCGGTCCGGAGCACAGTGGTATTTACAGACAAAGGGTCGGACGGAGGGGGCGCGCCGGCGCTTAAAAACGGCGACGGCGGACTTTCAGCGGCCCCCGCAATAAAAACCGCCAGCAAAGCCGCTGAGAATATGTTCCTTAAAACCATTGCAGACATGTCAGTAAATATAGTATTATGCGGAGATTCAATTCAAAGGAAGTTTAACCTTGAAGCTGGTCTCCCCATCTTTTTTCCGGCGGTTATAAATAATTTTTCCGCCGTGCGCCCGGACTATTTTGTATGAACCGTAAAGCCCCAGTCCGCTACCGTTCTCTTTTGAAGACTGTACAGGTTTTTCGAAAAGCTTCTCCGCCTTTTCCGGCGGGACACCCGGGCCATTATCAATAAACTCAAAAAATGCATCGCCTCCTGAAGATTCGGTTCTTAAAAGCACCCGGCCTTCCTTGACATTTTGAACCGCTGCGCTTGCATTAGAGGCCAGATTCCAGAAAACAAGCGCCAGTTTATCACGGTCAGCCATTATCCGGCCCTGTGCGTTATTAATAAGCAACAGATCTATTCCGTATGAATAATTATTAATAAAATACGGCGCCGCCTCTGCCGCGTCGGTTAATACCGGATTTATGGAAACAGAAGTATTTCCGTTAACAAAGTCCTTCAGTTCCGACAGCATTTCAGATATACGGCCGGCGCCTTTTATAATTGAGTCGCAGAATTCAATCTGTTTTTCATCCTTAAGCGTACCCAGCAAAAGCCTGCAGTAACCGTCTATGCAACCTAAAGGACTCTTTATGTCATGCAGTATTCCCGAGGCATTCATTCCTATAACCGAGAATCTTTTCATATCTTGCAGATTTCCGTCACGCATTCTGACATACGCGGAGATATCGTTAAGAACAAGAACACCGGAACCGTCACCTTCTCCCCTGAGCGGCATACAGCTGACAAGAAATGACTTTTCCTCAATTTCATCAAAGGGACGTCTGGCGCGCAACTTGACTTCACGGTTATTGATGTTCATTCCGGAGTCGAAAGCATCTTCTATCAATAGTCTAAGCCTGCATTCCGCGCATTTTTCTCCGAAGCCGCATCCTTTAGGGGAATCTGTGGAGTGGACACAGCCGAGAACCTCGCCGCCCTTTTTATTTTCAGCCCCGTCCGAGGAAACTCCGGAAGCAGCGCTATTTAAAGCAAGTACCCGTCTGTTTCTGTCAATAATAAATATTATAAGCGGCAGAGAGTTGATCAGCCGCAGAAGGGTCTCACCGTCCATACTGAAAAATTTTGCGGCGGATTTCTGCATTTTTTATTTTGCTTCCTTCCTGTAATATATGGCCCTTCCAAGATAATTCAGCTCAAAGTCGGAATTATATCCGCTCATAGACTCGGAGGCCCCGATAAAAAAGAATCCATCTCTGTTCAGAGCCGAGTATAATCGGCTGAAAAGGTCTTTTTTAAATGAATCATTGAAATAAATCGCCACATATCTCATGAGGATTATATCGAATTTACCTAACCGGCTGAAACTGTCCTGAAAGTTTAAATTTTTAAAATCAATCATTCTTTTCAAATCATCATTTATAACAAATTTACCATCCCGCTCCGTAAAATACTTCCGTCTTTTATCATCCGGCAGTCCACGCCTGATCGCTATTGAATCGTAAATTCCCGACACGGCCTTCTGAAGAGCCGTGCCGGAGATATCGGTTGCCATTATGGAAAAATGTTCAGGGTTTAAATAAGGGAAAGACCTGATATATTCCATTATTGTCATTGCTATTGAGTAAGGCTCCTGACCGGTTGAACAGCCGGCGGACCATATCCTTATTTTCCCGGATTTTTTATCACGGATCTTTTCGGAAAAAAAAGGCAGCGCCTTTTCTTTTAAAACATTAAAAGGGTGCTGATCCCTGAACCAGAGAGTCTCATTGGTAGTCATTGAATCTATGATGCGGTCTCTTATAAAGGGATCCGTATTGTTTTTAGCCTTGAAATACAGTTCACGGTATGATTTCAAGCCATAGACATACAAAATCGGAGTGTGTCGGCTTTCAAGAAGATTTTCTTTATGCTTACCTACCGTTATGCCGCCGCTTTCTTCAATGTACTGCCGCAGAAGCCGGTACTCGTCTTCAGCGATCTTCACTAATGGCATAATATTCTTTTCCTGCTTTAGAAATTATTTTCCTTATCGCCTCAATTTTTTCCTCTGGCGCAAGAGGTCCTTCAATCAACTTTCCGATTTTATTAGAACAACTCTCAAAGCAGGCGCATTTCCTTTCAAGAAAACTGATTGATTTCGCTGCTTCTTTCTCTGATATCTGCTTCGCCTCCAGAAACTCCTCGGATTCTCTGATTCTGTCCCTGTAGTCACGCATTTTTTCCAGTTTTTCTAAAAGAAGAGGAAAATTTACAGGCTTCTCAAGATAATCCCGTGCGCCTTTTTTCATCGCTTCGACCGCTGTCTTTAGTGAGCCTTTTCCTGTTACTATTATAACTTCTACCGAGGGGTTGTCATTCTTTGAAAAACTTAAAAGGTCTATTCCCGACCTGTCCGGCAGCACCAAGTCAGAGATAATAACATCAAAAGCCTCGTTTTTCAAAATATCAATCGCTTCTTCGGCAGATGCCGCTGTTTTTACGGTATCATCTTCCGGAAGCTCCCGCCCGAGGTATTCCTCGTACAATTTTCTATCCATATTTTCATCTTCAACACACAAGATCCTCATATTCACACACCTCCTCCTGCTATCTGTATTAATTTTAACGATATCCTGTCAAGATCAACCCTTTGGTCAGAGAGACCGTATTCATCAACCGCCCTCGGCATACCATAAACGACGCATGACGATTCTGTCTGGGTTATGCAGTAACAATTACCTTTTTTAAGTTCTTTTACTCCCAGAGCACCGTCATTTCCCATACCAGTCATAATAACAGCCAGAACGCCCCGGCTTCCTGCTGCCAACGCAAGAGACCTGAATGTAAAATCAACCGAGGGCCTGCATGAATTTTCAGGCGGTGCGTCGCTTAAATAGCAATAAAAAGCGCCTTTTTCCTGTTTAATTCCCATATGTTTACCTCCGGCTGCGATAACCGCTTTCCCGGGTTCCATTTTTTCGCCTTCAGAGGCCTCAACAACATTCAAAGCCGACTTTCTGTTAAGCTCAGCCGCAAGTGCCCCGGTAAAAACAGGCGGCATATGCTGGACCACGGCTATAGGCAGAGGAAAAGAAGCCGGAAGTTTTGGTACGACCCTGTGCAGTGCCTCAGGCCCCCCTGTCGAGACCCCAATCGCGAGAATCGACGGTTTAACCGGCTTAATTTTAATAACCGGAGTAATCTTAGGCGGAGTAGCGGCCTCCTGCCTGTTTTCAGGCTCTTGTTTCTGCTTTTTTTTAACAAGGGGAAGTACCTTTTCAATCCTTTTTTTGAGTATCTCCCGGTTTGCGTCATTATCCGAACTGTCCGGTTTCCTAATAAACTCAACCGCCCCGCTCCGCAACGCGCGAATTGTATTAACCGCGGAAATCCCGCTCTCTGAACTGACCATAACGACTTCTGTGCCGGGAAAACTTTCCCTGATCTTCTGCAGGGCCATAAGACCATCCATTACCGGCATGTTTATATCAAGCAGAACAAGAGACGGAGACAGCGCCCGCACTTTATCAAGCGCGATTTTACCGTTAGGAGCCGTACCAATCAATTCCATTCCATCGATACTGTCAACTATCTCTGACAGAATTTTACGGTATGTAACAGTGTCATCAACAACTAATACTCTTACAGACAATAGTTACTCCGGTTTAAATTTTAAACTGCTTCACAATCTGCTCAAGACTTGCCGAAAGCTCAGCGAGGTTACCGGCGCTTATCTTTGTCTGCTCGGCCCCGTTGGCTGTATCAGAGGAAGCCTTGTTAACCCCCTGGATGTTGGAGGAAATCTCATTTATTCCGGAAGCCGTTTCCTGAACATTCCTGGCTACATTATTGGCGGCATCACCTGCGCCGCCCACGCTTTTAGCAATTTCATTAGTTGTCGCGGACTGCTCTTCAACCGCGCTGACAATGGTCTGGGATATAGAATTAACTTCCTCGACAATAGCCGTGATTTCCTCAATAGCCTTAACCGAGCTGTCCGTATTGCTCTGCATCTCCTCTATCTGCTTCTCGATTTCATCTGTGGCTTGTGTTGTCTGCTTGGCAAGTTCTTTAACCTCATTGGCGACGACGGCAAATCCTTTTCCGGCCTCTCCGGCGGAGGCGGCTTCTATTGTGGCATTAAGGGCCAGCAGATTGGTCTGCTCGGCTATATCGGTTATTACATCAAGGACCTTGCCTATCTGCTTGGAGGATTCACCGAGTTTCTCCATCCTTGCCCTCGTATTCTTGGAGGCGTCATTGGCTTTGGCGGCTATTTCGGATTCTTTCTGACAATTCCGGGAAATTTCATTTATTGAAGAACTCATTTCCTCTATCGCTGTCGCGACCGAATTTACAGACCCGGACATCTGTTCCGCGGCCGCGGATATATTATTTACATTGGCGGAAGCTTGTTCGGACGCAGAGGCGACAGTATTCGACTGGGCTGTCATTTCCTCGGCATTGGCAGCCATCTGAGTCGCTGTCGCTGAAAGCTCCTCCGAAGAACTTGAGAGTGTATTCACATTTCCCGCGATATCTGTTATTATCCTCTGGATCTTTTCCACAAAGACATTGAACCAGCGGGACATCTCGCCGATCTCATCTTTTGAGGAATCGTCAAGGCGGCTGGTTAGGTCGCCCTCTCCGCTGGCGATATCTTTAAGAAGCGCCACTGTTTTCGCGATTGGCAGCAGTATCTGCCGTGAAATGAGAGAAATAGTAACCAACGTCAGAACGATAAAAACAATCACACCCGTTACCATGGTCCTGTTTATATTTTTAATCATTTTCTCGCTCTCAATTTCAAGCTTATCCTTTTCTCTCATAGCAATGTCATCAAGTTCTTTTAAGGAACGCTGTACTTCAGCGAGATAATTCCCCTTTACCTCGTCTTTGAAATACACCTCCGCCTTTGTTCTTCCTTCCCGTCCGGAACCCAGCAAGTCCTCAATTTTCCGAACCGCCTCATGCAACTGCTTATGAGGTTCCTCAAGTTCTGCCAAAATAGAAACAGTTTCAGGGATTTCCTGCTCAAGTTTTTTTCTTTCATCGCTGTAGTACCACTTTCCGAGATCGCATTTGCGATAATCTGTCTGAACATCAAAAGTTGTTATTTTTGGATTATAAAGGAATTCCCCGACGGCATCCGACCATTTTAAATGGGCTATTTCCATATAGTAAAGTTCTATTATAGTCTCATGGAAAAAATCTACTCTATGCTGAACATCGCGAACCCTTTTCAAGCTGTTTATTCCGAGAAATCCTACAGTGGATATCATAATGACTACCAATACAGCCGCGATTATTAATTTCCTCTTTATTGTAATATTTTTGAAATTCATCCTGGGCCTCCTTAATTATTTATGCTTTATTTATAATTTTACCGAGATTAACTATGGTCATGAGCGAATCCTTCAATTTATATACGCCCGATATAAACTCGCGGTCCAAACCTGAGGCGTTAGCCGGTGACGGTTCCATTTCGTCTTCAGACACGGTATAGACATCTCCGGTTCCGTCGACTAATAGACCGGTAAAGTCCTTATTTGTATTCTGAAGCAAACTCTCATCATCGGTATGCTCTAAAAGTTCCGCGTAAGTCTTAAGAACAATACAGCGGGACTTTTTCGATATATCGCTGCGGTCCAGACCAAGCTTGCTCCGAACATCAAGCACGGTAATTATCTGTCCGCGCAGATTCAGGAGGCCTCTTACAAAATCAGGCGCGAGGGCTACTGGCGTTATTTCCAAATGCCGGTTTATTTCACGGACATAAGTTATGTCTATTCCGAACATTGAATCACCCAGGAAAAATGAGGTATACTGTCTGTCAGGCATTTTCAGTCGCTCCTTTCTCCGGGACTCTTCCGAGGATTTTCTTCATAGATTTAAGGAGACTGTCTTTGTCAAGTTTTACTTCGTAGGCGTCAACACCGGACTCAAAGCCCGTCTTTCTGTTTACTTCGCCGCCCATGGCAGTAAGGGCTATAACGGGCATTTCCGGGAATTTTTCAGAGTTTCGTATTTTCCTGGTAAGTTCAAACCCATCCATTTCAGGCATTTCAATATCCGTAACAAGAATATCATAGCTGTTTTTCTGCAGTTCCTCCCATGCTCTTACGCCGTCGGGGACCTCTGTAACTCTGCAGCCTATGTCTTTGAGATAGCCGCTTTCAAGCGAACGGAAAAAATCGGTATCCTCGGCAAGAAGAACCCTTACTCCCTGAAGCTCTTTTCCGCTTACCCTGAAACTGTACTTATCCGGCTCAACGGTCTCGAATAAAGAATAAATATCCATCAGTATTACCATTTTTCCTTCAAATACCATACTGCCGTGTATGCCGGTACCGGTAATACCGGATTTTTCGAGGGCGGCCGAGCTTTCCACAACATCACTCACGCTTTCGGCGATTATTCCCATTGGTTCTTTAACGAGCTTCGGAATAATAACAAAAAACTCGTCAGAATCCTCAGCGGGGGCTGAAACAGGCATATATTTATGGGGCCTGATCAGGCGCAAAGAATGATCCTCATATTTCAGGTATTCCTTCTCCCCGATTACCTGCAATCTGTCTTTGGTGACCTTTTCTATCCGCGAGACAATAGCAAGATTGATGGCGAATTCCTCACTGCCGGAACATTTAAAAAGCAGAAAACTCTGTGATTCCTTTTGCAGATCTCTCGCATAGGCACGCGCCTGCCTCTGCGACTCTTTAGATAATTCCTCGAATTTCAGCTCCGCCTTGCGCGCTATGCCTTCTGTATCTAAAATCATAGCCACTCTGCCGTCCCCCATAATTGTGGAACCCGAATAGCATTTTGAATTCTTGAGATAATCCGAAAGCGGCTTAACGACAATTTCCTCGCTATCCAGAAGCGAGTCTACAATTAATCCGTAACTGTTTCCGCCCATTTTCAGAACCACAATATTAATAGCGCTTTTACTGCTTTGTCTTCTGTCTTTTCCGGTTCTTTGCCTCCGGATCTGAAGATTGTCTTCTCCGTTTTTTTCTACCGAACGTCTGTCAGCGAGGTTCCTTCTGGCATCAGGGACACGCTCTTTCGTTTCAGGATGCAGGAAAGTTCCTGAGATTTCCAGAATATCATTAAGTTTTACAAGCGGAAGAAGTTTATCCCTCAAACGAAGTACATCGTTACCTCTTACTTTTTCTATCTTTGCCGCGGCCTCCGCCGCCCTTAGCCTTACAAGCTCAATAAGATTAACCTGGGGAATAGCGAACTTCCTGCCCTCAGCGGTAATAATCAAAGAAGGTATTATCGCAAGCGTCAGGGGAAGCCGCAGCGTCATGGTGGTACCCCGCCCTTCCTTGGACTCCACTTCGATACTACCGCCGAGTTTCTCAATATTGGTTTTGACCACATCCATCCCGACGCCCCTGCCGGAGACTTCTGTCACCTTCTCGGCAGTAGAAAAACCGGGGGCAAAAAGCAGATCATATACATCGCGGTCAGAAAGGCCCTCTGCTTCATCTTCACCGATTATATCCTTCTCAATAGCTTTATTTAAAACCGCATCGCGGTTTATTCCCCCGCCGTCGTCCGCTATCTGTATATTTACCTGCCCGCCCTCATGAAAAGCCTTTAGTGTAACCGTTCCCTTTCTCGGTTTGTTCAATTTTTCTCTTTTGTCGGGACCCTCAATTCCGTGGTCTCCCGAATTTCTCACAATATGAAGAAGCGGATCTGTAAGCGACTCAATTATAGATTTATCAAGCTCTACACCTTCACCCGTAATATTGAGTTCTATTTCCTTACCGGTCCGCCTTGCCAAATCTCTTATTACTCTCGGATATTTATTGAACAGACTCCCGATTGGCTGCATACGGGTATTCATTATATTCTCCTGAAGCTCACTTACCACTACATCAATATTTTGAAGCACATTTTTTATCCCGGCTTCTTCTGTATTCCTGAAAAACTGTAGCAGCTGGTTCCTGGAAAGAACAAGTTCCCCGGCAAGATTAATAAGACGGTTCAATAAATCGACCTTTACGCGGATCGTCTCCGCCGACTCGGACTTTGATGCTTTTCTGGTTTTCTGAGAATCGGAAAGTTTTTGTTCATTAACAGGTTTGGTTTTATCTTTGTCACCTCTCAACTCGGTACACTTTTTAAAAAGTACTTTTTCTTCATCAATATCAACAGTCGGAATAAAGAGCGCTTTTTCAAGCACAGTGGATAGAAAGATACTCCATATTATGTCTTTCTCAAGGGAGTCTTCCAATCCGGTTATATCAGACATATCAGGCTCAATTTTAAGAATATCGGCAAACCCCGATATGTCATCCAGGAAGCTCTTTAATTCACGCCCTTTCCCAAGCAGGTCGTCACGCAGAGAAACACTCAGTGAATAAAGATGTTTACCCTCGGATGCCAGCTTTCCGGCCTCGGAAAGTACGTCTTCCGGAAAATCCGCAGTTTTCTCTTTTTGTCCGCTGTTTCCGGTTTCCGACGGTACGGCACCGGAGTCAGGCACCTCTTTACCGTCCGGGTCCATCAGAGAATAGAGCTGGGAAAGTTCTGTGTCAATATCGTATTCTTCCGATGAATCGACATCATCAATCATGGCCTGTATTTTATCCATACTTTTGAGAAGTACATCAACGATCTCCGATGTAATAGCTAGTTTTCCGTCCCGTATCATTCCAAGAACATTTTCGGTTTTATGGCTGAGTTCTTTTATTTTCTCAAAACCGAAAAAACTAAAACCGCCTTTAATGGAATGTACCGCCCTGAATATTTTATTTACACTCTCTGAGTCTATCTCTCCGCCGCCCTCAAGCGCAAGCAGGTCCGGTTCTATTTCCTGAAGATGCTCTTTGGACTCAACTGTGAGCTCTTCAAGAAGATTTCTGTCGGAAGCGTCCATATCCAGCCTTACCCTTCATTTTACGTTGTCGCCTAAAAGAGGAACCAGCCCGATTTTCTGAAAAAAATCGTTTATTTCTGTTTCCTTAAGGTCTATTAGAGGTTTTCTCCCGGTTTTTTCCATCTCAGCCTTAAGACCGGCGAGAATATTTATACCCATACCTTCCAGCTCGGAAACTGAGGCCGCCTCAACAGAAACAGAATCTCTCGGGTTCTCGTTAAGAACCTCCAGAAGTTCCTCAAGACTTCCCGGCACATTCGCCTTTAGATAAGAAAGAGAATATTTGTGCTTTTTTTTCCGGGCTGCAGGCATATATTATCTCCGGCTTTTATTTAATCCTACCATTCATAAAGATATTATACAAAATTATCTGCAAATTGCCATCATGAATTTATTTTTATTTTATAAGTTTAAGGTATTCGTCAAAGCTTTAATATTCTTTCCGGAGGAAAAGCAGCCGGACTAAAACCTGTTTTCAAGCCTTACATGAATCATTCCTTCTGAAGGACCGTTTGAGCGCCCTACACCGTAATCTATACCTAGAACACCTATTTCGGTACCGGCGCGCAGCCCGGCTCCCCAGCCGTATTTAAAAAACTCTTTACCGAGACCGGAAGAAAAAATGCTAACACCCGTGCCTTTCGCCTCATCCGGAAAAAGCGCAGCGTCAATAAAAACAGCAAAACGCGACGCGGAAGATATAAGGTACCGGTATTCGCTCCTTAAACCTATAACATTGGTCTGATAAAACTGGCTCTCCCTGTAGCCCCGGAGAGTCGCGATTCCTCCGTATGGGATTTTCTCGGAAAGCGGAACCGGCTGCCCGCTTCTTATTTCGTCATGCATAAGTCTTAAAAAGATGATGTTCCGCCGGAATGCCTCATAAAGATAACCTCCGGTAAAACCGAAGCTTATTTCTTTGTATGGAATCGAAGAGCCGGAGGAGAACGCCGCTCCGGCACGCAGCGAAGTCCTGTATCCGGAAGAGGGGTTAACGGGATCATTCCTTTTGTCTAAATCCGTCTTCACATGAGTTTTATAAATGATCTTTTTTCTGCTGTTTTTTACCGAATCAGTAGAAGCAGGCAGAGAATCCTGATAATATTCAGTCAGATCTACCCGGCTAACCTCTCCGCTCAATTCAAAATCTTCGACAACGGGCGTTTTGAACCCCAGTCCGGTTAGGAAACGGGAGTATGAGGAAGTATCAATCGTAATACCGAGAATAAAGGAAAGATCGGCGTTGATCCCCCCTACCCAGGGTTCTGTGTACTCGGATTCAAAATCGGTAAAACCCGCTTCACGCAGATAATACAGACTGAATTTTCTCGCGGTCCCGTATATATTAATAAGATCAAGATCAATAAATCCGCTAAAAAAGCCTTTCTGCTTTTCAGTTCCTGCATCCGGAGGAACATATCCAACCATGCCCTCAAAACTGTTGGGGAGTCCCTCTTTTATTACAAGACGAGGATGAAGTATCCGGTTTTTTGTATCAAGCCACGGCCCGGATATCGTCACCGACTCGAACAATCCTGTCGCGGAGAGTCTTCTCTTCATTTTCTCAACAAGGCTGTAACTGTAATAGAGACCGAACATATCCCGTATTTCCCTTAAAATAACCTTTTCGGATGTTATCCCATCATTGATGATTTCGGGTTTTCCGAGAACAAAGCGATCATTTTTTTCTATCGAATAAAAAACATCTACACCGGAATTTTCATTAAGAATAAGCGTATCGAGAGACACCGATACAAAAGCATAGCCACGGGACTCAAAAAAGACAGCGGCTTTCTCAGCATAAGACCTGACCCGCTGATCAGTAAAGCGAACACCGGAGGAAAAATCAAGGTTGAATAGCAGTTCTTCTTTTTCGTCTTTATCCGGACCTCTGAAAAAAAGAGAAGAAAAAATCAGCGGTCTCCCTTCGGTTATTCTCAAAATCATTACTCCGGGGCTAAAAGAAGCGTCAACTTCCGCATGGAGATACCCTTCGGACCTGTAGAGATTTTTTATCTTTCTTTTATAGTCCCGGATTTTTGAGGGGGAAGCTCTGTATATGGCACCGATGTGCTCATTTATTCTTCTTTCGCTGAATAGCGAAGCCCCCTCGATTTTAACCTCGTATTCTTTTTCCGGCTCCTCTATCTGAATAAAAATATCAATCCCTGTAACCCCATCCCATTCAATATTGACACCCGCGTCTTCAAGCCCGGCTTTGAAATACATCTCTTTTATTCTGTCCTTCAGCTTGGGTATTTTATCCGGATCAAAATGTCCGTTCTCCTTAATACCGGCAACCGAAAGGATTTTTCTGTCAGAAAAGACAATATTGCCGCTTACTTCTATACTGTGAACAAAATCCTTCTCTATGATATTCAATATAAACAAAGCCCTGGGAGGAGTTTTTTCTTCAATTTCATAATTTATACCCGCGCCTTTCGGGAAGATTTCTCTATATGCCCGGGACACAGCCTCCACCGCGGAAGATATGTCGAGAGAATCAAACCAATCGCCTTCTCTTAGACCGGTCATTCTCCTGATCTCATAATCATCAAACGTGGAATTGCCGTACACCGCGAAGCTATCGAGAAGATAGTTCTCCCCCGCAAAAAGAGACAGAGATAAAAAAAACAATGCCAAAAGAATCCGTTTCGTATTTAACATATTTTCAGGTTTCATTAAAACAAAACTCTCGCTTCGGCCGTACCCCTGTGAACGGCTTTATCCATTCTGTCATCAAGATTGCCTCGATAGGAAAAATAAAAAAACATATTCTTTCCGGTTCTCATATTTACAGCAGCTGTCCATTGCCTGTTGGTTCCGGGTACGCTCCCTCCGGCCATTTCATACCAGATATCTTCGGAATCCGACAATACGTTTTTATATCTATATTCAGACGAGGCAGTCCCTGTCTTGCTGAAATTCCATCTTATACCCGGCCCGGTTTCGTACCAGTCGGCCCCCCTTTTCGAATAAAGGTCAGTGCTTCTTCCGGCAGAGCCGTTTCCGAAAGCGCGAAAAGACCCGGAAAACAAGTCCCGATATAAAACGGCTCCGGTGGAGCGGTTTCTGATATCGTATTCCTGCATAACGGAAGCCCCACCGTAAACCCCGGAGTAATAATTACTTATACGATGAATATTTGCGTTATCGCTAAAGAACTCGAATCCCCATAAATCCCCGACCTTTGTCTCATTACGAAAATAAAGCCGATTCATCGTCCTTTCATCCATACCGTTTCTGTAATCAAAATTAAAATCACCGCTGAATATCAGCGATGACTTGTAACGGGCATTACGAGGAAGAAGACGGAACTCCTGAGAATATGAGATTTCTCCGCTACCGTCACCGTCTGAGCCGGCTTGGCCTGCCGTAAAAGCCGGAAGACAGGCGTTTACTCCACCGTAAAGAGAGGGATCCTTATCGTGTTCGGCCGAAAAAGAACTCCGCGAATGAAGATCGGAAATAATTCCCCGGCGTACCCCTGTAAGATTTGCTGCATCCAGAGATAAATTATAGGAAAGAGCCGTTTTATTTATGAATTCAGAGCGGGTGGAATCAATTTTTGTAGTCACATAAATATAATCACCTCTTATCTCATCCGGTCTGTATTCATTGAAAGCCGCATCGTAAACATAATCGCCAAGCCCCGGTCCCGCGTATTCAAAACTGTCCACAAATGTCTGGGACACCATGCTTGAAAGCGAATAGGATAGACGCTGAAAAACCGCGCCTTCCATTAAATCCGACATGAATTCTGAATTTACGAGATGGTTCCTGACCGTATCGGTATCAGTAAATCTCCACCTGTTTATTACGCTTAAATTTGCCGAAAGGGCTGAATAGACAGAGGTATTGACCGAATTGGAAAGAGTGTATGATAATGCGGAGTCACTTTCCGGATTATCGTTTTCTTTTCTCCTGTCGATCCTTCTCGAAAAGAAACTCTCTGTTTTAATTCCCGGCGAATCAGTATATTGAAGCGAATATGAATCCGTAAGAACAGTATTAAGGACTTTTGATGTATCAACCGTCCTTAGATATTCTTCTTTGTAAAACCCTATGCCCGGCCTTAAGCCGGCAAGAGAAATGCTCAAATTTCCCTCATCGCGCAGAACCCGTGAACTATTATCCGGCGAATCCGAAAGTATCTCTTCGCGCGATGCGGACAAATCGGCGCCGCGGATATCGGATCCCGAACCTCTGATGCGGTAACGGTTGATTTTATCGCTTGCCCCGAAAAGGTTCCGCCCACCCTCAAACTCGAAAAAAGCGTTCCGGAGCGGGCGATATAAAAAGCTGCCCTCCCTGAATTCTCCTTCCGGTTCACGGACCCCGATCCCCTCAGCTCCCCATTTTTTACCAAAGTCATAACCGGTTTCTATCGGGGTAAGAGGTTCAAAGGTCTCCTTGATATCCTCATAACGCACAGACATCTCAAAGACACCCGGCCCGGGACCGCTTAAATCACCGAGTTTACCTTTTGCTTCAATAAAACCCGCATAGCCTTTATTATCAGAATCGGAACTTTCAGAAAAAAGGTTCCTGTCCCGTTCGGTCACGGAAGCTTCTCCTTTTATATCAAAGATATCACTATAAGAATAGTATGCGGAAAATGTACCGGCTCGGCCGAGTTCGGGCAGTCTTATTCCGGAGAGGGAATCGGAGACAAGACTGTCACCGGAAAGGGAAAGTCGGTTCTCCAGACTATCTGAGAACTCCGCTCCGAGGGGAGAACCTTTTTCATCTTTGGACTCTATAGCCGAGAAATTAATTTTTAATCCGTTTAAAAAGGCGCTTCCTGAAGCGGCAGCTACACGATTCAGGTACGCCTTGTCCGTATATTCATATTCTACGGTAATTATATCGTCCGCAGTAATCAATCTCGAAGGATTAAAGAATATCTGTCCGTTTCCGTACTCAATCACATAATCGTGTTTTTCTCCCCTTATCATCTTCTGTCCGTTCAGGAAAACATTTTCGGTGCCCGCAATTATAACAACCCCTTCACCGCTTCCGCCTTTTCCCGAGAAAATATATGGACCCTGTTTTCTTTCTTCCCCCTTTATTGTAACGGAATTAAAGGTTCCTTCGGAAACAGCTCCCGCGGCCCCGATTTCAGCTAAATCTCCGATATATCTCCCTGTAAGTCCTTTTACTTTCCTTTTGAAAAACGAATAACGGTACGAACTGTAATCGGTCTTAAAATCACCCATACCCAGAAAATAATCCGGAGAACTCAATTCCAGGGCGACCTTATCCACTTCCTGAATGGACCTTGTTGTTCCTTCCGGCTGGATCGGTATATTATTATCAGTTAAAGCAGCGTTTAGAGTCGCTTTATCCGAAATTTTCCCTGAAATATCCACCTCAAGAGACTGATCAAGAAGAAGCCCTCCGGAATTTAACGAGCTCATTGAAACGGACACAGATTTACTGCCTCTGACATTCAGACTCGAAGCTGGAGAAGAGTTCTTTTTCAATACGGCTCCGGCCGCTTTTACAGACCTCAATGTATCTTTTCCGGTGCTAAGGCTTTCCTGCCGAAGCATATAGTATCGTTTGTCCGTCCGAAACATATTCTCTTTAAAACGCACCGTCAGGATCTTTCCCGTAAGCGCGGCGGGATCAAAAAGAACTATTTTCCCCTTCTCAGGAATATATTTATACTCCCTTCCGTCGGCAAGTGACCTGTTTCCCACATAGATACCAAGAGACCCCTTAACAATTCTGCTATTCCCTATATCCATTGTATCGGAAGCCAGGATGGTAAACTCTCTCTCATATACAAAAGGGTAGTCAGATTCCTCCGCCTGGAGTACCGGGACAGACAGGAGTATCAAAAAGGCGGAAAGGAGAATAAATATCATTAATAAAAAATAACAAATTTCCTGTGCTTTTTCCTGCTGTATTTGATAAAATATTTATATTAAAAATAATAATCTCACATCAGGCCTGTAAGGAGGATTTATGACCCTGTTTATTTCAGTGATTCTATTAATCACAGCTTCGGTCTGCGCAGATGATTTCGAGGAATACCGTACGAGACAGCAGAAAGAAGCTGAAGTATTCTATTCTGAAAATCTGGAGCAAATGAAAGAAATGCAGAATGATATTCAATCGGCGTTCAGCGCCTGGAAAGCAGAGCAGGAAAAATACAAAGACAACGCCACAGTAAACTATACCGCTTTTTCCCCGGATGAAAATTCAGCTGTAAAAGAAAAGATAGATTATAAAAAATCATCAGCTGAAATTGAAGCGGTTTCCACTGACACAGACTCCTTGGAGGCCATCAAGAAAGCGCGCCGGAATGCCGGCCGCAGCATCGAGGGCCTGATAACTAAAGAAATAACAAGGTCCGGCATCCCGCCAGATTCCGTTGCCATGAAAAAGCTGATAAAAAACAATCTGGATAAAATAAGAGTCAGGGTAAAGAAGAATGATAAAGGTTATTCGGCGAAAGCGTCGTATTCGCCGGAATTCAAAGGGAAGAACAGCCTTGTATCTTTAGTCAGGGAAGAAAAGAAAAAAATCCCGAACACTAAAAAGAAAGAGAACCAGGAATATACTTCTGTAATAATTGACGCAAGAGAAGCAGGCTATACAAGCTGTCTTTTACCTGTTGTTACAACTGCAAAAGGAGAAAAGCTGTACGGACCGGGCTTTACCGATAAAAAATTCGCGATAAACGGTATGGCCCGCTGGGAACGCAGCCCCGCCGAGGCGGTAAAAAATCCGGCGGCGGGGAAAAGCCCCCTTCCGGTGCTTGCTTCCGCACTTGGCGACGGCAACAGCGTAATAGTTGAGGGAGAAAAGGCAAATATCCTCAGAAAGCTTGGCGGTTCTTCAGTATTGAGAGAATGCCGCGTAATATTTATCGTAAAATAGCCGGAGGAAATATGCGAATCTTACTCTTCCTGACAGTTTTTTCCTTTATTGCCGCCGCGGCCGAATTTAAAGACATACCCGCGGGAATAGAAGGTGTTTCCCCGCAAGGAGGAAATCAGCTGCAAAAGGCATTCAATAAATTTACCGGCGGGACAACCGTATTTGTCCCGGACAAGTACCTTCCATTCCTGACAGATTTCGCCGCCGCCTCGGTTTTTAACGGACAACCCGCTCATAAAATCCCGGAAATGACCTTCCGGCTGCTGCGTATTGTAATGTCGGGCGCTCCGGAAAATGAATCGGCTGAGCTTATGGACGCGGCATACGGTTCGGATATACCGGACCGGGTAATCATCGGCGCCGCCGAAGCTATGTCTCTTCTCAAAAAAGCTGATATCCCCCCGGAGGTCTATTATGATTACATATCATACGCGCTGTATGAAAAATGGGAACAAAAGAAAACCGTTACGGGGGCGGCAGCTGTGGTCAAGGCGGCCGAAACCGGGCTGGACCCGGCCAAAGCCGCTGTAGCTCTGGCAGTCCGCTTCTCTAAAGATCTTGGGAAAACGAGTGTTTCAAAAGCCGCAGCGGAGGAAATAAAGAACCTTGACCGGCTTAAAAACTATGAAGCGGTTGAAAAGGCCGCCGCTGCCGGTGTGCCTCAGTCTCTTGCCAACGACATCTATATGCACGGAAAAAGCCAGGGATGGCCGGACAAGGCTCTTTTTGCAGTGCTGGACGGCCTTTCCGAAGGCAAAAAAAAAGGATTAACTCTTGAGAAGCTTGCACTCGCCATGGCGGTAAGAATGGATTCCGGCTTAAAGACAAGTCCGGAAGAAATGGTCAAAGAAGAAATAAATTTTGTAACGGGTCTTGAGTCGGAGAAAAAGAGACAGAAAATTATCAGTAAGAATCCGGCCATGAAAAAGCAGCTCACCGGAGTTAAAAAAACCCAGGACGGAAAAGGAGTCCTGAATATAGAACTTCTGGAACAGTCTGTTATGTCTTTTTACAGGCATCCCACAAAATATAAATGGGGAGGCACAAAAAGAGGGGGTGCCGACTGCAGCGGTTTTGTACAGACATGCTACAGAGAGCAGGGTATGGAAATTCCCCGGGTTTCGCGCTTCCAGTATGCCTGGCTTAAAAAGGCAAACCGTCTTGTATCAAAGAACAGTCTCCGCAAGGGAGATCTTGTTTTCTTCAACAGCAACGGCCACGGGCGTATATCACATGTAGGAATGTACTGGTCTGAGGGAAAATTCGTTCATTCCTGCTCATCAAAAGGCGTTACCTTTACGCCTTTAAACAAGCCTTATTATGTAAAAAGATTCGTTAATTCAGGAAGAGTGACCGGAAAAAGCATATAAAAAAAGCCCGCTTTAAAGCGGGCTTTTTTTAATGCCGAAGGCCGGACTTGAACCGGCATGCTCTCGCGCCACCCCCTCAAGATGGTGTGTCTGCCAATTCCACCACTTCGGCATTTTTTGTGAGTAAAAGATATATTTTTACCTCAGTAAGTTCAATATTTTTCATTAATAATTCTGAAAAAAATGAAACCGGAAAAACCCGCTCCGACAAGAAGAATAATACCGGACAAGGAGCTTCCGAGAATCAGTGTTCCGGTGCCCGTGAGTGTAAGGTTAAGGGCGGCTATACCGGTAATTATTCCGGCGGCTTCCCGCTTTCCGGGACCGCTTTCATATTTTCCTAAAACCTCTGTGGATATACTCCTCCAGCCGGGCCCTCCGGGACGGACTTTACGGTAGAAAGACAGCAGCGTCTCTCTTCCGACCGGTCTTGTGATAAAAGTAACAGCAACCCACACGGGAACTACAAAAAAGACCGTCGATATAACCACTGAAAAAGGAAAACTCAAAAGAGCGTTTTCCGGATATTTCCCGCTCAGATAAGAAAAATAAAATTTCGAGATTATTGCCGCGGTAAAGGCCGCAATTTCCGACCATGCGTTAATTCTCCACCAGTACCACCTTAAGACATATACCGTCCCGATACCCGCCGTCACAGAAAAGACAATAACCCATGCCTGACTGATATCCTTGACAGCGAAAGATAAGAACGCCCCGAAAAGGGCCAGCACGGCTATAGATATCCGGCCCGCGGCGACCAGTTCTTTTTGAGACGCGTTCTTTCTAAAAAAACGTTTATAAATATCATTAACGATTATCGAGGATCCCCAGTTAAGCTGAGTATCAATTGTTGACATAAAAGCAGCGAGAAAAGAAGCGACCATCACACCGAAAACACCGGCCGGAAGCATTTTGCGCATCATCAAAGGATAATAAGTCTCAGGATCATCAACCATTCCGAAAAAAGCCATTCCGCATAAACCGACAACAATCCAGGGCCATGGACGGACACAGATAAGGGCTACGTCATACCATAGATAGACCAAAAAAGAGTGGCGTTAGTTGCGTGCCGCGAAAAGACGCTGGGCAAGGTATCCTCCACCGTCAATATTGTACATAACCGCCCATACGACAAGTACAAGTGCCAGAAAAGAGGTAAAATCGTTTGTCTCGAAAACAGGCATTACGCTTGGGATAATATCAAATACCCTTTCGGCATCCCAGCCCCCGGCGGCGATTTTTTCCTTTACGGAACCCATTCCTCCGAGAGTTTTAACAGAAACCGCCGCAAGATAAATTGATCCTGCCATCGCTATAATAAATTGCACAAAATCGGTAGCCACAACCCCCCAGAAACCTGAGAGAACTGTGTAAAATACAGTCAGACAGAAAAGCACCAGTACCGCCAGTGTTTCCGCCTGCATTCCGAGAATAAGGGTTCCGTCTTCCCAGCCCATTATGGTAACGGTGATTTTTGCCATGGCTTTCATGACCCAGGCGATTATCAAAAGATTCTGGAATATACCGAACCATACCGCACGGTATGCCCTCAAAAAAGTGGCTTCCTTTCCATCATAACGCAATTCTATAAGCTCGGCATCCGTAGTTATTCCTGCACGGTTCCACAGCCTTGCGAAAAGAAAAAGTGCTACAATCCCACCGATTCCGGTATTCCACCAAAGCCAGTTCTTCCAGACTCCGCCTTTGGCAACAAGCCCGGAAACAACCAACGGCGTATCGGCGGCAAATGTAGTCGCTACCATTGAAGTACCGACGATCCACCAGGGAAGGCTGCGGCCGGAAACAAAGAAGTCATCCATACTCCTGGAAGCGCGTTTGGAAAAGTACAATCCCAAAAGAAAGGTGAAAACAAGATAGGCGGCAATTATAATAATATCGGCTATATGAAGGCTGTATTCATTCATGAAATCAATATAACTAAAATAGAAACCCGGTGTAAAAAAAACGGCCGTGCGAAACCATGGGGTTCGCACGGGCCGTCTTCGTTTTCACGGAGGTCCGACTTTCCGGGAAAACTAATAGTTAAAAAGCATTTCCCGATATTTCGGGAGAGGCCATGACTTATCATCCACAAGCTTTTCGAGTAAATCGGCCTGTTCTCTTACAGCGGCCATAGCCGGGATCAGCTTTTTGATGCAGTGCTGACCCTGCAGAAGCGCCGGTTTTTCCTCCATGGCTACCGCCTTGTCGATTACTTTCTCAAGAGCGTCAACAGCTGAAACAAGAGCGGAATTCGCCTTTGTAACCTTGACAAGCACAGACTTTTGACCCTTCTGAGCACCTCCGCCGGCAGAAGCAGTCGCTTTAATTCCGTCGGCGAGTTTTTTCTGATAGTCAACCCCCGAGGGAAGAATCATATTAAGAGCCATATCGTAACAGGTCTCCGCTTCAATGAGGATCATCTTGATATAGTTCTCAAACATTATTTCGTATCGGGCCTCAATTTCCTTTTTACTGAGAATATTGTGTTTAGTAAAAACATCCACAACCTTTTTGGAAATAAATGAGGGCAGAGCGTCAACCGTTGAACGCAGATTCGGAAGCCCGCGTTTTGCCGCTTCCTCTGTCCATTTATCAGAGTAATTGTCCCCATCGAAAAGAACGGCCTTGTTGGCGGCAATTTCCTTTTTGAGTATTTCCTGTAATTTGGCCATGAAGTCTTTCTTGCTGCCTGAGACTTTCTCAAGTTTGTCCGCAAGATATGTAAGACTGTCGCCGATGATAGTATTCAACGCGATATTGGCGCTCGCCACAGTATGGCTTGAGCCAACGGCGCGGAACTCAAATTTATTTCCGGTGAACGCGAATGGAGAAGTTCTGTTTCTGTCAGTTGCATCCTTCGGAAGATCCGGCAGAGTGCTGACGCCGAGTTTTATACTTTCGCCGGTAGCGGACTGTTTGACTTCCCCCTTTTCGATCATTTTTATGACATGCGAAAGCTGCTCACCGAGGAAAATACTGATAATGGCCGGGGGGGCCTCG
>CAYNYI010000040.1:0-24504 GCA_964401455.1 uncultured Fibrobacterota bacterium
TTGCATAAATCTCTGATTATCGGTTATGAGAAGCCCGCCTGAAAGCGGAACATCAAAAACACGCTGATTAACGGCATTCACCATCTGTGAGCTTGTTATATTGATATTAACGGCGCTGCGGTTATATACTCCGCTCAAGCCGTCATAATAGTTCACATCCGGGCGGGTTTTAACCGAACTGCCAAAAAGTTCTCTGAATTCTGATTCACGACCAAAGAGGGTAAGCAATCCGGGATCGATCTGAGCAAGTACAGATTTTCTTTTTAATTCTGTTGCCTGATGCACAATGTAAGTCTTAAACCACTCTCTCCCTCTCACGGTTCTGTAATATTTCTCAAAACCGGTCTTTTCAAGAAGCGCCCCGGCTGTCTCGTTATTCCCGGGATTGGAGAGAACTTTCGCAGCATGCAGCGCCAGGCCCTCTGATTCCGGAACATAATTAAACCTGTCTTTTATGTCGCTTCTCGATATATTACCTACAAAAGTGCAGTCAAACTCAAGATTTTCGGGTGTCGCCGGCTCATGTGAAAAGTAATGAGGGCTTCCGGCAAGCGGTAAAACACCGGCATTATTGAAGCCGCACTCCCTGAGATATTCAAGATAACAGGAGTCCCAGGTAAATGCAAAGGCATTTATACCCGATAGTTTTTTTTCTCCAAACAGTATTGCCCCCGGATCATCAACAAACCAGATAACATAAGGGATCCCGGCATTTTTAAGATATAATGCTGCGGCACCGGAATTATCCAATCCATTTGCATTAATTGAAAGGACAAAGGAAGGATGAAATTCTTCGCATTTTTTCCGGATGAGCCTCTCGGCTTCGGCGGCCGAAGGGTTTTTCGGTATATCCAGAAAATCTATCTCCGTTCCTGAATCCGGAGCGGCCGCCGCTATTTCCTTTTCAAGGTAACTTCCGCATTTTAAAAGCAGAAGACGTCTTTTATTATCTATATACGGCCTTGCTTTCTCTTTTACACCGGGGCTTGTAAGCCCGATAAACGCACCGTAAACATCATTATAAAAACCGGGGGCCGCCTTAAAAGAGGCAGCGTGTTTTATGACATTCACTCGTCCCGGTGCGCGGTCTTTTAAAAACCTTTTGAGCCTTTCACGTATTTCATCTGACCCGCATACTCCTCCAAAATTAAATACGGATAAATTATCAGGCCATTTCTCCAAAGAAAAGCGGGAGGAAAGATCATCAAAATAATCCACGGCAATGATAATTTTCTTGTCAGAAGATTTTCGCAATTTTTCCCGCACATGGTAGCCAAGACCTGTTCCGAGCAGAAGAACGATATCTCCGGAAAGATCTGTATCGGAAGAATAATCTCCTTCATTCTCGGGGCTTAAAGCCGAATGCAGAGAAAGAAATTTCCCGTCATCCCCGATTATTCTCGCGGTATCAAATCCTGAAGCGCTTTTAAATATTTCAAGTCTCATTTTTTGCAATAGAAATACGAATAAGTTATATTGATAAAAGATAAAAAACTGCCTCCACAAAGAGGCCGTGAATTTTAGGAATTCAAAAAAGGGGACAAAATGACGCATCCTCTGCGTGAACAGAGCGAGAACGTGATTAATCTTTTCAGAAGCGGTGATTATGAAGCAGGAAACATGGCGGTGGCCCAGTGGATAGATACTTTTCAGAAAACCATCCCTGAGCTTTCACAGACAGAACAAGACGAATCATGGCTGAAAAACTTCCTTGCCGCCTTTCTTGACGCCCAGGAGCGCGAAGACTATATGTTTATAGCCGATCTGCTCGAAGGCGAATTCCTGAAAAAAATCGTCTGGGAAACTGAAGAATAATAGATCTCAGAAAACCCTCAAATGTTTTATATGCTCTATATGCCCCGCCCTGAAAAGTACTGAAGCACCGAGTCTGAGGTACTTTCCGTTAATAATTACAGCTCTGGAAAACCTTCCGGTTTTACCGTCTTTTTTATAAAGTCTCAAATAGCATGACTCACATTCAGCGCGTACCTGCGGTATTCTGAGCACATCAATCCTTCCCCAGGTTGTAATATAAATTTCTGAATAATCCCCCCTGTCGAGTCTGAAACCCGAAGCCAGAGGCCTGTTGTCGTTTTGTACGTCAACAGGCATTATTGAAGGAGAGACTTCTTCTTTATCATAAACAAAAGCGGTATTAAAGATAAGTCCCTTTTCCCGATACCGGATGCGAAGCTCTTTTTTACTTATTAAAATTTTTGAAATTTTTGAAGTATCTGCCGGAAGGACATAGACCGATTTTTCGTCTTCTCCTTTCATGGCAATTTTATTACCGGTAACTTTAAGATCAGAAGCGGCGCCTTTGAATAAACCAAGAGTTTTCTTATCCTTTCCCGGGGGAGAAAAAACCGTCAAGATTAAAAGCGCCCTGCGCTTTATAAGCGTAAAGGCCCTTCCAAAATCCTTTCCGGGGATTGTAACCCTGGCTGCCGCGTATTTTTCAGAGCAGAGCAGAGTATCGTCAAGAAGAATATCCCTTTCATAAAAAAGAGGCTTTTCTTCGATATAATACACGATGTCCGCGGTATCACTTCTTATACCGCAAAGCAAAAGGGTCCGTCCTTCTTCTCCTGCCCCCCGGAAGACTTTAATGCCCGGCGGATCGGCGGTACTATCGGAGCACAGTTTTTCGGACAATTTGGAAAGAACGCCTGTAGAAATTATTCCCCCGTCATTTTCTCTGCATGCAACAGGCGCGCCTCCAGTGAAAACGGAAGCGTATTTCCTCCAGTAATTAACCGCCGGTTTTACTTTTTCCATAAAAACCGGATAACCGGAGAATTTATTATATGCCATAAGCATTGTATCCGCTGTTTTCATATCTCCGCATTCTGGTATCCCCGAAAAAGAAGGTAAAAACTTTTCGGAGGCTTCGATAAAAGCCGCGGCAAGAGCTGACTGTAATTCTTTGTTAATTCCGGAGGCAGGAAAACTTTTCATAATTACGGAAAAGGGTACTTCGGAATCCAGTATGGTGCTCAGCCTTGTTTTCTCCGATTCGCTTATTTTCTTTTCGCGGTCTCTACTGAAAAAAATCATTAAAGACAAAGCTGCAAAAAAAAGCACGGAAAGAATCATTACCTTTTTCATAATATTACACATAATATAATAAATAATTGTTTGCCCGTAATTATTATAAGGACTTATATTAGTAAGGATTATAATCAGGTCTCAATATGGATTTCAATAAATTCTTCCGACTCACAAACGCAGCCCAAAACCCTGAGGTTTTTATTTCCCGGTGCATTGACAAGGAAATCAAAATACCTGAAGATCTGATCATTTCTGAAATTTCAAGAAATCTGAATATGATTCTTTCCGGGTATCTTGAATCCGCGCCGCTTAACAGACATATCTATTCCTATTTAGCGCTGTTATTCAGGAATTGCGGCTGTAATAATTCAATTAACACACAACTGAGTGACATGGCGGGCAGAATTTCTAAATTCAACTATGCCGAATGGGTTCCTGAGTTTATTTGCTATTCATATATAAACCTTGAGAATATTTTTGATGAATATGGTAACGGGGACCTTAAAAAAACTGATAAAAAGGCCGAATGTGTTTATTCATCATCCGAATACGAAGGAAAAGAACTTGAAATACTGGATTCACTGAATTCATACGCGGATTCCAAATTAAAACCCTATTTGCTGGATTTTGTGATTCACGGCAGCCTTTCTGACGGTAATTTCACTCCTTATTCAGATATCGACACATGGGCCGTTATAAGAAAAGAAGTTTTCACCAATCCGGCATTTCTGAAAGACCTGAAACATCATTTCTGGAAAATAAACAAGATAGTAAAAGGATATGACCCTATTCAACACCACGGTGTTTTTATTTCAACAGAAACAGACCTTCTGAGGTATTATGAAGCAAGGTTCCCTCTAATCCTTTTGGACCACTCTACGTCATTTATGAACGCCCCCACGCTCTCATTTAAAAAAGCGCCGGATTTCAACGAAAGATCGAGTGCGTTAGTCAAAACTGTACACCGTATCCTGAATATCAAAACTCCTCCGCAGTCGGCATATAATATAAAAATGTTTACCAGCTGGATAATGCTGCTGCCTTCACTTTACCGTCAGGTTTTTTATGATTATTCGTATAAACCCGATGCAATCAGAGATTCAAAAAATGAATTCCCGGAAAAGGCATGGTCATCTGTTGAATACGCGGGTGAGCTGAGAAAAAAATGGCATCCTGAAAAAGCTGAGGAGTATTTTTTGAGAGATGCTGAAAATTTTCTTTCATGCTCGCATATTTTCGCTTCAGAAATATTAAATAAATTTAACTCAGAATTTGAAAAATCCGATAATATTTTCGGGATAAAAAAAACAATTAAATCATCACGCATACCGGCTGCGGATCACCCGGTAAATTATTCTAAAGAGGAGTTTCTTTCAATTATTTCTGAATCCGCTGAAGAATTCTGCGCTCTTCCCGGAGTACATTCTGTATATACCATCGGAAACGCGGATTCTCCGGTACCGGGAATTTCCGACCTTGATCTGCTGATTATTTCAGAAGACAACCCCGGATCACCTGACTATCGGCAGACATGCATGAATGTAATCAAGAAGCATATCGCCCCTTCAAATAAAAAATCAGACCTGTTAAAACAATATATTGAATTCCATGAGCCGCTTGTTTTAAAGAGGAAGGACGCGCTTACCTTAGGCAAATATTTTTTTCCGCTTCCAAAATTCAGAAAAGGAACCGCGGACATCTTTTTGAATTACAACAACAGCAATACCCCGGATAATACGGCCTTACTTCTTTTAATGATTTCCGAAGGTTACTTTCAATTGATAAAAATTCTTAATCTGTTAAACACACGGCCGTTTCCCGTAAGGGAGGCCTCCCTGCGCGCAAATTCCGCGGTCTATGAGATAGCTCTTTCAGAAAAAATTACCGGCCGTAAACCTTCTGCACATCATAAAGAATTTTCAGACCAAATAAAATCGCTGAGAAAGAACTGGTTTCAGGAACCTGAAAATGAACGTATTCCCCTGTTGCACAGTCTTCTTAAAAAATCCGCGCAAATAATTCTCGAATCGTTCAAAAACACTGCTGATTATTTAGAGAAAAACGATATTAAAATCACCGGCCAAAAAAGCGACCTTGAGGCTGTATCAGAAAATTCAGCAAATTTCAGATTGTATTTCAAACCTTCGAATGATATAAATGAGTTTAAGATTTCATATCCTTGCGTTCCGCTCAGTTTTTTTCCCATAATTAAAGAAATCCGGCCATCAGCTGATTTTAAATTTAACGGCGAAACGGCCCCGGTTACTGAAAAAATATCGGAGATGCTTTCGGTAATCCGAAATAAGAATGAGACATATCTTTCAATAATCAATGAAATTAATGCAATAAAAGGAGGAAGCCATGCCGGATGACTGTATTTTCTGCAAAATACTTAAGGGTGAAATACCATCCGACAAAGTCTATGAAGATGACTTTATATATGCTTTTAACGACATAACTCCCCAATCGCCGGTGCATACACTGATAATACCGAAAAAACATATAAACGGTATTAATGATATCGGAACCGAAAACACAGAGCTTATTCAGAAAATGTTCTCGAGTGTCCCTGAAATCGCAAACATTAAAGGAATAAAAGAATCCGGTTACCGGGTTATAATCAACAGCGGCCCGGACGGCCTCCAGACCGTTCCTCATATACATATTCATATTCTCGGCGGGCGCAAACTCAAATGGCCTCCCGGATAAAAAACCAGATCTGAAAATGACGCGCAAAACCTCACCGCCGCCGGGAACCGCTTACAGTAATCTTGAATTTCATGAGGAAACTCATGAGGTTGGAAATCTTTCATGTAAAATTGTACGGCCTTTGGACTCATCAAAACTGCTTGATTTAATTCCTCAGGAGGAATTCGAGAAAAGAGACGAAATTATGCCATACTGGGCCGATCTCTGGCCCGGCGCACTTGGGCTTGCGCGCTACACTTCCGATTTAGCTCTAAAAGGCCTGAGAGTCTGCGACCTTGGCTGCGGACTCGGGCTCAACGGAATAACCGCCGCTTTAAAGGGTGCAGATGTATTCTTCGCCGACTATGACCCCGAAGCGCTTATCGCGGCAAAAAACAATTTTTTCATAAACGGATTTTCCGCCTTCAGAGGTGCAGCGGCCGACTGGAACCGTTGGCCTTCAATAGAGACTTTTGATCTTATACTTGGAGCGGACATAATATATGAGGAAAGAAATCATATACCTGTAATCAGGTTGATTTCATCAGCTCTTAAAAAGGGTGGCAAAGCGCTTTTAAGCGACCCTTTCCGCCCTCACTATAAAAAATTCCGTTCGGCCGCCGTATCTTCTGGATTTTTTGTTTCAGAGAAATCGGTAAACACCGAATTTCTTAAAAAATCATTCCGGGTTAATATCCTCGAATTAACTGCTTGAAAAAGCAGTGTAATTTAATTATTCTTGATACCGATGTATGAAATAAAAACAGACCTCCACGTTCACACAAACCTTTCCGACGGCAAACTTACTCCGTCAGAAGTTGTCGAAGCTTCAACGCAACTCGGTTATAAAATCGCGGTCACGGACCATATTTCACCATATCAGAAAATAAAAGACACCGAGTCTTTCGATAATTATCTTAGAGCCCTCGAACCTTTTGATATTCACAAAGGTGGAGAATTCTGTATAGGTTTTCCGACAGAAATACCGGAGAGCAGCTTCGATATTCTTGATTTAAGAATAGGCTCCATGCATTCTCTTTATTTCGGAGAGGGTATGAATTTCTTTTTCTGGAACAGAAGCCTGCGTTTTCCGGATATACCGTTATTTATTGATAAATACTGCCGCACACTAATTGAAGAAATAAACAGAGGGTTTATTGACATTATAGGTCATCCTTTCCTTCTGCCGGTATTCCTCTGGAAACACCCCGACAAAGAAAGCCTCTTCCCTCCTGAACTTCTTGACGAAATATTCAAAGCGGCCGCCTCAAACGGCACAGCGATAGAGGTTAGCGGACGCTGGAAAACACCATGTCCGACATTTGTTGACAAAGCACTCCGCGCAGGTGTAAAACTGGCCTTTGGAAGCGACTCTCACAACCGGGAAGACCTTTGCGGGCTCGATTACTGCCGTGAAATAATAAGCAAATTCGGTATTAAGGAAAGCGAAGTCTATGTTCCGGACGGTCTGATATAATCAGATTGACGGAGGCATGAGGGCAAATGTAGAGCAGCGCACCGCTTTACCCGCGTCTATGACCCTTATAACTTTTCCGTGATAGGTTGTATTTTCGCCCTTTATCGTAAGGACTTTATTTTTATAGCCCTTTGATTTTATCAGATATTCCATCTTTTTCTCAAGATAAATAAAACCGCTGTCATTCCGGAAAGAACGTTCCTTTTTATTGGATAAGTCATATTTATAACCAAGCGGAATGGACTCTCCGTTCAGGCGCAAGTCCCCGTTGATCAGAATATTGTGGTTCTGATCCACCTTGTCGTTTCCGATATAAACCAAAAGGGTTTTGGATTCCTTTGATTTGGGTTGATCTTTGCCTTTGCCAGGGGGAGGAAATTTAATCGAGATACCGAAAACCATGGCAATAGACATTATGACCATAAAGAATATTATAAGCTGAAATACAATATCGATCATAGGGGTGATATCGACTTCATCGGGCTCATGCGGCTTTCTTCTCTTCATAGCCATTATTCAAGCTCTCCTTTCAATATTACTCCTCAAGGGCTGCGATGTTACTTTCGGCCGATGTAACAAAAGCAAAATTAAAAATACCGGCTTCCTTGGCCTTTTGCACTACCTGCAAAATACGCCCATAAAAAGTGTTCCGATCGGCCTTTATCATAAGAGGAATATTATTTCTCTTATCTCTAACCCACGCTGAATCAACAGGCGCGCGGCCCTGGCGGCTTCTGACAATATTCTCGCCTTCCGCAATCAGCTGCACTACCTCATTTTTCCTTTTCTTAAGCTGCTCAGATACTTCATCAAGCTTAACAAAAAGGATGTTATTTCCGCAATTTGTACAGAATCGTTCTTTAACCTCAACTTCCTGACCCGCATTGTCGATGACGGTCCTTTCAACAATCCTTAAAGCTCCTTCTATAGGCGCGCCCTCAGGGTCAAGGAATTTAGCTCCGCAATGCAGGCAATCTTCTGCTTTTCCCGCTCTGTCAGCGAAAGCGATCAGGCCGGTAGAGTCAGGGTTTATAGAACCGTCCGGGAAAAGCTTAGGCTTCAGCACATAAATCTGGAGCTGTGATTCTTCCTGTTTTTTTGACCGCAATGCGTCTGAAAGCTTGATACGGTCATCAAGAGAAGGTTCCATCTGTATCGATACGATAAAATAAATCAAAATAAGAAAAACAACATCAATCATAGGATCAAGATTGAGGTTTATTTTTTCCGCCTTTTTTCTTTCTATGGCCAAGTAAGCTCCTTTAATCTTCTAGGACAAGTCCTACTGTTTCTGGACAAGTTTATCAACCATCTGAATCGCGACTTCTTCCATTTCAAGTATATAGGCTTCTACTCTTGACTTCAACCAGTTATAAACAAGAAGGCACGGAATAGCGATAATCATACCTGTAGCGGTTGTTATAAGCGCCTGAGAGATACCACCGGCCAACTCGTCCGGTTTTGCTCCGCCCTTGGAGGAAGCCATTACGTTAAAAGATACAATCATACCCGTAACAGTTCCAAGAAGACCCATCAGAGGGCTGACGCCGGCAACGGTTGCAATAATTCCAATCCTTGCCTCAAGAACAGGAATCTCAATCCGTCCTCTTTCCTCGACGGCCATATTTACCCATTGTTTAGTTTCCATTACATTCAAATTATACTGTGTGGTCTCTCTGTATTTAATCAGCCCCTCACGAAATACATTAGCGGACGCTCCGCCTTTTTTATCGCACAGTTTAATGAGATTATCAACCGCGGTATCTTTATCGGTCTTTTTAAATTCTTCTTCCATGGCTGAATAAAACTCGGAAGGTTTCAGTTTCCTCCTTTGAAGGAACATATTAAATATTCTCTCGAGCATTACAACCATTGCAACAAACAGCGCTATCAGGAGGGGCCACATCATCGGGCCGCCGTCTTTGAATTTCTGAATCAGATCAAAATCCATAATATTTCTCCTTGGTAAAAAATAGTAAAATTCATATTAACCGGAAAAGATCAGTGCTTAACTTTAATAGCCTCCAGCCTTTTAGCCGCGAATTTTACGGAGCCTTTATCACATCCTTCTCTCAGTACTTCCTTATAAACCCGTCTGGCTCTCTTCCATTGGTTATCAACTTTCTCAAAGCAATAGCCCATATAGGCTTTAGCCGGACATACCGCCGAAAAATCGGGATATCTGTTAACCACATCCCGATAATGTTTAAGCGCATTTCTGAAGTCTTCGACCTGCCAATAGGTATTACCCATCTGGAAAATAGCGAGAGGCACATATTTGCTCTCGGGAAAGCGGTTTATAAATCCCTCAAATTCTTTCCGTGCGGCATCATATTTATCCATTCTGAAAAGACAATCGGCACGCTGATATACTGCCGCCGCGGTGAGAGTTTTCCCCGCGCCTCCGCGGTTAAGCATTTTAAGAAGAACAGTACGCGCCCGAGTGTACTGCTTTTTAGAGATATACGCGCTTCCTTTAAAATAATAGGCGTTAACGGTAAACTCATTATCAGGAAAATGAGTGATCATCTTGTTTGCCCACTCTATCATACCGTCATAATTTTTGAGGTTATTATAAGCGTCTATAACCTTGACAGCCGCAGCCGCGCGTTTATCATCGGTAGCTTCAATATAATCGTTATAAACCATCTTGAAAGATTCTACAGCCTTATCGTATCTCTTTTGTCCAAGATAAACGTCACCTATACCTAGCCTGGCAACCGCTTTATCTTCAACAGATTCGGAAGCACTCTCAATTTTAAGATAATTCTCAATAGCCGCTTCAGGGTCCTTCATGGCGATTATTCGACCGATTTCCCCCTGTGCCGCGCGGTATGTCTCAATATTATCTTCAGTTATTAATTCAAAAGCCTCAAGCGCCTTATCATAGTCTCTGCGCTTTTGATAAATCATCCCCTTTTGAAAGGCCGCATAGGGCTGCACGGCGCTTCCGGGATAGTCGTTTATCACCCTGTCAAAATACTTGACGGCCTCGGAAGGTTTTTTAATAACGCTTGAATGTATAACACCCATCTGGAAAATCAGTTTAGGAACGGTCGGACTTTCCGGATTCTCTTCCATAAAATCATTCCAGTATTCAATCGCTTTTCCGGGCTTGTCGTTCTTGGCATAAAGCATACCGACCTGATATACCGATTCACCCGCGACTTTCTCGTCTTCCTGTTCCTCAATTATTCTTTCATAATAACCGACCGCTTCCTCTATTTGACCAAGCTCCTCGGCACATTCGGCCATTCCCATAAGAGCGAACCTCTTATAACGGCTGCTCGGATAATCTTCAATAAAAACCTGATAATTCTCAATCGCGAGTCTGTAGTTTTCTTCCTGCTTAAAAGTGTTAGAAAGCCTGAATTCCGCCTGCTCTTTCTGGTTTTCACGAGCTTTACTGTTTTCAATAACACGATCGGTGTAGATTTTCCGCGCTTTTTGGAAATCGCCTCTTTCCGCCGCCAGGTTTGCTCTTTCAAGAAAGACCTGTATCCGGGTCGGGTCTTCTTCAGCCGAAGCTTCAGCCGAGTCCAGGTAAGATTCCGCCTTATCAAGGTCTCTGATCTCGGTATTTATGTACAGTTTCGCGACATCAACAAAAATAATAGCGCGCGCATTGGGGCTTTTTTCGTTCTTTAACTGCTCCAGGTTCCTTGAAAGCATATCCTCCGAATTCATGTCGGGATTCATCATTTTGAAGGCCATCGCCGCCAGACTGCGGTTTTTACTTATATTGGCCAGGGCTGCGTTTGCCTTTTCAGTATTTCCGAGTTTCTGATAACATTCGCCTATTTTTAAGCTCGCCATCTCCGCCCATTGCGACTTTTCCCAATTACCCACCACAAATTCAAACTGTGATACGGCATTTTTATACTCTTTCATTTTGAAATAAACCATTCCGATTTCGTACTGTGTCTGGGGAGCGACAGGACTGTTCGGCGCATAGGTCAATCCACGCCTGAGAACAGCGAGAGCGCTTTCGTAATCCTTGTTCTCAATATATCTTTTGCCGAGCCTCAAAGCCGACGGAGCAAAGAATGTACTTGCCCTGTAATTGTCCGCGCTACCCTGATACTGTTTAAATGCTTCAGCGGTATCACCAAGTTCTTCATATGATGCGGCCATCAGGAACTGCGCATTGGCTGCGAACATTGTAGCGGAATAATTCGTAAGGACTTTCGAGTAATATTCTATGGCACTTTTATAATTCTTTTCTTCATAGTAATATTTTCCGATTTCGAGAACAATCTTGGCCTGCTGATCAACATCTTTTTGGGAACTGACAGCATCGCGGAAAACCTCAATAGCCTGTTTTTCGCTGCCGAGTTTATTTAACACACCGCCAAGTGAGATACGGATTTTACCTACAAAATCGCTCTGATAATAAGCATTTATAAAACGTCTGTAATGAATTACTGCATCATTGTAGGACTCATTCATTTTTCTTTTTAACTCGGGGGACTCGGATTTTTCAAATTTCTCCGCGTAATTATCACCTTCGAGCTCATATGTCTCGGCTATCGCAGCAACAGCGTCATCGACCCTGTCCGACGTTTTAAAAAAACGCGGTATTATCTGGTACTGCTTCCTGGCTTTTTCGGCTTCTCCGGACTTCATGTAACAACGCCCTACCGCGATCACAACATCAGAAAGGAACTGGGCACTTGACTGGGTAGTATCCTGATTAAAATCGCGATCGGCATCGTCTGAAGTATAGAGCGGGCTTTGGAGGTAGGGATTTTTCTTTATTTCTTTTCCGACATCGGCGTTAACATATTTTCCGGGCTCTATATCGGCATCGCGGTATTTGGGAAAACTTAAGGCCTCTTCGCGGTTTTGTTCTATTCTCTCATAATATTCAATGGCTTTATCAAATTGTTTCTTTTTCTCATAAGCTTTAGCCATTATAAAGAAGACCTGTTCGGCAAGCGGAGTCGAAGGATATTTCTGTTCCAGTTCTTTATAAACCTCCAGTGCTTCGTCGAACCTCAGCTGCTTTAGATAAAGATTGCCCTCATGGAACATCGCCACCTGGATGGCGAAAGAACTTAAAAAATCGTCATTACCAGAGAAATGTTCTTTCAAGGACTGAATGCTATCTATCGCGGCTGTCTGTTCACCAGTATTGATAAGGTCCGTAATGGTGCTGAGCCTTTCGCGGGCTTCTCTCCGTGTTTCCTCAAGGTTAGGAACCTCCAGAACATATTTGTTAACAAATGGAACTGAAAGAAAAAAGGCCAGAGAAAGAGTGACAAGTATATTCATTTATTTTTACCGTTTAATTGTCATTGTAAAGATAAAAGTAAAAGGGATTAACAGAAGCATCAGTCAGAGCGGTTGAGGTCGGAGACACGCCCGGAGCGAGATGTCTGTTCCCTTTTTCATCCTCAGTAATAAACCAGAGTGCGTAAATACCGTTTTTATAGCGGCTTAGTCCCGTAATAAGAATTCTGTTATCGCGCCCGGGATCCAGTTCTTCTATACGATTTCCCGTAAAGAGGCTATCACTGAATGCCAGATCCTTTCTGTTAAAATCAAGCCTCTTTGCTGTGCACAAATCAAGGTCCAGCCCTGTGTGTTCTTTTATCTTTTCCTTTCCGAGAATTTTAACCATACCCTCCAGGCGGGGTGTCCCGTAAGGATACTGTGAATCGAAAGTATTAATAAAGGAATGGGCAAAATCATATTCCCAGACACTTCCATTTTTATTCTGGTCAAGAGGCGCTATCCAAATTTCAATATCTCTTATTACGGAGCCTCCCATATCAGCGACTGTAAAACCCAGAAAAAGGCTATCACGAATTACGGCGGTAGCGCTGGGTTTTTGATACGGATCTTCAACAAGACTGAGTAGATTCGGATTTTCAGAACCTATACTGGTCTGAACATCAAATGGACTGGTGGGGAGATTATAGGTATTGTAAGTAGTCATTTCCTTATTAAGAGAAACTCCCGGGGCTACACAATCATACCCCATTCCTTCTCCGAAACCTTCCCTTGACGGTATAAAAATACTGTAATCAAAATATTTGTTGTTAACCATGACCACAAAAGCCACTTCACGGATACCGGCCAGTCGATATACATTGTTCCCATCATAGTTACCGGCCGAATCAATCATCAGGGGCGTTTTCAAATCATTGTAATCGAAATCAACATTAAAATACTGTTTATTTCCGAAAGGGGCCCAGAACTGGCTCGTATAATAGGCGTTATAAGACATTGAGGTCTCTTCGCCGTCTATTTCAAATTCACCGAAAATTGAAGC
This sequence comes from uncultured Fibrobacterota bacterium, assembly GCA_964401455.1. GTDB lineage: Bacteria > Fibrobacterota > OXYB2-FULL-49-7 > CAYNYI01 > CAYNYI01 > CAYNYI01. The sequence continues at coordinate 13,494 of CAYNYI010000040.1, forward strand.
AAGACTGGTAGAACCGTCGGATAAATCCGCAGGCGCGTAAAGACTGTCTTTAAAAACAGAGTTAAGAGAATCAAAAACAAATTCTCCACCTTTGGGCGGCTGGGTTCCGGTAATACCGGCAGCGCTGAAAAAGTCTCCGAGAGAAAAAGAGATGCGCGTGTCCGCCCCGTCAGATAAACGAACTTTTTTGGCCGGGGTCTCATAAACTATAGTCTTGGCCTGCGTATTTATTCTGACGAAGTTCTTATCGCTTATTAGGTCATACCTGCGGTTAACGAATGCCCCGTTGCTGGAAAAGAGCATCCAGACGTAGGCCGTATCAGAAATATTCTTTCTTTTAATCTCGGACCCAAGCGACAATGTAAAGCCCACACTGTCTGATAATAGGCGGTTATATTTAGTCGCATATTCAAACTCAGCATCAAAATACTGCAGGTTAAGAACCTCTACAAAATCAGGCTCAACCTGAATAACAGGGTTTAGCGGCATGGGAAGAACGGTTTTGAAGAATGTCCTGACGGAGCCGTCAGAAGCCTTAGCAGCGGCGTAAACATATTTCCGTCTGCCACCGGCGGGTAATTTTAAATAAATTCTGGATGCAGGCTTAACAGCTTGCCCAAGAGCTCTCACGGAGTCAAAGTGCATCTCTGTTGTTGTCTGGGTACCGGCCTGATTTATCGCGGCACCGCTGCCTCCACCTGAAGCTATTGCGCTAATAACGGTTCCCGACTCCATATAGCTGCTGCCATATAAAAAATAAAGGGAATCATATTCAGAAAGACTGAAATCAACTGGAAAAGTAATATATACATCACGGGATATCGCCGTATCACCGTTTCCAATAATCGGTGTAATGCCAAGGCGGGAACTTTCTCCTATCTGAATCTTTTTTGAATCGGAATTCCCGATAAGTTTTTCTCCACCAATATTTACAGAAGCCGCGGCAATGATATAATAATCAGCACTTTCAAAATTTACGGGTAAACCTATGCTGTCGCCGTATGTTTCGGTTTCTACACCTTTAAAAAGTGAAAACGCGTCACTAAGGGTATCGTAAAAACTGAAAGATGAGTTCTCCGGAACAAGATATACATGGAGATCATATGAATCTACCTGATTCCACTCTCCGCTTTTTTTTACCTCAAATCTAAGTTTACCTTCTCCGGTTTTCTCCGCCAGAGTTATGGCTACGGCATTGGCCTTTTTAGAAGAATCAGGCTCAACCGGCACTGTGCTTTCTCTTACGCATGAAACCGTTGAAAAAAGCAAAAAAGCCATTATAATTTTAAAATATTTTTTCCGCATATTCATTCGATTTAAAGTCTATTCATTGAAAATAAATATATAAAAAGGATTAGAGGAGTAATTAGACTCCGAATAAAGAGAGTTATCTCCTGTAACAGCAAGCTGCCTGTTGCCCCGCGCATCCTCTGTAATAAACCATATTCTGTAAAGACCGTTTTTAAAACGGCTCATATTTCTGACTACAATTCTGGTATCCCGCTCCCATTTATTTTCCTCAGAAAAGTCCTGTTCAGGTTTGATAAAACGGCCGTAAGGATCTGTTGTCAACAGATCAATCCCGGTAAGCCCCAATACATCGTAAGAGCCGAAAAGCCTGGCAGCACCTTCGACCAAAGGTTCTCCGTATACAGCTCCCGAGGAGGAAGATGCCTCAAAAAGAATTGCGGTATCAGGTGTTACCGATGAGGAATCCGCGCTGTAAGTCAGCGGTACGGGGGCTATCCAGCATTCGAGGTCAGTTACTTCCGATCCGCCCATATCAAAAACATCAAAAGCAAGAAGAAGTGAATCCCGTACAACGCCGCCGCCGTAATCATCGAAAGCCAGGGTACTCTCTATACTTTCCAGAGAAAGACCCGAGGAATAGAGAGCCATGACATCCCTGATATCAAGAAAAGGATTGTTCCTTAGATCATATTCAAAATCATGTTTGGAGCTGTAGAATATAGTAGCCGGAGCCGCGCAGTCATATCCAACTGTTTTACCGTATCCGCTTTTATTTGTAACCAATTTCCAGTTATCGAAATATTTGTTTTTAAAAAGAGCGACAAATCCAATTTCCTTAAACCCGCATTTATTATACAGATTGGCTTTGCGGTAGGTTCCGTCCGGTCTTATAAAAGAGGGGCCTTTGAGTTCGGGCAAAGAAACACTTTCTTCAAAAAAATCAAAGACAGACTCCCCGGCAAAGTATTCCAAAGTATCATGGGCTGTAGAATACTTCCCGAAAATCGAAAGTTTGAAAAGATCTCCGCCATCGTCTATCGGGATATAACCGCTGTCTCTGCTTATTATTCTTGATATTGTGTCCAGGTCTGTAAGAGACCCAAGTTTGGAAGCACTACCAGTGAGTGTATGCCCTGAAGTCGCTTTTTGAAGAACGGGATTAAGATCGAAGCTGACAGTCGAGACATCTTCCGGCCCGAGAGTTTTTATTACAGCCCGGGTTTCTCTATAAGTTTCCGAATTTGACGAATTAAATGTAAGGAGTGAAGTATCTGTATGATTATCAAAAATTTTTGACGCATCAGAGAAATTACCTTCTTCTTTGTATATTAACCATATATAGAAACTGTCAGAAACGGCCTCTCTGTTTAGACTGTCCGGGAATGAGACCTGGATAATGGGGGCGTCAGTAAGAGGCTCATTATACGAGGATAAACGTACAGGTTTAAGGGAAAAAATATCTTTTTTCTCTACATTTACCACTGTAGACAGCCCTATCTCTACCTGAAAATCTTTAATTTGAACCGAAGACTCAAGAAATTTAACATTACCGGATCCATCATATAATTTAATGTAAAAGAATCTGCGGCCGGCAGAATGCTTTCTTATCTTCCAATAGACCTTTCCCGGCAAATTGAGCAGCTGGCCCTCTTCCGAAATATCATTCAAGGTAAGCTCCGGAGATGATGAAACACCCACCGCAGACGATATCGCCGCCCGTTTTATGCTGTCACCCCTGAAAATATCGTAGTTAAAGGCTATCGAGTCTCTCTCTAAAGGTGACAGGCCTTTAGATGTACCAAACAAAGCAATTGAATCATATCCCGCCTGCAGCATCGAAGAGGTAATATCAAAATAAATGACATTACTAACTGTGGTATCTGAAGAACCTTTTGTTAATCCGGGCACTATATTGCCGCTCAAAGAAGTCTCAATTTCAAAGAACTTACGGTCAGAAACTCCTATAACAGTATCGCCGCCCTTTCTGATTACTGACGCAACTGCAAACTGCCATTTGGAACCGGCGGCTCCGCCGACAAATTCCACGCTGTCAGAATACGTTGAAGAGCTAATCCCGGAAAAGACTTTATCATATTCTGAATCATTATACCAGACGCCGCTTTTCTTGATATAAACATACAGGTCATAATCCGCGACCTCGTCCCAATCGCCATTAACTGTCGACGTAAAATGAATCATAGAGCTGCTAACGGAAAAGGATTCGATGATGACCGCGTTTTCATTGAAATTCCCTGCATCTCCGACAGAGTTTGGCTGTTCTTTTACACATCCGGTAAAAACTGCCAATAAAACCGCAGCACAAAGAGCTACACAATAATTCAAAAAAAGATGTCTATAATTTATCGTTCTCATATTAATCTGTCAGTTATATAGATAAAAATACAAAATATGCTCAGGAGAACCCAAGTCGCAAACACCGCCAAAAGACGCGAGCTGCCTGTTACCTTTTTCATCTTCTGTCACAAACCACAGGGCATAGGCTCCGTTCCTAAACCTGCTCATATTATCAATAACTATACGGGTATCCCTATTCCAATCACCGAAAATATCCATGTCGGGACTTATGAAGCGTACATTACCATAAGGATCAATATCATAACTGTTACTTTCCAAATCATATATTTTAACCTTGCCCGGTATCTGCGGCTCACCGTAAACATGGTTCTCGCTGGTTTCAGTATAGTACTTCCATGACAAATCAAGGCCCACTGCTGTGTCCGCGACATATGTGGTCTCGGGGGGATCCAAAAGGGTATCTATCTGCATCGTAGATGTAATAGTCAGTTCTTCAGGCAGCCGGGCTATCCAGCATTCAAAATCGGAAATACCGTTACCGGCTATATCCATTATATCTACGGAAATTATAAGGCGGTCAGAAACATGTGAAGCCCCACCGCTGATGTCAAAAGGATTTTCTGTAAATTCTTCGTAAATATCCTCAAACCCCGATTTGGGAAAAGGATTATTGTAAGCCTCTTCTATAACATCATAATAACCTCTTTTATAGAGCTTGAAGGCCGGGGATACACAATCGTATCCAATAGTTGTTCCATAACCCGTTTTATTTGTTATGAATTTTGAGCGGCTGAAACTGCTGTGCTGAAAAAGGGCCATTACCGTTATTTCACGCATACCCGACTTGTGCAGCACATGACTTGCCATGTAGGTACTGTCTGAATTAATGAAATTCGGCTCTTTAACATATGAAGACCCGAGGGTTTTCATGCCTTCAACGGTGAATGACTCCGGAAAAAGATCTGAGAAAGAATCAGCACCGGTAATCTCCGATAACGCGGAAGCCCGTAAAAGACCGTCCCCTGATTCGGCATATGGAGAGTATCTTGAAGTTTCATAAGCAGCATTTACGTTTTTAAGGGACACTATTGTTTTTTTCCCGGACTTCGATGCAAGAACATCCCCTTCCAGCAGCGAAGCAATATCAATAGTAATTTTCTGCGAAAGCTCGCTACTTAGGGCAATGGGCTGCGCTACGGTCTCATATATGTACTCATCCGGGCCGTTCGCCATATAGACAAGAGTATCGGAATTCAGACTATATTTTTGCGCGGGATCATTTTTAGTGGAGGCACCTTCCCGTCTGAAAAGCAACCACACATATGCAGTATCTTTAACAGCCGCGCGATGAGCTGAACTCGGAAAACTGACATTAAGTCCCCAGCTTTCAAAAGATGAAGGAATGTTGTATTTTGTGGGGTTCAAAGAATAGGACTGATAATTAAAAGAGTTTACCTCTGCCACACTGTTTACATCAAGTGTTAGAGAGGGACGAAAATCCAATGGTACTACATTCAGAGAGTATATGCTGGAAAAGGTTCCACCGGCTCCTATAAATTTAAGATAGACATAGCGTCTTTCATAGCCGGATTCCTTAATGTCCCAATAAATTCTTCCGGTAAATTTCAATGACTGACCGGCCGAGATTATGCTGTTTAAGGTATTGTCCGATGTGCACTCTGTTCCGGTACCTGAAAGAGCCGCTGTACTGAGCGCCGAAGTATCGGAAAACACAACTGAATCCAGGTTTCGTTCCGATATGTTAATATTGGTATCAATAACCGCGACAGCTTCGTATCCGGAAACATCGAAGCCGCTTCCAAAATTAAAATACACGGTTTTAAGTGAAGTTGAATCACCGTTGCCGCTTATAATGCCGGGCTTTAGGGCCACAGCTCCAGTAACCGCAAATGCTTTTTTTTCTATGACTCCGAACGTAGTATCACCGTTTTTGATAATAAAAGAAGCCGCGGCAAAATAAAGACTGCCCGAGGCATTAGGGGGAACTATCGAATCCGAAACCGGAAATTCTGTAAGCGGATAGATCTCACGGTCAAGAAGCTTTGACGGATCTTCGGGCGAATCCGAGGGGTAAGCCGCGACCTTTATGCCGAAAGTATCAAAATCCTGCCAACTGCCTTTCCTTGAGATTGTAAAATGGAGTTTGTTGCCGTCCTCATCGTATGAGAGACTGTCAATATTGAGACCGTTGCCGTCAACATCCATACTTTCAGGTGATTCGGGTTCAAGAGAACAACCTGACATAAAAACGGCGAAGGTAAGAAGCAACACCGGGAAAGTAAACAAGAGTTTTTTTAAAGGTCCCAAATTCATTTAAAGTATAACCTTCTCACAAAAAAAGCTGTATTAAAAAGACCTAAAAAGCTTAAGAAATCCCCCGTCAGGCGCCGGACTGAAAGCAAGGCCGGCCGCCGGTGCGGCAGAAACGCTTTCATCAGCGGGGACAGTAAACAGATAAGCATCGGCTATCGATGCCGCCCATAGAGCTCCGCTTACTCCAATAAAAACCATTTTCCGAGTCTTCTCATCATCAGCCCTTTCCTCTGCTGCCCTCCATTCGGGAAGTATGCTCTGCTGCATTTCCCTTGAAGATTCCGAATAAAACTTCTCAGACAAAACAACAGACTCACGGGCTGCCGCAGACTCCCGGCCATATGCATCAAAAACGCTATGAGCAGAGAGAAAAAAAGCGCCCATAAATCCAAGCCCTTTGAACTGATAGCCTTCACCAAGCTGCCCCATACCGGGAACAAGAGCGGATTTAAGAGCAGCGTTAGAATTTCCTCCGTAAAGCGGCAGAACAACCGCCGTAAAAGCTAACAAAAGAAAGATATTAAAGATTTTCCGCATTACATTCTCCTTTATGTATGCTATTAATCACCAGCATATATTTTTACAAAAAGATTTGAGGTGCTTTTGTCATAATCTTCGCCATAACTATATATGGGATGCGCCTCTGTGTTAAAATCATAGTCCTTTGAAAGCCTCTTATAACCGAATATTACGCTTATGTGCTGACCGTCCACGCTTCCTTTTGAGACAACCTGTATGGATGTTGTGTTTCTCTGATGACAATTCTCTCCAAGCATACGGTCGATTTCCCTGTACCACTGACGACCGAATTCCAGGTATGTTCTTTCCCCTATTTTGTACTCAAACCTGAGTATGGGGACGCTTAAGAGATCATCTGAATTCTGCTCGGAATAGCTCCACCAGTTTATGCGCGCATTTATAATCTGCTCATTAGTCATGCCCGGGCGGTATGAAATTCTTGGATCCTCAATCTGACTGCTGGATTTCTCATAAGAAAATTTATACTGTGGAATTATTTTCAGGTTATTCAGAAGATTAAGCGGTCTGCTGTACCACATAGTCTCGTCAAAAGCAAAATTAATATCATATCTTGTGCGGAATATAAAATGGCTGTTCAAAAGCAGGTTTGCGTCGAACGGCTCATATTTATTGTAGTAAACCGCATCAAATTCGTCATCAAGGGGATAAGCTATTGTTTTAAGAAAAAGTTTATTCCCATTATCGATAGCCATGTTTTTCTGCACCCCGAGAAGAGCCTTGGCATTAACCATCAGCTTTCTTTCTCTGTAGGTTATCTCGGAGACAAAATTATTAATCAGGGAGTTTCTGAAATTCATCGGATCGGTTCTATAATAATAGCTGATATCAACATCTTCAAGAAGTGCGGGAAAAGAGACTACGCCGTCGTTTCGGATATTATCTTTAACAAATTTAACTTCGTCGCCGAAATAATACTGAATCCCGCGGCTTCTTTTTATAACATCCATTTCGGCCTTGGCGGTAACACCCAGATTAGACGGATCTCCCGCCTCGAAAGTTTCTTCTGTATCCCGATCAAAATCAAGGTCCACCGCTCTTTCATAAAGCATAGATAAGTCGGTTGAAATGCTTGGGGTTATCTGGGTCTCGGCACTTACCCTGACACCCTGGATACCCTGAGTAACAAAACCGTTTGAGGTTAGAGTATAAACAGGCCTTATAAACCCGGGATAATCAGGCAATATATCGTCATCCTCAAAATCCGAAAGACCGTTATTGTTCATATCATAGCCAAGCTCAAAAACCGGCGGATCCGCATCAAAAAGCAAAAAGTCTTCTTTATAGTCAAGTATTCCGTTCCGGTTCCTGTCGAGTCTGTCTGAAATAACCCCGTTCACATCGCCATAAACCATCATGTGCCCGCCCGGCAAATCAAGAAAGCCGTCATTCCTGCCGCCCGCAATAACACGCCCGGGTAAAAGATTTCCGGACATATTGTAATTTTTACCGTCAGAATCGAGATAAGGATAAACCGGCCTGTCCGACTCAATACGGTTATCGCGGTCATCATTGTCATCAATCATGTTATAGTTACCGCTCATATAAACAGGCTGATAAACATAATCGGGATAATCTTCCGAATTTTCCATAAATGAGGTTTTGGAAAAATAACTGCTGACTTTATAGGTATTCAGCCCGGGATCATACTGAGGATCGAGCCTGTATCCGTTCATTTTCAGTTTAAGCTTCATTTTATTAATTTCGAAATCTTTGGAAAGGGTAAGATACGCGCCTTTGCTGTAAACCGGGTCTTTATCGTCTCCTCCGCCTCTCCCGGGCATTTCATAAGTCTTTCTGTTAAGACTGAATTCACCGGAAACATCGATACCGGCTACTTCACCGTTAAAATCGAGTCCGGCTGTCATGGAAGCCTTATTTACCTGATAGGAATAAGAATGGACCTTCACATTCATGGCGTTATAGTCCCGATGACTTATAACGCGGCTTGCTTTAGAAATATAATCACCGTAATATGTCATGGATTTCTGTTTGAAATCGCTCCCGGAAGTTGCATGAGCATCCAGATAATTGGTTGAAGGATCTGCCACATTTACCGTACTGAGCATTTCATCCATGTTTCTTGTTATGGGATCAACCCTTTCCCCCTGATTATAAGAAGCCACCATAACCGGTATTTGCTTTTCCGTAGAAACAAATACCATATAGTTTCCTTTTACTCCGTATGTAAAATCTATAGAGCGAAGATCCGCGGTATCAAGGCCGTTTTTTTCGGCAAGGCGGTCGATATTGAAAATCACAGTCATTACCTGTTCTTCGCCGGAGACTTCCTGCTTCATTGTTGAAGTCGGTACCGGGCCGCCCTCTGTAACAAGATACATACTTGTAGGACCGCCGCAGTCAACACCGTTAAGACTTACATTAAATGAGTTAAGCATTGCACCGGCATCAGAGGTTATTCCGGGAGTCAGGTCGTACACCTCAAAGTGAACCTCAGAAGGCCTGAAATCATCAGGAACATTTCCGCCGAACTGCTCTCCTTTGGAAATATCGCTTATATGATGATTTATAAAGCTGAAACCGACATCCATTTTATTCGCGATATTATTCTGGCCGTGAAAAGCCCAAAGTATATCATAATCACCGTAAGGCGATTTATTTGTATAGTCAACATCTCCGAGATTATAATCTCCGGAGGTTTCACCGTAACCGAGAAGCCAGCCGCGGTTGTCATTTTCTCCGTTCGGCTTATCGCTGTCAAAATACTGATTCAGGTTATCCTCACTGACGGGGACCTGACCTTCGACGGCCCCCTGATAAGCTATATTTGTATCATTCATACTTACAACCGCACGTCCTGAATAATTACTCCTTGAGAGAAAAGACGGATCTGTACGCGAGAACATAGTTGTAAACTTAACCGAAGGCGCAAAAATATCCCATCTTATGCCCTCAAAATTTTTCTTATTGAATGTAAGGGGGGAAAATCGGGTCTCAATCTGATTACCTATTAGGAGCTTGGTTCTAGTTCGTCCTATAGCGTCATTGGTTATGATGAGATTATTAAAAGTCTCATAAAATTTTGAAGTCTGCATACTCGAGTTTATGGCGCTTATTGTTGTATCCGTCTGATAATCATTGCTGACAGACTCTTTCCTGCTTTCAAGAGAGTATGCCATATAACCGCTCGTAATGCGTTCTCCGAATATATCGTAGTAAGTAATCTTTTCTCTTTCGAGGTCCTGCCGGTCGTGCTCATGGTCCCCGTAGTTAAGATAGAAGTCTTCTTCTTCTACAAATTCCGACTGAAGTGAAGACTGCGCCATAACACCGAACGGTACGGCAATAATGAAAAAACCTATAAGGAGTGCTGTACTGAACCTCTCCATTTTTCCTCCGGATTATCTTGGATTATAATTACAAACGAATTCTGCGGGATAAAAATTTACCATAAAGTAGAAAATAAATACCCTCAATAAAGATAGTCAAGTTTTTATTCCCGCAAACTTTGAGAAAGATGCTCCGGTGAAATAAATTATATTTGTGCCTTATCCTGTAACAGGAAATGTTAACATTATAAACTACCATCTAAAAAGCCATGTTTGAATTTAAAATAAAAACCGAAGATAACCATTCAAAAGCACGTACAGGTATTTTCTCAACACCGCACGGAAAAATCCGCACCCCGGTTTTTATGCCCGTCGGGACACAGGCTTCCGTAAAAAACATGGGCAATGACGACCTTGACGCATCCAGGGCCGAAATTGTGTTGGGAAACACATACCACTTGTACCTTAGACCCGGCGCCGACCTGATAAAAGAAGCTGGCGGTCTTCAAAAATTCACCGGCTGGAACCGCCCCATGCTTACAGACAGCGGAGGATTTCAGGTATTCAGCCTGCGGGACATAAGCAAAGTAAGAAAGAACGGCGTGACTTTTCAGTCGCACCTTGACGGTTCCAGGCATACTTTTACACCCGCCGGGGTAATCGACACCCAAATGAAAATAGGCGCAGATATAATAATGGCATTTGACGAATGCACTTCCTACCCGGTGGATAAAAAAACCGCCGCTGCCTCTATGAGACTGACTCATGAGTGGGCCGAGATATGTTTCGACGAAATAAGAAAAAAACGCCCGTATCACGGCTATGAGCAGGCGCTTTTCCCTATTGTTCAGGGCAGTGTATTTGATGATCTACGCAGAGAAAGCGCCGAATTCATGTCGGAGTTCGATTCTCCGGGAATAGCGATCGGCGGCCTCTCTGTCGGAGAACCGCGAGAGGATATTTACAGAATAACAGAGGTCTGTACAGACATCCTGCCAAAAGAAAAACCGCGCTATGCGATGGGTATCGGTACTCCGGCTGACCTTCTGGAGATGGTTTCGAGAGGAGTTGACATGTTCGACTGCGTAATGCCGACAAGAAACGCGCGCCATGCCACAGCATTCACATCGGAGGGCAGAAAAATCTTCAAAAAAGCGTGCTGGGCGGATAAATTCAGCGAACCTCTTGATAAAGAATGTGGCTGTTACTGCTGCAGAAACTACTCGATAGCTTATCTGCGTCACCTTTTTATGGCGGGAGAAATGCTGGCAATAAGACTGGCC
>CAYNYI010000041.1:0-24380 GCA_964401455.1 uncultured Fibrobacterota bacterium
ATCAAAAGTGAGAGCCTGAACATATTAAAATCTATCTGTTGCTCACGGTTCATAGTTTTACCGAGCAGCTTTTTCTCCCTGAGATATTTTTCTATTTTTTCCTCATAATCCGGGACATCCGACATGCCACCTTCGAACCATCTTTCAAGATATCTTTGCGGTATGGGCATAACGAATTTTTCTCTAATGTACTTTTTTATTGACTCTCCGCCCTCCTCAAGCACATGCGGAGCCATATCGGCAGCCATAGCCATAATTATCCTTGAACCCTCACCCTGTCCCCTGACCGTAAGCTGGGTGAAATTCTTCAGGATAATATCCTTGTTCTCCTCTTTGGTAAGAAAAGCCTGTATAGTCTCGTTCTGGACAAGATGCGATTCGGTTCTCGGAACCTTGGTAAGAAACGCGTAATTCCGTATAACAGACTTACCCTCTGTAATCTGTCTGGCCTGCGCGTCACGCGCGAGTCTGTGTGTAATAAACCAAGGCAGAAAAACAAATACAATTGCCGCGATAATTACTAATCTGAGTCTTTCTGAAGTCATATATTAACTACCCCTTGAATGATGGTAAGATAATTCCCTTAAGTATTACATTCTGCGCGAACAGGAAGACACAAAGTGTCGGAAGAGAAGCCAGTACAAGTACTGTCATGGAAAGAGGAAGCATTGCTACTCCCGAAGTCCCCTGAAGATAATCGTAAACGTGAACCATAAGCGTCCAGAGTTCTTTATCCGGACAAAGGACGAATGCCCACATCCATCCGTTGTATGCCACATTAAAAGCATTCAGCATATTAATGGCGAATATAGGCTTGCTGAGCTGAAAGGTAATATTGTAGAAGCTGTTCAGTTTACTGGCACCGTCTATCTCGGCCGCCTCGTACAATTCTTTCGGAAGCGCGTCAAAAAAACCTTTAAGAAGGAATATCGCGTATCCGTTGGCTACATACGGAAAAACAACAGCACCGTATGTATTTAAAAGGCCCAATTTCTTTATAAGAAGAAAACGGGGTATCATTGTTACAACAGGCGGAAAAGCCATTGTCGCTAAGAGATACAGAAGCAAATAATTGGTATATGTAAGTTTATACCGGCTCAAGGCAAAAGCGGCCAGCGGATTTACTGTCAGATAAATAAATATTTGTATGGAGATAAGGATAAGAGTATTGAATAGAGCACGTCCGTTAAGAAAAAAGAAATTAATCATCGACTCATAATTTCCGGTGACAAAAAATTTCCGGAGACCGCCTTTGTCTTTCATCCTATGGAATTCCATGAATTCCGTCTCCCTGTAGGGCATCTTTGCGAGCCAGAACACATTGGCTTTATCCCCGTATATTTCTTTGAGAGCCGAGACCTTTTGGTTAATGACAGACTCTTTCATATCGGGAAGATAGGTCTTTTTAAACTCCTCTTCATTGCCAGCATATTTTTTTTCGACAAAACGGTTCCATATCCTTTCGGTGACCCGGAGAGAAAGATCGGATACCGACTTATCATCAAGAGCTTCAAAAAAGCTCACGGTTATGTTTGTCTGCAGGTCAAGCTTTTCATGGTCATAATAGGTAACCGGGTGACTGCCGGATTTCACATATTTTTCCCAAACAGATGCAAGAACGGGATGTGCAGGTGCTGTCTCAGTAAGTCTTACTTCTTTAAAAGCGGCAAAGCCCTCCCCCGGTGAATATCCCATTTCCTGATTAAGGTTTTCGACATCACCTTTAAATTTCATGGATAGATATTTATGAAAGTTATACTCAACAGGATATATTTTTATAAAACGCGGCTTCTTCTTTAGCACCTCAACTTTAAAGTCCTCGTAAGCATCCTGTATGGGATTATCCTGTTTTATCCAGTCCGGCTTGTCCGGGCGGTCATAGGGATGTTTGATGTCAACCCAATATTCATATACATAGTTAAACTCGTCGGTTACTGTGCGCAGAGAATTATACCTTGATTTCAGATAGTCAACCCAAAGATCCGTACCGGGCCCGAAGGGACCGTAAAAAACCGAAATACCGACATTGGCCAGACCAAAAAACTCCTTGGGAAGGGTCGGCCCAAATTCAATAAAATCAGAAGCTCTTTGCTTTACCGCCGGATCTTCTTTGGACATATTCTCCGGCATATTAACGCCGGTCTCAAAAGAACGGAAAAAAACAGGATTGCTTTCGGGATAAATCGCTTTATAAAGTTCGGTTTGAGTATTGGGGTTTGAGCCCGAATAACGCAGAGGAAGAAATTTTCTGTAGAGGGCCTCATCCGAATACATATATTTCGGGACAAGCCTGTACTCCGAAACATCGGCCGGACTGCAGAATGTCGAGGCTATCATTATAAGATACGGATATATCATGGTCAGAGCCCCGAGGCAAAGTACCAGATATATTACAGAAATCAGAATGATTGTTTCGGGTTTCTTCCTTCCTATTTTTGCGATAATCGGCATATTTAGAACCTCGGTTATAGAGTGATTTTTTTCATATGAATTGCAGATATACTATATAATTTTTTTCACGGGGAAATCACAACAAAATTTTCGAGGGTATGGCGGCGGTTACCTGAATCCGATAGAAATAATTGCTGTATCGTCGTGTTGAAGATTCTCGCCTCTGAATTCCTTTAGCGAATCAACAAGGAGCTCAATAATTTCTCCGGATGATCTGCGGCTGTTGGCGGTTAAAAATTCAATGAGTCTTTCTTCTCCGTACAGTTCTCCGCTTTCGTTGAACTCTTCGGTAAGACCGTCTGTGTAGAGAAATATTTTGTCACCTGGTGCAAGAACAATTTCCTGTTCTTCTGTATTGGAAACAAAAACGTCACCCTTAATCATTCCGAGAGCTATACCCTTGGGGCGATAAGCTTCTATTTTCGCTTCTGCAGACCGGTAAATAAAAAGCGGATTATGCCCTGCCCTTGTAAAATTCACCGATTTGCGGTTGAAATCGATAATCATATAACATGCTGTTACAAACATACTCTTTTCTTCAATTTCGCGGGGAATGCTTTCATTAAGCGTCCTTATAACATCACTCGAAGAAGTTCTTCCGCCGACAAGCATCCTTGTCATTGTTTTAAAAATGCTCATTACCATGGCGCCCGGTGTACCTTTACCGGAAACATCCGCCATCATGACCCCGAGAGAAGTTTCATTTACTTCAAAGAAATCATAAAAATCCCCTCCGATAGTCTTTGCCGGCAAATAAAAAGAACTGATATCAAGAGAAGGGATACTCGGAGGCTCAGCCGGTATAAGAGACCGCTGAATCTGACTCGCGGCCTTGAGGTCCGCCTCGGCTTCTTTTTTCTGCTGCATTTCACCGAATAAAATACTGTTGTATATAGCGAGAGAAACCTGTTCGATAACGACAGACATGAAAGAAAAGTCCTCATCCGAAAAATTCTCATGACTTCCTTTATTGACCACCATAACAACGCCGTAGGTCTCACCCTCCCGTTTTAGGGGCATAACCATATATGTATTGACCATTATAACTTCAGGAAGTGTTTGCAAAAAAGTCTTATCCCCCAGAACATCGGTTCTAATAACAGCCTCACCGGTCTCGAAAACCCTGCCGATAATGCCCTCCCCCACTTTTACTTTCTTTTGTTTAATGGCGCGGTGCAGGAAATCGCTTTTCGTGGCGGTGTAGGCGGAAAGTCTTTCAACAGGAGGAAACATTCCCCGCACCGCTCTGGCTTCCAGAAAGTCCCGTCTTCCTTTCAGGTAAATCGCCGCGGACTTGGCTTTCAGAAACCCTGTTATATAGTCAATTGATTTGTCAAGAAGGGTATCAAGCTCGAAAACAGAATTAAGCCTGCGCGTTATTTTATTTATAACCTCAAGCTCGCGCTTGGAGTTTTCCAGCTTGCGTTCATATTCCTGATTCCTGACAAGAGAGATAACCGATGCAAAACCGGAAATCATGGTAATGATATAAAGGAGAGAAAATTCTCCTTCATATCCAGGATCAAATCTTTTTACAAGGCCGGATATATAAAGTACTGAAGAAAGAGAAAACAAAATTACCGGTATGGGTGTTAGATAGCCTGAGATTCTTGAGAAGCCGATACCCACGAGAAAAAGTAGAAGAGCTACATTATAAAAACTGAGAACTGCGCGGGCTATCCCCGCATTTGAAAGCGCAAAATAAAAAATCACAGGAATCGCCAGAAAAACACCATGCCCGATACCCGGTTTTAAAAAAGAGATTTTTTGTTTAATATATTCGTCGGCGCGGGCGGCAAAAGATAAAAGAAGAATGAGCGCTGCCTCGTAAAAATACAGAAACGGAAAAGCCGTATCATAAAAGCCGGTACTGTAAAGCCCTCTGACAAAAATCAAAAAATCCCCTATAACCAGAACAAACAGGGCGGCATAGACAAGAACGCCTTCTTTTTTCCGGTCGAGAGGCCCGCGAAGCACAGTCCGGAGCATTGCGATAAGAGACAACACCGCAATGAGCCTGCCGGCCAATATAAAATGCAGAGCCTGCATAGGAGAACCAAAAACCTTAATCTGAAGACAACGCCTCAAAGACGCCAATTACAGCCTCAGCTACAAAATATATATTAATTTAACATCTGATAATAAAGTAAATACCATTTTCTTAAAACTTTTTCGCGCTCACTTTTGTAGAAAAGACTGGGATCAAAACCTGAAAAATTCTATCTTTTAGCGGGAGGCGACAACATAAAAAAGGGGGAATCATTGAAAACCGGATTAAAACTTGAGGATTACGGCAGAGACTGGAAACTGCTCAGAATTGAGCCCGGCGCAAAAACCCAAGGGGCAAATCTGGCATTCCGGGAATACAACAGAATACTAGAGCAGAACCGCGAAATGATCAGCGAGACGCTGAGGGACTCAGTTGCAAAAGGGGCGAAAAAAATCATACTCGATATCTCCGGATGCAGCTATCTCAATAGCGGAGGTATCTCAGTCTTTGTAAACGCCGCCCGGATATTAGGCAGAAAAGGAAAGTTTGTTATAATAACCCAAAACCAGACTGTCCATTCGGCTCTCGAAGTCACAGGATTATACAAGACCGCTGCAATCTATTTTTCTTTACAGGACTTTGAAAAAGCCGAAGAAAAAGAAAAAAAGAAATTCGGTTTTTTCTAATATTGAAAGTTCAGCTCCTGTAAATAAATCTATCCGGTTTTTCGGCAATCCACCTGTTTGAGTCGATATCATAAATGAAGACCTCGGAGCGTAACTCGCCCGAGGCTTTTATCTCATGGAGCAAACAACTGGGGCAGGACATCATGGTTGCGCTCCCGGCATCAGCATAACGCACTCCCCCTTTATCAATAATCCATGGCCTGTGTTCATGCCCGTGAAGATAAAGCACACATCCGGAGTCTTCAACAAAAGCTCTCATTTCCGAAAGATCGCGCATCCTTCTTTTTTCTCCGAACCGGGAGTCTCCCGGATATTCTGCCGGGAAATGATTCAGTATAACAAGCGGTCTTTCATTTTCTCTTTGTTCTAAAATCCGGCGCGCCTTTTTAAATGCTCTCTCACCGACAAAACCGTCGGCCCGGGTCCATCCGGCCGGAGCCGAAGAATTAAATAAAATAAAATCAGCATCTGCTGTACTGAATAAACAGGGGAAACCTTCCGGAGTGCCCGGCCCAAACTCATCCATATATCTGAAATAACGATTTTCTCTAAAAGCTCTCTTTTCATAATTATCGTGATTTCCCGGTATCATTAAAAGTTTTGGGACAAAGTCTTTTATTTTCCTGAAAAAAAAACGAGAATCAGAAAATTCGGAGTGAAGAGCAGTTGAAGTAATATCGCCTGTAAAGACGGCCGCGTCAAGGCCTTTAAATTCTTCGGTGTTAAAAATTGCGGAGAGAACGGATTGATTGTATTTTTTTCTTCTGTTGAAATAATAGTTTGCCATGCCAAGAGCACGCTTACCCAGGAGCTCTGGGAGAAAAAAACAAAGATTTCCGTAATGAATATCTGAAAAATGAAGAAACTTCATTGGCTTGCGTCTCCCGTATTATTGAAACTTAAACCTGAATTAACTATAATTAAATAAAGGATACTATTTACCCCGGCTTTGATTAAAAAAAAAATAAAAAAAATTAAAGTCCCCGCCGTTTTATGCCGATAAGGTAAGAGGGAGCGTTGTGCTTCCGCCTCAATTCAGGGAAGAAGTTTCTCAAGTCATGGATGACTGGACTTGTAACTTAATGATTTGAGGTATATTATGAATATCAGCAAACTTCCATCTTCTGCATTTGTAAAAATAACACAAAAAAGAAGCAGAAAACTTTCCGGAATTTTCGAAAAATTAAGCACCGGCCTCAGAATAAACCGCGCATCAGATGACGCCGCCGGTCTCGGTGTTTCCGAAGCCCTGAGGTCTCAGATCAGGGGCTTTGGAGCCGCGAGGAACAATACCGCAATGGCTTCGTCTTCCCTTAATATTTCGGAAGGGACAGGCAATGAGGTCCACTCCATGCTGCAGCGCCAGCGGGAACTGGCTATTCAGGCATCAAACGGAACAATGAACCAGCAACAGCGCGATGCTCTCAATACAGAATACCAGAACCTAAATGAGGAAATAACAAGAATAGCCGAAACATCAAACTTTAACGGCCAGCCGAATGCCGACGGCTCGGCACCACTTGCCGACGGCTCCGGCCGTGTTGCAGTGGGGGCCAACGGTGAGAGCGTCAACCTTGAGGGAGCTGATTTCACGGCCGATGCGCTTGGAATAACCGGGACCGATATCTCTTCTTCAGCCGGAGCCGCGGCCGCTGTAGGTGCAATAGACTCGGCTATTTCCTCTGTAAGCTCAGGCAGGACATCGCAGGGGGCTCAGATAAATATGCTTGAACACACATATAACAACCTGTTAACATCTGAAGCAAGAACACAGGAAGCCGAATCGGCTATTCGTGATCTGGATTTTGCTGAAGGAGTCGCGGAACAAACGAGGCAAAGCATATTACAGCAGACAAACATCCAGGCGATGAAAAATTTCAGGAACATAAGCAGAAATAATATGCTTAAACTGCTCGGGGGTTCCTGAAAAACGGGCAGTTGAAAAAAAACTGGAGAATTCTTAAAATCCTCTTGACATTTATTTCCTCGTTAGGTATATTACTTTTCGAATGAAGAACGCACAACATGTTGATAACTTGTTGAGAAAATCCCTGATCGACTTCTTTGAAAACATATAGCCGGATTACAGGAAATTTCCACCATTTCTTGCAAACGAGGGTTTATTTTATATAAGCCAATGTTTACAAAAGACTTACAGCATGTCGATACAATTACGTTCTTTTTTTAATTTTACTTTTTGCATTGTTATTCAAGAACTTACATATAACGGGTAAAACAAAGAATGAATGTTGATAATTTGTTAGCAAGCCAGCATTTCCCCGAATCTTCAGAATCATATGAAACCAAAAAATGGAAAGAGTCATTAAAGCTAATAAGCATTAAAATAGGCGACTCAGCTACGGAATCATGGTTCAGGCTCGCAAGAATAAAGTCTGTTAAGGGCAGGACTGTCACTATCGCGGTTGCGAATACCATTATTCAGCAATTCATCTCGTCAAATTTCATAAATCCTCTCTCCGATTCTCTTTCAGAAGCACTTGGCAGAAATGATTTAAAAATTATTTTCGATATAGACAACAGCATTCTGCCTCCGGAAGAAAAAGATCCTTCCGGAAAATGCCCAGTTCCGGTTGACGACGACTCCATTGTTGAAAAGATTTCAAGGGGAAGGCAGTCTGAAAAGGATACACGCAGACGCCCGGACCTTCCGGATCTTAACCCCTCATATACTTTTGAGAATTTTATTTCCGGCGACTCTAACCGCATGGCATATGCTTCTTCGCTCGCTGTCGCCGAGCATCCCGGCGGAACAAACTTCAACCCCCTTGTGATATACGGTGGAACCGGTCTCGGTAAGACCCACCTTCTGAACGCAATAGGCAATTTCGCAAAAGACAATGAGACGGTACACAGAATAAAATACATTTCCGCCCAGGAATTTCTCATCAGGTATGTAGATTTTGTGCTAAAAAAAAGGAAATCCAGTGAGTTTTACAATGAATACCGAAATATAGACCTTTTACTTCTGGACGACATTCATATCCTCGCAGATAAAGACCGCACACAGGAAGAATTCTATAAAATATTCAATCACCTCATGAATATGAAAAAACAGATAGTCATAACCTGTGACCGCCCGCCGGAAAAGATCCGGGGAATGCATGAAACGCTTTTAAGCCGGTTTTCCGGAGGACTTACGGTTGACATAAAACTTCCGTCTTTTGAAACACGGATGGCTATTCTCAAAACAAAAGCGGAGTCCGACGGAGTGGAACTTCCCGGAGATGTTCTTGAGTTTATTGCCGAACACTGCACCTCTCACATAAGAGAACTCGAAGGTATTCTCAACCGTATAATTGCCATTACCACAATACTCGGAACAAACATTACTATAGAAAATATCAGGGAAATGCTTGGAGAGCTTGTTCCTGCAAAAGACAACCGTCTTACCCTTGATAAAATAATAAAGACCGTCGCTTCCGAATTCGACATATCGGAAACAAAGATCAAAGCAGCCTCAAGATGTAAGAATGTAATTATTCCAAGACAAATCTGTATGTATCTGGCGAGAAACTACACTCATTGCGCCCTTGAAACAATAGGCCTTTATTTTGGGAAAAACCACAGCACCGTAATCCATTCATCAAGAAAAGCAGAAGCGCTTATAGATCAGGATTCTCAAATAAAAGCAAAGCTTGAGTCCGTTAAAAAAACCTTGAGTATTTGATTCAGCCGTACTCCACGCAGGCTCTTTTTCCTTGAATAAAAAACCCGCTTATATATATATTACCTTATACGGTCTTTGCCGTGATTAGACTTAATTAGTAACACTAATGAAAACAGGAGTTTTCAATAAATGGCACTAGTCCAGAGAACTAATAAAAAATCACTGATGATATCAGTCCTTATCGCCCTGGCCGTAAATGTAGTAGTCGGATGGATATTCTGGGAAGTAAAAGGTGAACAGATGTACCAGGACTACGTTGCAAAAATGCAGGAAGCGCGTAATCCGCCCCCCCCGAAACCCCCAAAAGTCAAAGCACCCAAGGTCAACCTGGAGCAACCCAAAATTGATGTAGCCTTTAAGGTAAACACTGATCTGAAGCTCGATGTAAAACCGGAATTCGAACTGGATCTTTTTTCCGGAATGGACGAAGGCGGCGGTTTCGAGGACCTGGCCGCCGACATAGATTTCGGAAGTTATGATATAGAAGACGAACAGATGACGCTAAGCCTCGGAAACCTTATGCAGGGGCTTGATCTCGGCATAGGCTCAAACAAGAAGGTCAGTGTGGCCGGACACGGGAAAAGAATGCGGGCAAAACTTCATTTGACCACGCTGGAGACTCCGGGACAATTTATTGCGCCCTGGTCGGGTAATACAAAAAGAGATGAGTGGGACGCTGTTATTATCAGTGAAAAGATAATTCCTTCCGCCAGAAGCTGGCTCAATGAGAACACAACCATAAAAATTTCCAAATCAACAAGAACAATGGATTTAAAGACGACATACTCCGACTGGGTCGAGGATATTCAGGAAAGAGGCCCTAAAAGCACGGAGGGGCTCGGAGACGACTATGAACTTTTAGCGAAAAACCGATTGTCGGATGCTATCGATAAAATTTTTACAGACCGCATAAGCGGAAAACAGAAAATGATAGTCCGGACACGTAACAGCTTTTTCGATTATATTGAAAAAAAATACTTTGTGGATATCAGCGAAATGGCACCGGATAAAGCGATGGATACTCTGTCCCGCAGGAATAATCTGAGAGACTGGCGCAAAGAAGGAATCATAATGTCTATTGAGGCAGTACGCTCTCTATCACCTCAGCAAAGCGAAACCTCTCTTTTAAAAACCGTTAAACCAGTTTATACCTTTTACAGACAATCCCGAATGCTTCAATCACCTTTGATTCTGTACACCGCGGTAATGTTCTCTCCGCTCGCTAATGAAAACCTTGCCCTTATAAGACACTACATTAAAAACGGCGGTTTTATATGGGTTGATGAGCCCGGCTGGGGCTGGATAGAAGTTCCCGAAAATATGCGGAAATTTATTTATCATGTGATGTCCTTCGATCAACCTGACATAATGAGCAATGTGGAAAGAAGAACATTTAAGAAATTAAATGAAGATGATTCGGATATACCCGGATATAACCTGGAGTCACCGTTTCCAAATCCCGGACATCCTGATGTTTATATTCCAATATCAATTTCAGACAAGAGCAATATTGAAATAAACATTTACAACCGTCTCGGTCTCCTGGTTAAAAATTATAAAAAAGAGAATGTCGAAGCGGGAACATATTTCGACAAAAGTGCCGCTCTAAGGTGGGAATGCAAGAACAACAGCGGAGAGCCGGTCGAAAGCGGATGGTATTTCTGCCAGATGCGTTCAGGGCTTTTTCAGCAGACCATGCCCTTCAGAGTAGACAAACTGCGGAAGCTTGATGAAAACCATGAGGTATTCAAAAGCGTCTGGAAATTATCGGGAGTGCCTCTTGGGAACATCAATAAAAATTCCCAGCATTGGGACGAGAGGCCTTACGGGCGAGGGGCTTTCGGATGGCACCTGAATAACAGACTTGCTGTTCTGTATACAGAAGAAGCCGCAGTTATGAGAGGAATAAGCGATGCCAATAAACTATACGGAGACGCTGCCGGCAGGAATCAGAGCATAATAGACCAGTGCGGAAAGTTTTTCCACAATGTAATCGGCTATGTACTCACCCAACCCGGGAGTGCTGCTCATGACCCATGCAGGTGAGTTGACCGTTTTCCTCTGAATGAAACTGTTCCAGGACATTTTCTTTCTTGCATAGTACTCTGGTCTTATATTCTCTGCACATTTTTGCGCTGAAACATTCATAACATTCAGAGTTATCTATAGTCCCTTTTCTTTTACAATTTATAATAAGCATTTCTTACCTTCCGTTTATATCCCGCCCCCGATTCTTTCTTTTCTAAAATCCGGGGCGGGCCACATTAAATAACAAATCTATTAATAGTACTTTCTGAGGAATGCAGGAATTTCCTTATCCTCCGGATCAGTATCGTTTATTGATATCCTCTTATCATCAATATAAACGAGTTCCTCGGTATATTTTTCTCTCGCTTTTTCATTTCCATCCGCTTCAGAAGAACTTTCAATCTTTTTTTGTCTGCCTTCTGCTTCTAACAGCCTCCTTCTTTCTTCGGACTCATCTGCGCGATTCATCTCCGACTGCGTCCGACGCTTTGCCTCTTCAGCAATTCTTTCCGCGGTCTTTTGCTCCGCGGCCTTCTGCCTCGCAAGTTTTCTTTCTTCAAGGATCTCTGAAAAAACGCTGTCGGAATCATCATCGAAAATACCAAAAGGTTTTGAAACGCTTTCAGAGTATTTTTCCTTTTTCTCTTGCCTTTCACCGCTATTTAAAAGTTCTTCTGCCTTTTTGAGATCGTCTCTAATATTCGAGAGGCTGAATTCCTCTTCTTCGGCTTCATTCTTATTCAAGACCTCTTCATGCTTTACTTTTTGCCTGTCTCTTCTAACCTCAATTTTACTTTCTTCTTTAACAGCTCTGTTTTCCTTGGATACCGGGTTTATTTTAGCGGCTATACTCTTTTCCGCCTCCGCATTCCGGCTCATAAGAATACGGTCCACTTTATTAAAACCCGTGGCGATTACGGTAACACGAATATCATCCTTCATTTCAGAGTCATTAACCGCCCCGAAAATAACATTTGTTTCGGAATCTTCCCCTACCGCGTCATTAATAATTTCAGTGGCATCCTGAACATCATGCAGGCTCAGGTTTTCGCCACCGGTAATGTTTATCAGAACTCCCTCTGCTCCCGTTATGTCTATTTCTTCGAGAAGAGGACTTTTTATGGCAAGTTCTGCGGCCCTTTTACCTCTGTCATCACCCTGGGCTTCTCCGGTACCTATAAGCGCGTCTCCCATTCCTTTCATTATCGTGCGTGCATCCGCGAAATCGATATTTACAATTCCGGGTACACTTATAAGATCTGAAATCCCCCGGGTGGCGTGATACAATATACTGTCTGCGATTCTAAATGACTCTTCGAGAGATTTATTCTTGTCAACAATATTCAGCAGCTTCTGGTTGGGAATAACAATAATAGTATCAACGGATTTTCGAAGTTCCTCAATGCCTTTAACAGCATTTCTTGAACGTACTCTTCCCTCAAACATAAAAGGGGTAGTTACTATACCTACGGTGAGTATTCCCATATCCTGTGCTATATCCGCGACTATCGGTGCCGCACCTGTTCCGGTTCCTCCGCCCATTCCGGCGGTAACAAAAACCATGTCGGCACCCTCAAGTTTAGAGGCTATGTGGTTTTTATCTTCCTCAATAGCCATACGCCCCATTTTCGGGTCGGCGCCAGCGCCAAGGCCCTTCGTGACCTTTTCTCCAATTTGAATTCTGGTCTGGGCCTTGTTTGTGTCAAGGGCCATGGCATCGGTATTGATAGCAATAAACTCAACACCACTCAAACCTTCATCAACCATACGATTGACTGCGTTTCCTCCGGCACCGCCTATGCCGATAACTTTCATTTTTGCTCTTGATTCAAAAGCGTCATTATCAAATGTTAAATTCATAAATCCCCCCATAGGATTATAGTTAAAAGATATATAGGATTTTTTCTAAAAATACTCCTTGATATTAAAATTCTTCAGCCCTCCGAAAAGCCCTTTAACATAGCCTCCGAAACCTCCGCCGCCGGTTTCCGGCTCTTCTTCTTCGTCTTCAATAACTTTCTCGAGACCGTACATAACAAGACCGACTCCTGTAGCGAATACAGGGCTGCCGGCCTCTTCACTCAATCCGGAGAAGCCTTGCGGCTTTCCGATCCTTACTTCTCTACCGAAGACCTTCTCAGCCAACTCGGCTGTACCTTCCATCATTATGCCCCCTCCGGAAAGAACAATCCCGGCGGTGAGAGTATCTGAATACTGAGACTTTTCAATCTCCTTTTTTGACAATTCAAAAATTTCTTCCATACGGGCTTCTATTATTCCGGCAAGCTTTTTCTTGGATTCCTCCCGGCTGGCCCTTCCGCCGATACCCGGTACCTCTATAAATTCATTTTGATCCACAAGTGACGAGAGCGCTACTCCGTGCCGCCGTTTTATGTTTTCCGCATCTGTGTAGGGAGCACGTATACCGTGTGAAATATCTTTTGTAACATATTCTCCGCCGAATGGTACGACGGCTGTATGATATATATTGTTCTCATAAAAAATCGCTATATCGGTGGTTCCACCGCCGATATCAACCAGTGCTGTACCCAGCTCTTTTTCATCCGGTTTTAAAACCGAATAGCTGGAGGCAAGAGATTCAAGAACGATTTCCTCAATTTCAAGTCCCGCTTTCTCTACACTTTTATAAATATTTCTTATTGACGCGGAGGCGCCGTGGACAAGATGAACTTCAGCCCCCAACTTTACTCCGGACATTCCTATCGGTTCTTTTATTCCCTCCTGACCGTCAATCGAATAATAACCCGGAATACAGTGTATTATTTCTCTGTCCGGGGGCAGGCAAAGGGCCTGGGCGTGTTTAAGAACCGCACTGATATCCTTTCTTGTTACTTCTTTTTCATCTCCTTCAATGGCGACATCACCTTTCGCGCTCATTGACATAATATGCTCACCGGCAACGCCGACAAAAACGGAATTAATTTCCACTCCCGCCATTAACTCGGCCTCCTCAACGGCCTTCCTGATCGACTGAACAGTCTGAGCGATATTCACGACAACACCCTTGCTAAGCCCCTCGGAAGGACTTACCCCGGTGCCGACGACATTCAGACGACCTTCCTCATTGACTTCGCCTATAACAACACCTATTTTGGTGGTGCCTATATCCAGGCCTACAATGAACTCTTCCATAATGCCTCCCGTCTTTAATATTTTCTTTTTACTAATTCCTTAAATAAGCCGTATTTCTGAATCTGAGATCCAGTACCCCGGCGGTCTGCAATTTTTCCGGCATTTTGATCTTCATGATAGAATAATTACTTATAGCTTCTTCCACATTATTAATATCCATTCTAACCATAGTTCCACCATTTGTATAAATCGAAAACCCTGTCCCCTCCTCAATCATGACCTCCGACAACTCATTTTCAAGATGAGTGTTTCTTATAACGGTAAGAACTTCTTTAAGTTTCTTGAGCTCTGCGCTGTCGATAAAATCCCCTGTTTTTTTATGCTTTAAGTTTATACCGGATACAAGTGGGACAGTATCGGCCGCTCCGACCTGATGGTGTATAATTTTCCCTGAAAGCATAATATCAAAGACATTTCCAAACCCTGTTACTGCTATGATGCGGTCTTTGAATATTTTATTCTCTTCATCGCCATTGTTTTGTTTGTGGTCAACGTTCTGCAAGGAAGTGGAATCTTCTTTTTTTACTTCAACTATTGTCTTGGCCGGCTCAGGTGGCCGAGAACCTATTTCTTCAATCCATTTTTTTGTTTCGCGTCCCATATCTTTTCCGAATAACAGCATGGCCAATACTATGACTGTAAATGAAGCAGACGGTAAAGAAAATCCTTTACCAATATTATCTGAACGCACACGTCGTATATTTTTGGTCTTTCTTTTCTTTCGTCTGTTCTTTCTGACAGCAGCCATCACCGGACTCCCTTTAAAAACTTTTCTCCGGCCTTGTATACATCGCCGGCTCCTATCGTAATAACAAGATCACCGGGTTTGGCTGTTTTTTCTATATATTCAGGTATTTTATTGAGATCCTTTATATATTTCACATTTCTATGCCCGTGTGAAACGGCCGCGTCGGATATCAATTTACCACTAACTCCTTTTACAGGCTTTTCACGCGCGGCATAAATACCAGCTACAACAAGAAGGTCCGAATTAAAGAATGAACTCCCGAAGCTATCCTGAAAATCTCTGGTTCTGCTGTAAAGATGGGGTTGAAACACCGCGATTATCCGCCCTTTGTGACTTTCACGCGCAGCCCCGAGACTCGCCTTTATCTCTGTGGGATGGTGAGCATAATCATCAATAACAGTTACACCGTTTCTTTTTCCCTTAATTTCGAATCTCCTTCTTACTCCGTTGAATCTTTCAAGACCTTTTTTAATACCGCTAAAGCTTATCCCTGAATCAAGGGCACTGGCGGCAGATGCCAGCGCATTAAGTACATTATGTTCTCCAGGTACATTCAGATTAATCCGGCCCAGTTTTTTCCCTCCGGAAACAAGATCGAATGCGACCGCCATATTCCCGTGACGAAGGTTTTCCGCTCTCACATCAGCCTGAGCCGAGAATCCGTAAGTTGTAACATCTTTTTTAATCTCCGGGATAATTTTCTGTACTTCCGGATCATCAAGGCAAACTATAACTGTCCCGAAAAACGGAACTTTATTAGCGTATTCGATAAAGGCATTTTTAATTTCCTCTATGCTTTCGTAACAATCAAGATGATCTATATCGAGGGTGGTGATTACAGCAACAGTAGGATACATTGAAAGAAAGGAGCGGTCATACTCATCCGCTTCCGCTATCAAATAGTCCCCGGTACCGCTGACTGCTCCTGTATTTA
The DNA here is from genome assembly GCA_964401455.1 of uncultured Fibrobacterota bacterium. GTDB lineage: Bacteria > Fibrobacterota > OXYB2-FULL-49-7 > CAYNYI01 > CAYNYI01 > CAYNYI01. The sequence continues at coordinate 15,679 of CAYNYI010000041.1, forward strand.
GGTTTTTGACTATTCCCCCCACAATAATTGTAGGCTTCATGTCCGCTTCCGTAAATATAGATCCGGCCATTGATGTTGTGGTTGTTTTGCCGTGTGTTCCGGCAATACCTACAGCGTATTTCATTCTCATAAGTTCACCAAGCATCTCGGCTCTTCTTATGACAGGAATTTTTGCAGCCCGTGCCGCGATGATCTCTACATTATCCTCAGGAACAGCGGATGATATTACAACAAGGTTCGTATCAGTTACGTATTCGCTTTTATGCCCTTTTTTAATCTTAATACCAAGATTCTTCAAATAGCGAACATTGGAAGAATCCTGAAGATCCGACCCCGTGACAGAATATCCCAGATTATGAAGAATTTCGGCGATACCGCACATACCGCATCCGCCTATCCCGGTAAAATGTACATTTTTTATTTTATGCCTCACCTAATTCTCTCCTTATTATTTCATTTCCTATTTTAAAGGCCGAGTCCGGACGCGAAAGCGATAATCCCTTCTGATGCATATAAGCGAGTCTTTCTTCATCTTTTGAAAGCTCAATTGCTTTTTCAATAAGTACACGGCCTGTATTTCTTTCCTCAGATACAACAACCACGGCCCCTTGTTTCTCGGCTTCTTCAGCATTTTTGGCCTGATGATTATCAGCCGCGTACGGATAAGGTACCACAACAGCGGGAAGACCGAACAAAAATATTTCAGAAAGAGCTATGGCTCCCGCTCTGCATACTGCAATATCGGCTTTTCTGTAGAAGGAATATATATCATCTATAAATGGATAAATCTCGATACCCGAAAGAGAATCGTATTTAGATTTATATTTTTCATAATCTCTCTTTCCGGTCTGCCAAATTAGGTTTAATCCGGTTTCCTTTAAAAGTTCCATTCCTCTGTCAACAGCGTTATTTATGGATGAGGCGCCCTGACTGCCTCCGAAAACAACTATTGTCTTCTCGGCGGATTTTGCGCTTTTTTTCTCTTCCGGTCTATTAAACTTTCTTACCGGATTCCCGTAATTAAGAGTTTCTTTTGCTTTTAATAATTTTTGAACAGAATCCCATGCTGAGAAAACAACTTTAGCCCTTTTAGCGAAGAGCCTGGTAGTTAAACCGGGCAAACTGTTCTGTTCCTGCAGATAAACCGGTATTCTTAAAATAACTGCCGCCGCAAGAACCGGAAAACACACATAGCCGCCTGTCGCTAAGACAACTGTTGGCCGGATATTTTTTAAAAGTCTGACCGCCCCGAAAACCCCGGCGGTTAATACGGCCAGAGAAATAAACTTTTTAAATAAATTTCTTCCGTTCATAGATGAGCTTTTTATAAAATCCATCTCATAGCCGGCTTTCTCAACCATATTTTTTTCCATGCCCTCCCGCCTGCCCGCGAAGCGTATCTCTATTTCAGCGGATATTTCGGAGATGCTGTCGGCAACAGCGACCGCAGGCATTATGTGACCGCCTGTACCCCCGCAGCATATGAGTATTTTTTTGTTACCGGAGCGTTTCATGCCGTATCCCTTTCATTTTCCGCTGAAATGTTCAACAGTATTCCTAACGCTCCGAGAGTAAAAATCATTGAAGTACCGCCATAACTAACCAAAGGCAGGGGTATCCCGGTCGTTGGAAGCAGGGTCGTATTCACACCTATGTGCAAAATGCTGTAAACCGCTATCATCGATGTAATACCGAAGGCAAGAAGTTTACCGTATTCATCAGCACATTTCAACGCTATTGAATAACCCTTCCAGATTAAAAGACCGAAAAGAACCATAATCAGAATAGCTCCGGCCAGACCCATTTCCTCTCCTATTATTGAAAAAACAAAATCCGTATAAGGCTCAGGAAGGTAAAAAAGCTTCTGACTTCCATGACCCAGCCCATTTCCGAATACCCCTCCGCTGCCGAGTCCGATCAATGCCTGCTGTGCCTGATAACCTTTTGTCAGACGGGCCTTTCTATAAGGAGTATTCATTATCATTGAGTAAATAAGCGGCAGCGAAGTCAATACAATTGCTGTTAAATGAGCGACCTTTGCGCCTCCGGCAAATATCATAAGAACTGCTATAGTTGAAATGGCCATTGCAGTACCGAAATCGGGCTGAAAAGCAATTATGCCGGCGAACAATGCCGTAATTATGAGATGAGGCATAAGCCCTTTAGAAAAATCATCCATCAGTTCTCTTTTTTCACTCAAGGTAGCCGCAAGATAAACTATAAGACCAAGCTTAGCGACATCTGAAGGCATAAAAGAAACTCCGGCAAAACGAATCCACCGCCGTGCCCCGTTAATCTTCACACCCATTCCATCGGCAAAAACAAGAAACAGAAGGAATAATGATAAAAGCATAATATGCCTAGAATATTTTTTCCAGATCGAATAATCTATGTTAGCCGTTATGCTGAAGAAAGCAATACCAAGTGCAATCCTTACAATCTGTTTGATGAGAAAATAATTCGGGTCGTTGTATTTTGATTCCGCGATTGCTACACTTGCGCTATATACCATAACTATTCCAAGAGCCATCAGAAGCACTGAAGAAATCATGAGTATGAGTCTGTCATAACTTCTATTCATTTTCTTTCCTTAGAGAATTGAAGACCCTTTTAAAGTGTTCCCCTCTTTCTTCATAATTTTTATAGGCGTCAAAACTTGCGCAGCCCGGCGAGAGCAAAATTACTCCGTTCCGAGAAGAATTTCTAAATGCCTTATTTACGGCATCATTCATATCATGGGCGAATTCTAGTTCAATAGCTCCTTCCCATGCATTTTTAATAGTACCTGCGGCCTCTCCTGAAAGAACAGCTTTGGTGCATTTTTCAGATACCAGGTCTCTAAGGGACGAGAAATCGCCGCCCTTGTCACGGCCTCCGGCAATTAACACTACAGGTTTTTCAAAGCTTTTGAGAGCGGTTTCCATAGAAGCTGTGTTTGTAGCCTTTGAGTCATTATAAAAATCCACATTTTTTATACTTCCGCAATATTCAAGCCTGTGATTCACCCCGGTAAACTCCCCTGCCGCATAAGCAGCGGCTTCCGTTTTTGCTCCCGCCATTATTGAAGCTGCGAAGGCGGCTGCGGCATTCTGCATATTATGACGGCCCTTTATTTTAAGCCTGTCAACGTCCATTAATTTTTCCAGTCTATTATCACGACGACATACAAAAGCCCCGTTCGAGATAAAAACACCCTGCATACCACTGTCTTCAATAGAAAAACCGAAAAACTTTTCTTTCCTTTCACCCAGATATTTCAAAATTACCGGATCCTCGGCATTGATAATCCCTTTTACCGCATTTTCGTCATTTCCGAAAATTTTAAGTTTGGTTCTGTAATAATCATCTACATCCGAATACCGGTCTAAGTGGTCCGGAGTCAGATTTAGAAGGAGCGCTATGCCGGGCTTAAAACTTTTAACCGCTTCAAGCTGGAATGAGCTTATTTCCGAAACAATTATTCCATCATCTTTTCCTTTTTGTATTACCTCCGAAACAGGAACTCCGATATTACCGCATACCGCGGCGCTGATTCCCGATGCCTCAAGCATTTTACCTATAAGAGTTGTAACTGTAGTCTTTCCGTTACTACCTGTAACCGCTATCCACTCCGCAGAAGTATTTCTGAAAGCAAGCTCAACCTCGCTTATTATTTCTATTTTCTTTTCAGATGCTTTTTTCAACACCGGAATATTCAAAGGAACCCCCGGGCTTACAACAATAAAACCGGCTTCAAGTACCCTGGATGAATTCCCCCCGGTTTCAAATTCTGATCCGGCGGCTTCCAGAAGCGCAATCTCGTCATGCAGATTTTCTACCTCGGACGTGTCACTGACTAAAACAGAACAGCCTCTTGATCGTAAAAGCCCTGCTGCGGCAATACCGCTTCTTGCCATACCTATAACAGCGGCGCGACATCCCGAATATTTCGTTTTTTCAGCCATTTCTTTTTTTTCTAAAGTTTTGCTCATATTTATCTTACCTTGAAAGTGCCAAGGCTTATAAGAGCAAACAACGCCCCTATTATCCAGAATCTTACTACTATCTGTGACTCTTTCCATCCCTTCAGCTCAAAATGATGATGCAGGGGTGCCATTTTAAAAACTCTTTTTCTTCTCGTTTTAAAAGACAAGACCTGAATAATAACCGAAAGAGTCTCAGCGACAAATACTCCACCGACAAATATCAAAAGAAGTTCCTTTTTTATAAGTATAGCAAGGGTTCCCATAGCTCCGCCCAACATGAGCGAACCTGTGTCACCCATAAAAATCTGGGCCGGATTAGCGTTAAACCATAGGAAACCGATAGAACCGCCAAAAAGCGCCGCACAAAAAATTGTTAATTCACCTGTTCCGCGCAAATAAGGAATATTCAGATAATCGGAAAAATTCACATGGCCGGTAACATAAGACAGTATTGCAAAGGCAAGAAAAGCTACGGCGGAAAGCCCTATAGCCAGACCGTCAAGACCGTCAGTTAAATTAACCGAATTTGAAGTAGCTGTTATCACAAATATGACTATAAACGTATATACCGGCCAATAATAATAGTTAATAACAAAGCCTTTGAAAAAAGGCAGAAGGCTTGTATATTTTTCCTTATATTCAAGAGGAGCATAATTGATAATTAAAAAGCTTACGGTAAGACCGAGAAGAACCTGGCCGGCAAGTTTGTATCTCGCTATCATTCCTTTTTTTAATTTTTTCACCACTTTCAGATAATCATCAATATAGCCGATCATGGCCATCCAGACAGTCGCAATCAAAGCTGTCCGGATATAAAAATTGGAAAGGTCTGCCCATAATAATATGGAGATCAGAACAGAAACGAGTACAATAACTCCCCCCATTGTGGGAGTCCCGGCTTTGTTTTTATGAGTACTGGGGCCGTCTTCTCTTATTGTTTCCCCTATAGAACGTCTTGTCATGCACTTAATGAACCACGGACCGAAAATAAAAGACAGAAGCAGTGAAGTAACAGCCGCGCCGACGGTACGAAAACTAATATATCGAAACACATTGAAAGCTGTGTTGAATTCCAGCATTTCCGGCAAAAAATAATAAAGCATCAGACGCTGCCTTTCATATATTCAATTATTTTCTCAAGCTCCATACCTCTTGAGCCTTTAATAAGAACTTTGTCTTTTTTTTCTAAAAGCGAAGCGAGCTTTTTTGCCAGCGATTTCTTTTTTAAATAAGTGAAAACGGACCCTGAGGGCATTCCGCCGTCTTTTGCTCCTTTAGCTATTCCGGCTGCGGCTTTTCCTACACAAAAAAGCATATCAGGCCTTATACCTGCCGCATATACACCCACGGAATGATGAAACCTCTCAGAGAAATCGCCGAGTTCAAACATGTCGCCCAAAATCGCGATTCGTCTTCCGGCATTCATAACAGATAGAGTATTAAGCGCGCTTCTCATGCTTGTCGGATTTGCATTATACGAGTCATTTATTATGACCGCGCCCTTTAGTCCGATCGTTTCCAGTCTTCCGCCTACTTTCATTCTGAATGTCTCTATCTTTTCGGCTGCGTCTCTTCGGTCCATTCCGGATTCTACAGCGGCGGCGATTGAAGCGAGAGCATTATATATGCTGTGTGCTCCGACGGCTTTAAGAGTGATTTTTATTCCATCAAGTGAAAAACGCGGGCAGCCGTCTCTGCCGATACTGATATTACGCGCATGAAAAGCGGATTTGTTTTCTATACCGAAACTAACCTTACGATAAGGACCCTTCACAGAACTCGCTAGTCCCTCGGAATCTGCGTTATATACGAGAGCGCCGCCTTTTCTCAAACCGGCGGTTATCTCAAGCTTTGCCTTTATAATATTTCTAACACTGCCGAAATATTCTATATGGCTCTCTCCAATGGATGTAATTACAGATGTATCCGGTTTTACTATCTTGCTTAGTTCCCCGATTTCCCCCACATGATTTGCTCCCATTTCAATTACCGCGAATTTCTCATTTCCGCCTGCTGATGCAAAAGTCAGCGGAACCCCGATACGGTTATTATAATTACCCGGTGTTTTAAGGCACCGCTCGTCTGTGGATAGAAGGAAAGCTGTCATCTCCTTTGCGGTAGTCTTTCCATTACTTCCTGTAATTGCGACAGTGCGGAAATTTCCTTTTTCTCTAATGAGTCCCGCGATTCCCAAAAGAGCCGAGTTAACATCTTTTGTTATGATGAAGGGGCCGGTAATCCCACCCCTGTTTTTCCATTCAGAACTGACAACTATACCGGAACATTTTTTGGAAAGTCTGGACGTTATAAAATCATGACCGTCATATTTCTCTCCAGGAATAGCAAAAAACAAATCCCCGTTTTTGACGGACCTGCTGTCTGTAGATATATTTCTGAAAATTAAGTCCCCGGAAATACCTTTTAATTTGAAAGGCCCGGAATGCGATGAGAATTCTTTCAGAGAAACCGGAATCAAATCGTCCCCTCCTTTTCATCCGATAATACATCAAGTATTTTCAAGGCCTCTTCGGAGTCATCAAAATGAACTTTCCTATCCCCTGATATCTGATAATCTTCATGGCCCTTGCCGGCAATCAAAACGACATCCTCCTTGCGCGCATAAAAAAGAGCTTTTGCGATGGCCTTTTTCCTGTCCGATTCTGTTTTAACTTCCGCTCTACCGTTCATTCCTTTAATAATTTCATTAATTATTTTTTCAGGTTCTTCAGATCTCGGATTATCTGATGTAACAAAAGCCGTGTCACTCATGTTTGATACGACCTCTCCCATCAGAGGTCGTTTACCCTTATCTCTGTCACCGCCGCACCCGAAGACACAAATAAGACGTCCTGTGCATAGAGCACGGCAGGTCGACAGGGCCTTTGAAAGTGCGTCAGGGGTATGGGCATAATCAACAATAACCGAAAAGTCGTTGTTAGGATGATTAATCTTTTCTAATCTTCCCTTTATTTTTGTATTCGATGAAAGGCCTGTGGAAATAGCCTCAGGCCGAGCGCCAAGCGCAAGACAAGCGGCACTCGCTGATATCAGATTTTCGGTGTTGACTCTCCCCAGAAGAGCAGATTGAATTTTTATAAGCGATCCTTTATAATGAACAGCCATTTCGATTCCGTTTACAGTTTCTTTAAGTCCGGAAACATAAACGTCCGCCGCACTCTCTATACCTATCGAAACTACTTTTACTCTGCCGGAAAGTTCATCTGAAAGTCTTTTACCGTATTCATCGTCTATGTTGATTATCGCAGTCCCGTCATCAGCCAAGTTATTTATGAACAACTTTTTCTTCTCAAGGTAATAGTTCTCCATTGTCACATGATAATCCAGATGGTCCCTGCTTAAGTTTGTAAAGACCGCAACATCAAATTTAATCCCTATAACCCTGTTTTGAGAAAGAGCATGCGATGACACCTCCATAACACAGTGTTTACCCCCGCACGCTTCAATTTCTCCGAGCATTGACCATATTTCCGCTAGATCGGGAGTCGTGTTGAGAGAAGGTCTCTTTTCTCCGCATACTATATGGTTTATCGTTCCTATAATACAGCTTTTATTTCCTTCTCTGAGCACTGAGTCTATAAGGTAAGTCTGGGAAGTTTTACCATTTGTACCGGTTACAGCGGCCAGCTTTATATTTGAAACATTACCATAAAAAGCTAAACATGCCGAAGCAAGGCCCGCTTTCACATCTTCAGCCTCAATAACAGTGCCGTCATAATCGTTTCCGGCTCCGAGACCGGCTATTACAGCGCTTGCGCCCAACCTGAATGCCTCCTTTATATGCTTAGCCCCCTCTGTGCCGCTTTTAAGCGAGTAAAAAAGAGAACCCTTCCCTGCTTTTCTGGAATCTGAAACGATCGAACTTATTTCGATATCAGATTCAGGAATAACTCCGGAACTCTTTAATAATTCGCTCAGCTTCAATTTATACCTGCTTCCTGTATGAGCATTCAATAAAAACCCTCGTGCCATCACCGACCTCTTCGCCGGGAGCCGGAATCTGCCGGACAACTGAGCCCCCTCCCCTTACTACAGCTTTTAAGCCGAGGGAGTAAACAACCCGTACCGCCTCCCGAAGGCTAAGGCCTTTTAAGGAGGGCACTCCCACTTTGTCATTACTTTCACTGAGAAAGACAAATGCAGTGTCTCCTCTGTTCATCCTCGCGCCCGAAGGAGGCGACTGAGCTCTTATCGTACCGCCTTTCCCATTAGTAATAAGACGGATCCCGTTTGTTTCGGCATACGCGGCCGCCTCTGAAGCGTCCTCTCCTTTGAAATTTCTCAGGATTATTATTTCCGGATCTCCTGTTCCGTTTTCGGGTTTAACGGGAACACTTTTTATTCCGGAGAGAAGCCTGGTTTTCTTCATTATCTCTTTGAATATAGGGCCTGCCGCCTTCCCGCCCGAATGGACTTTCCTCGGATCATCAAGAAGTACCATGCAAACATATTCTGGTGAATCTACAGGCATAAAGCCTATAAAACTTGAATAAAAGCGGTCACTCAGGTAGGTTTTATTTGCTTTATCAATTTTCTGCGCTGTGCCGGTTTTTCCTCCTATAGAGCATCCTTCTATGGCAGCGGGTCTGCCGGTTCCGCTGTCAACAACACCTTTCAAATGCATCCTAAGCTCGGAAGCAGTACGGGGAGCTATGACCTGCCTTATGGCGAACGGGCGGTTTTCGCTTACGAGATTACCCCACGGGCCTATTATTCGCT
>CAYNYI010000042.1:0-24319 GCA_964401455.1 uncultured Fibrobacterota bacterium
AAATAGAAATAGACAGAAAAACGGGCCCGCGAAAGCTTGATCCGGATTCAAACCCGGTGAGGGGCCTATTGAAAAGGCATTTTTTTCTGCCCTCGGATATATCCGAAATTTATGAAATAATTAACTGGATATCGGAGGCTTTTCCCGGGGATATGCCTCCTGTAAGCATTATGGGGCAGTACAGGCCTCTGTTCCGGGCCGGAAGATATATTGAGCTAAGCCGCAAAGTAACGTCTGAATATTACAACGGGCTTCTTGCAGTGGCTTCTGACCGAAAAGTAGACGGATTCTCTCAGGAACTTGAGAATATGGATGATGAGTTTATCATTGATTTCGACAAGGAATCCGGATCATTAGACGCGGAATAGCTGCCGGGGAGTATTTACTTGCCCTGTATGGCTTATATTTGGTATTTTTATGAATTGAACTCGAAGATTCAATAACAAACAACCTGTGGAGAAATTTAATGTACAGACCCGAAATAAAAGTTGTTGACTGCACAATCCGGGACGGCGGCCTGATGAATGATTCTAAATTTAAATTAAAGACGGTCCGGGAAGTATATAAAGCCATTTGCGCTTCCGGTGTGGATTATGTGGAATTGGGCTATAAGAACAGTAAAGAAATGTTTCCTGAAAGCAAATACGGGATCTGGAGACATTCGGATGAGGAACACCTCAAAAAGGCCGTGGACGGGGTTGATCCCGGCTCTACTAAAGTCGCCGTAATGATGGATGCGCATAAAGCGGATCCTGAAGATATAACTCCTTGTTCCGACAGCGTTATTGATATGATACGTGTGGCAACATATGTTAAGGACATTGATAAAGCTATTTATCTCGCAGAGACTGCCAACAGCAGGGGGTATGAAACGACTATCAATATTATGGCGATTTCGCATACTCTTGACAGAGAGCTTGATGAAGCTCTTGATCAGGTCAGCAAAGAAACAAAAGCGAAGGCTTGTTATATAGTTGACAGTTTCGGGGCTCTCTACAGTGAGGATATTGACTATTTTATAGAAAAGTACCGCAGCCGTCTCGGAGATAAAATCGAGATAGGTGTTCATTGCCATAATAATCAGCAGCTTGGATTCGGCAATACTATTGAGGGTATAATAAAAGGTGCCAACTATCTGGACGCGACTCTCTACGGGGTTGGAAGAGGAGCCGGAAATTGTCCTCTTGAACTTCTTGTTGGCTTCCTTAAAAATCCTAAATTTAACATAAGGCCTCTTGTGGAAGCGGCGGGAAAGACAATTGTGCCTCTGCAGAAAGAATTTGAATGGGGCTATCGGCTTCCATATATGATTTCAGGTATTTTAAATCTGCATCCGCTTGAGGCTATGGAATATCTTAGGGCCGAGAAAAAATCCGGGAAAATCGGTGACATAATGGCGTTTTATGAAAGAATGCTTGAGGAGTCTAAGGGTTAGAACATGAGCGGAAGTATAGAAGTCCGGGTGAAGGCCGTAATGATGGACCCTAATACGGGCACACCTGTGGTTGTTCTGGAAGGTGTTCATGATCCGGAAACAGTCCTTCCAATCTGGATCGGAAAGCCTGAAGGGGCGGCGATACTCACTGCCGGAGAGTTTGAAAATGGTAAGATTAAACGCCCGCTGACACATGATCTTATAAAGATGATTCTCGATGGCTTTTCGGCAAAACTGCTCAAAGTTGAGATTGATTCCGTTGATGAAGGCACTTATACGGCCAAGTTATATATTGAGCGAGACAACGAGAATATCTTCATTGACGCACGACCAAGCGATTCAATTGCATTGGCCATGCGTACCGCGACGCCTCTTTTTGTAAATTCGGAGATAGCAGGTGATACACCGGATCTTTTCAAAGACGCCGACGGCTTTAAAGGTTTGAATAAATGATTGAAAGAAAGGCGGCATTTTGAGGTTTTTTACAATAATATCCACGATAGCCCTTTTTATGACTATTTCACTTGCTGCTGACGATTCCGCTGCGGCAATCTACCGCGACGCGGTTGAAATGTACAGGCTGAAAGACTATGAGGCGGCTCTGGATCTTTTTAACGACATAGTCGTGAATTATTCGACAAGCGCCGAGTCCGAGGAATCATCGATAATGCTTGCGGAATCCGGGATAAGAACAGGTACTGATGAGAGTCTTGAAAAATCAAGATTTGCTCTTGATGTTTTCTTTAAAAAGTACAAAGGCTCCGAATACGGTGATCGGGCCCATTACCTGTACGGGATAATAGAAACCAAACACGGCAATATCATGAGTGCCCTCAAACATTTTACATTTGTAATAAACCGGACCATGAATCCAAGGCTTTTTGAACTATCTTCCGGAATGGTAAAAGAACACATAAACGGCGGTCTTTCGCCGGATGAACTCATGTTGCTTTACCGCAACCTGCACAGCAATGATGAATTGAAAGCGCTATGCCTTTTCCGGGCCGGACGAAGACATCTTTCCTCAAAAGAATATGAATCCGCTCTTTTAAAATTTGAGACATGTATTGACAGTTTTCCCGAATCATGGCCGGCGGATTCCTCGCGGATTCTTACAGAAATTATAGATAAACGGGCGGAAAAAAATATTCGAGTGGGTATTATAGTTCCACTAAGCGGAGAATACGATGTTGTCGGTAAAAAAGTTCTAATGGGAATAAAACAGCGTGTCGCTGATTATAACAGGACCGCGGCCACAAAAATAGAACTGCTTGTCAGGGACAATGAAGCCAATACGGTCAGGACATACCGCATAGCGGATGAACTTATAAATAAAAACAAGGTCAAAGCGATTATCGGACCGGTGAAAACGGAGCCGGTTGTTGCTGCCTCGGCTCTTGCGGCTGACGCGGGTATCCCGGTTATCAGCCCTACAGCTACTGACGATGGCTTAGCCGGTCTCAATAAGTCTTTGTTTCTAATGAATGTGAGTACGGCCGCTCTTGCGAGAAACCTCGCTCTTTACGCATATGACAGTTTGAAAATTAAGGAATACTCGGTAATATATCCCAACTCAGACTACGGTCACACAATAATGAAGCATTTTCTTGACGTTCTGAATCGGGACGATGTTGAAATACTGACCCGCTCCTCTTACGAAGTGGGAGCGAGGAATATAAGAGAGCAGCTCAATGAAATCCGTAAAATAAAAGCCGAGGAGGAACTGCACCTCAGAGTTGCCCGCGGAGATACAAGTATACTTAATAAAGAAGATTCTTTGTCTGTCGATGAGGATTTTCTAAATGACTCTCTTATAAGCTGCGGCGCGGTGCTTCTTGCAGGACATCCGGATGATATTCTGAATCTCGCCCCGCAGATTCCCCATCGCAGAATTGAGACTCAGATCCTCGGGTGTATGGGGTGGAATTTCCCGAAAATATATACCAGGAAAACCAATGGTCTTGAGGGTACTGTCATCAGCGTTGATTTTCTTCTTGATAAATCCTCTGAAAACTGGAAATCTTTCCAGGGAAAATATAAGATTAAATATGGAGAATTCCCGGATAAATTTTCGGCTCTCGGATACGATGCCGCAGAGCTGCTTCTCAGAGGTGTTGATAATTATCTTGAAGGTGGTGCTCAAGATATTGGAGAAGGTCTCGACGGGGTTAAAATGATTAACGGTGTTTCCGGTAAAATTGAATTCGACTTCGGCAGGTCCAATGTGCGCCCGATTATTCTTAAGATATTGAACAGAAAAACAGAAAGACTTAATTAATGCTTTTTATTGTCGTTTTTCTCTTTCTCAATATAGGAGCCGATGCCGCCCTGAAGGCAGTCAGCATTATTGATACAGTCTTTCCGTCATACGGAAAACGTGAGGCAGAACTGCATATTATGCGTCTTGAACTGCTCGGAAATAAACCGGATATCTCTCCGGAAAATCTTGAGGACCTTGAAAACAGCATGGTTCGGCAAAAAATGGAGGAAATTATTTTTGGCGCCGAAGCCGCCTCTTTGGGGATTTATTGTAAACCGGAAGAGGTAGGAGAAAGAATTTCTATTGTAATGAACGGCGTATATGAGAATGACTCCGCTATGTTTTTTAAAGCTCTCAAACAAGAGGGTATTACTTTATCAGAATACAGGAAGAACCTCGCCGTCCGTATAAAGTCCGAAAAGGCGCGTGAAAAATATTATGAAAAAATAAATATTTCGGATTCTGAAATAAAAACTTACTACAAGGCGAAACGTGACGAATTCAAAGAAAAGGTGATAGGCGCGTCTCATATACTGTTTTCCTCGGAAAACGGGGAGGATAAAGCTGAAAAAAAGGCCGAAAAGGTCCTCAAGTATCTTAAAGACGGAGCATCTTTCGACTCTCTCGCTTCGGTATTTTCCGACTGCCCCAGTGGAAAAAATTCAGGGGGGGCTCTCGGGGTTTTCGGAAAAGGCAGGATGGTCAAAGGTTTTGAAGAGGCCGCTTTCAGCCTGACTGAAAAAGGAGAGCTCGCAGGTCCGGTAGCAACAGATTTCGGCTACCATATTATACGTCTTGATAAACCGGCGCATATATACTCATATTCTATTGACGAAGTGAAGGACAAAATCAGAGGAAAACTCCGTGAAAAAGAAGAGAAAAAGATAATGGAAACTCTTTACAAAAAATACGGGGTTAAATTTTTTAAACACAGAAGGAGATTACAATGAAAGGTAGAATTATCACCGTCGTGCTCGCAGCGATTTTCATAATAGCGTTTTCAGGTTGTTCTGAAAGTGGAAATGTTGCGGCAAAATCTAAATACGGCAGCATAACCTATAAAGAGGTTGAAGAAAAAGTCAGTGAGGTTATCAGCAATATTAAAGCATCGAATCCTTCGATGCCGGAGCCTGATGAAGCCCAGAGAAAAGCCATGCACGATGATATCCTGAAACAGATGGGAACCAATATGGTCCTCAGGGGAAAGGCAGAGGAAGAGGGCCTTTCGATTTCAGACAGTCTTGTTGATATTGAATATACAAAATACATGAATATGTACCGGGATAAGCTGAAAGAAAGCGGACTGGACACTACCGGGATTTTTGAGGATTTCAGAGAGAAAATGCTTCTTGACAGTTTAATAAAAAAGAATATTAATCCTGACGATGAAGTTTTAAAGGCCTGGTATAAAGAGCATGATCAGGATTTTTCTAAGGTTAAAGCCAGCCATATCCTTGTTAAGACAGAGGGTGATTCCGGGGTAAAGGAAGCTGAAGAAAAAGCTCAGATGATACTTGATAAACTAGAAAAAGGTGGAGGTTTTGAGTCCTTGGCCAAACAATATTCTGATTGTCCCAGCTCTAAAAAAGGCGGAGACCTCGGCTTTTTTGACAGGGGACGCATGGTTAAACCTTTTTCGGACGCGGCTTTTAAACTTGAAAAAGGTGAACACAGCGGTATTGTCAAAACCAGGTTCGGATACCATATCATCAAGTGCACCGAAAGAGAGTCTAATGATTTCGAAAAGGTCCGTAAGGATGTCCTGATGAAGTATATGAACGAAAAAGCCCCTGAATATATCGAGAAGGTGAAAGAAGAAGCCGGCCTTGAGTTTACATCCAGCTAAAAGAAAGCTTTCGGCCGGAATTTCGGCCGTTTTGGTTTTTCTGATTTTCAGCTGTTCGGTCGAAGACCCGGTTTCTCCTCCTGAAACCGTAGACGGAGTAAGCAGCGCCGCCCTGGATTTATGCAGGTTCGCCCTCGCCGGTGTCGGCGCTCTGGATCTTGTTACTGCGCCGGAGTGGTATTTCAAACCGGGTATTTCCGGGATAAAGGACACATCTTCATTTTACAGATATCCTTTAAATATCGAAAACGATATGTCTGCTGTATATACATCGTGTCTTTCGCTGAAAGATTTTTCCCGCAGTCTCAATGAGCTTCCTTTTATCTGGGATTTGTCGGTTATTGCCGGATTGCCGTTTTACGTACCGGACACGTCTTCGGATTCTGTATCAGTAAGCGCATCGGTTGATTATTCTGTTATTTCTTCTTCCGGAAGGTCCGATACCGTTTTCGGCGATTTTGATGATCCTGACTCGGTGTTTAGTGGAATATACAGCTATTTTGAAACCGGTCCGGACACTTTATTGATGTCACTTGTTTTCACAGACAGTACTGTTGATTTTATTAAGAGGATGATATTCAGCAACGGGACAATAAAATCTACGGGAACTTATATGAAAAACATAGCGCGGGACGGCTTTTCCGGATCGGAGTCTGTTATTTTTAAAAACGGTTATAATGAGATATATTATAGTGCGGATGGAAACCGTCTATGCAGTCTGGTTCTTGCCGACTTTGAAAGAGGAGACGGATCGGATGACTCTTATTTCAACAACAGTGAGTCGGCTTCTCTCGAGATGACAGTCTATTCCGGCGAAGATACCTGGAGAATAAGACGCAATCTTTCCAGAAATAATTATGCATCAAATGATTTTCATTCTCCGTCAGAAGACTTTATAATTTCGGCTTCTTTATTTGAGGGGGGCATACAGACACCCTGCAGAAAAAGTTCTCTGACTGACGCGGACGGAGACGAAATTGCTTTTGACAGTCTCGGCGAGTCCGGGAAATTAAAAATAAAAATTGACGGAGGCTGTAGCGGGGTCGAAGAAGAATATATCGGGGTTTTCTCTTTAGAAAACGGGATTGATTCTTTATACTTTCTTTCAGCCTCCAGGGATTTAGCGGGCGGAGCGCGCAGGACTCTTACACTGCTGAAAAAATTCGAAGGCGGATCGTTTCTTGACTATACAATTGACACCTCTAATGAAATACGCGATCATTATGGAAGTGCGTTCGGTATCGCGGATACTCTTTGGATAAAGGAAGAATATGACTTCGCGGAGGGTGAATTTTCTTTTTCTCCTTATTCCGAACTGGGAAATGAAAATCTCGGGCTTTGTATTTATGCCGGATCTTTTTCCGGTACTCTTTCTTCAACCGGATCTTTCAGATGGTTTTCAAGAGTGAGTAAAGCGGCAGTTGATACTTCCTCCGCACTGAAAAACATTCTCTTTTCATATGACTCCATTTACGCAACCTCGAATCCACCGCCTGACGTGGGGGGGCTTCCTGATGAAGGTTTTTATTTCAGGTATCAGCGTTTGAATACAACGGCCTCTGACGATCTTATCAGATATTCTGACGAATATGATTCGGTTGATTTTGATCTAAGCTCATCGGATTCAGCTTACGTTTTCCGAAGCAAATTCAGTTATGTCGATACAGCGGACGGCTACATCTCTGTGAACTTCAGGGGGGCTTTGGGAAAATTTTCAGGTACAGGAGAGGAGTATCGGGATGGGAAGATATTTAGAAAATACGGCTACACTAATCCGTCAGAGGACTCCTTCAATTTTTATGATACGGCCTTCGGAAAAGATCAGAAAATAATGTCTTTCTCTACAGGAATAAAAGATTCATTTTACGTAAGCGTGAATATTTCAGGAGATTCACTTCTGGTTTTACCGGTCTCGGCTGACCGGAAATATTTTAAAAAAGGCAAATTCAGCGATACTCTCAATTTCAGCAGCGATTCTGTTACCTTTTCGCGTGATTATTCGGATTCGGGTGCAGATTCTGTCTTTATAAGCCTGTCGGGCGGAGTCTATAAAGCTGATTTTTTCAGGACGGGAAAATCCGTAGACAGCTTGGCATACGGGAATTTTGAAGTATTTGTTCCTTCCGCAGAGGGGGCAGGAGTGCTATGGGAAAAAAGAGAAAAAGGAACTCCGGTTTCTGAAGGCATGACAATCAGATTACGTGGGTGCTCTTACCTGTATTCCGGTAGTAAACTTTGATTTCTACTGCGCTTTGTCGTTGCTTCGGAAATCCCGTTTTCTGATTTCCTCCATCGCTGAGTGTATTCCGTCTTCCGAAAACGCGATTGCCCTGGCTTTTATTATCTTCTGGGAATCTTTCTCTCTGGGGCCCGTGTATTCAACCCTCATTATATATACCTCCGGATGATATACTCCCTGCGATGAGTCACATTTGGCTCCAGAAGTAGCGTATTCATCAACCAGCAGATCGTAGAATCTGTTTTTATGTTCAAGGTAACATTTGAGGGGCCCCCCGAAGCACCCTTCGGGTATAATGTAACCGATATCGCTGAAGTCCAATTCTCCGATTACAACATCCTTTTCGCCGTATTTCAATATAGAATTACTTTCGGCTCTCTGGTACTTCATGCCCCCTCTGGAAAAGCTCATCAAAGATTTATGCTGTTCAACATAACCGTTAGGACCGAAATAGGGGCCGCATAAAACTACCCAGGACTCTTGCTTGCGGCCGGCGATCTTAAGTCTGGAGTCCAGGGGGTTTCCTTCGATAATCTCGCGGGTCTCTCCATCTTGTGTATAATAAAGATCAGGATAAAAACCGGCACAGTACGACATTGCCGCAAGAAAAAATATTATATTCAGTTGTCGCAAAAACATCCGCTTCCTGAGATTTGTTTGATTTAACTATAATGTCAATAATATAATAAAATCCTTATGAAAATGCATAATCTGAAAGATCCCCGCGAAAGAGCAGTTCTCGTAGGCGTTAATTTTACAGATGAGAAGTTTCATCACACCAGGGAATCGCTTGACGAACTGGAACTTCTGGCTGAAACCGCAGGTGCCGAAGTGATCGGCCGCGTAATACAGACACGCCCCTGCCCCGACAAGAGTACATACATCGGTAAGGGCAAAGTAGAAGAGGTCAGACGTCTTGTAAAGGAAAGCAGCGCGCATCATGTTATTTTTGATGATGATCTTTCGCCGTCCCAGGTACGTAATGTTGAAAAATCCGTAGAAACATCTGTTATCGACAGAAGCGGACTGATTTTGGATATTTTCGCGAGACGGGCGAGATCTAATGCCGCCAAAATTCAGGTCGAGCTGGCGCAGCTGAAATATTTACTGCCCAGACTGACGGGAATGTGGACACATCTTGAGAGGCAGGAGGGCGCGATAGGAACAAGGGGACCCGGTGAAAAACAGCTTGAGGAAGATAAACAGATAATGCGTAAAAAGATTACGGAACTTCGCAAGAAGCTCAAGACTATAGATAATTCGCGGCGTGAACAGAGAAAGCGTAGAAACAATCTTCCGGCCGCCGCAATTGTGGGGTATTCAAATGCCGGGAAATCCACGCTTCTCTCGGCCATGTCAAAAAGCAATGTTTATATAGAAGATAAACTTTTTGCCACATTGGACGCGACAACGAGAAAATCATTCATACCGGGGTTCGGAGAGATACTTCTGACCGATACAGTCGGGTTTATAAAAAAATTACCGCATCATTTGATTGAATCATTTAAGAGCACTCTTGATGAAGCTGTTGCGGGAGATATTATAATCAGGGTCACCGATATCTCCGCTGAGGATTACGATAAGCATATTTCTGTTGTAGACGATGTTTTAAATGATATAGGAGCTTTTGATACCCCTGTTATCAATGTTTTTAATAAAGCCGATACGGTGGACAAAAAGACCATCAAGAAGGTAACTGAAAAATATCCGGATGCTTTGTTGATTTCGGCACGAAAAAATGAAGGTTTGGAAGACCTTAAGGAAAAATTGCGACAGAAAACCTTTGAGCTGGGTTTTAAAAGCATATACGGAAATTATGACAATAAAACCTGATGCCGGGTTATCGGAGGCAGTTACAACATTTTTCTCAGCAAATTTTTCATCCAGGGTTTAAGATTTTTGCCACGGCAAGTCAGGCTGCCGGAATAATCTCGCCTGCCTTTTGCCCTACGGCAGTTGCTCCTACAATCCTTTCCTTCTTGTCCATAACCAGTTTTAGAAAACCTTCTTCATCTCCTTCCGTAAGAGAACTGTCCGCTTCGCTGAGAGGGATCAATTCGCATGATCCGGGTTTTCCGGCCGCGGACGCCATTTCTTCGGTGAGTCCGGTATGGGCCACCTCAGGCCTCGTAGAGGTTGTCCATGCTACGCTTGAATAATCGACTGAGGCTCCCCGCGGAGAGACAATGTCGCGGACCACACTGCCTGCCTGATATGCCGCCATATGAGTGAACTGGCGTTTACCGGTTATGTCTCCGTAGGCGTAAATGTTTTTAATATTTGTTTTCATGTTTAGGCCGGTTTTTTCTACGGACTCAGCCCTTGCTCCAAGGACAACATTGATCCCCTCTCTGCGGAAAGTTTTTCTGATTACAGGTCCGCATCCTATATCAACGCCGACTGCATTGGTATGATTTCTCCTTTTGTAGCGATGACTACTCCTATAGGCATACCGTATCCTTTATGACAATCCGGCATTAGCGTCTCCCATTTGTTTTTACGGGTACGCCTTTGGTTTTTAATATTTTTATCATACAAATTCAAAATATAAAAAAAGGCGGTTGGCAGACAATCATTTGTATTATTTACGGATATTAAGAAAAAAGTAGAATAAGGAAATTGAAAATAAGTATAATTAGTGAAAGAAGTTTGTTTCGGATTGAGCTTTAAATTTTTAAGAGAGGATAAGCATGAATTACATTTTTATTTTTCTGATTGGTTTTGTTTTTAATTTTGCCGGATGTTCCAATAATCCTGCGTCAGGGGAAAAAGGAATTTCCCAGGAAGGGAAATCAGTATTAAACATTTTTTTCGGATTTTCCGGGGAAAGCCGGGCATATAAAAGCACGGAAACCAAATGCAGTGTCTTGATTGTAACTGTAAGGGCATCGGGAAGGGTTGTTTTTCGAGATACTTCAGGTGTTGCTGGAGATGGTATTTTGACAGTTGCCGGAGTTCCTTCAGGCAGCGGAAGAGAAATATCACTTCATACAGAAGACGATGTCAGTGATACGGTACACATTTCAGAAGTCAGGACTTCTGACCTTTCAGCGGGGGGAACGATAAACCTTTCTTTTACTTTAAATCCTGTAATAGGTTCAATTTATATCGTCTTTTCTGATATAGATCCTCTTGTTGATTCCGTATATTCTTTTTTTGAAAGCGACAAAGGCCTTTTCAGCGATTCTTCTTCAGTTTCTTCAGGAAGAGCTACGCTTGTTATTGATAAAGTCCCGGACAGCTCTGAGGGTATGCTTCAGATTTACGGGATAGATAAAGATTCTTTTGATACACTTTATTCTCAGACTCTTTCTCTGATTTTTTCTTCAAGCGGTGATAATACTCTCGAAGCCGCCTTTCATGTTCCCCCCGGTGAAATCTCGGGGAATATTTCTGTTATTGAACCCGGGGTGACCCTGGTGCAGGGATATATGAACGATTCCCGTAACCTTGGGCCGGAAAACGGCCCGCTGATTATAAGCGAAATATTGTATTCGGCGAATGATTCTGAATTCGTCGAAATCCATAACCCTTCAGATATGCTTTTCTCTGCCGATACAATTTTTCTTGAAGTAAACGGCGTTTTGAGAGAGTTTACTGGAGTTGATATTCAGGCGGGAGGATATTTTGTAATAGGAAGACAAGAGCTTTCATACGCTGATATATGGCATTCCACTTATTCTGCTCTGGATCTTGCGGCTACTTTCGAATTTATTGCGCTGCGCGGCAAAGATTCTGTTTTAATGGACTGTATCTCTTTTACAGGTTATTCGAATGATACCGGCTGGCCCCAAGGCGGTTCTTCTTCGGGGAGGTCAATAGTTTTGAAAAGTGATGTAAATGACCCGGTTGACAATAACTATGGAAAGAATTGGCTGCTTTCCGAAAGTCAAATAGAGGGAACCGGATTGTCTGGCACTCCCGGAGGTGCCGGATACTAATATTTAAAATTAATATAAATAAATGGAAATAAACAGAATAGGAGCGTTTGTGCCTTTCAGTCTCCATATATGTGAAAATAATAACAAAAAAGCATTGACATTTATTATAAAATTTAGTAGATTTTATTTATATGTGAAATGTATCACAAGAGAATTTCGGGGTCCGAATGATTTCAAAGACAAGTTTAAAGCGGCTTCTGATTTACAGAAATGTAATGGCCAGTCTGAAAACGGCCGGTGTATTAAAGACTTTTTCAAAAAATATCGGTGAAGTTACAGGTTTTACTTCTTCTCAGGTGAGAAAGGATTTCTCTACATACGGCATTACCGGAAATAAAAGAGCGGGTTATTCCGTAATGGAAATTATAGAAAAGATCGATCAGATATTCGGACGTACATCAAGAAGGGAAGTCGTGCTCGCCGGATACGGAAAGCTTGGCGCTGCTCTTATCGATTACCGCGGGTTCGGTCTTGACAATATAAAAATTAAAGCGGCTTTTGATATAGACCCGTCTAAATTCCGAGACGGTGAGGTTCCGGTATATCCGCTTGATGAAATGAAAAGTTATATTGTCCGCAGCGGAATAACAGCCGGAATAATAACTGTTCCCGCGGAGGCGGCCGGAAACGTTTATGGAATAATGGTCAACGCCGGAATCAGGGGAATATTGAATTTCGCGCCTATCAGGCTCAAGGAAAAAGGTGATTGTTATATTAATAATGTAAATCTTGCAAATGAACTTGAAAATGTGATGTATTTTTGTAATAATACGGTTAATGATGAAAATCTTTAGAAAAATTAAGAATCTTAAGTCGCAGATGCTGCTTTCATTTTTTGCTGTAATAGTGACACTGTCTCTGTCTTTTGCGGTACTCGGATATTATGTTATCCGCACCGATATAATGGGTAAAACGCAGGACCAGGTGAAAAATGATCTAAAGGCCGCGCGATCGGTTTTTAATAATGAGGCAGAAAGACTCAAGCAGGCTTTCGGTATGATTAACTTTACAAAAGATATCGGAGAGCTCCAGAATACTCTGGATCTTGACTATCTCTATGTTGTTGAAGTAGAGGATACTTCATTTGCAAAAAATCCTATTCTCTCGGAAGCCGCACGCGGCAACCTCAACGGCGGCACAAGAATTATGGGGAAATCTGAAATTTCCAGGATGAATTATTCTATAAAGAAAAGAGCGCATATAGAGATAAGGAGCACTCCTCATTCGAAGCAGAATTACGGTGATACTCTTGAAACTGCTATGGTGATAGAATGCGCGGCGCCGGTTTTCAGCCCCGGCGGAGAAGTAGTTCGGATTATATACGGGGGGAAGGTTGTCAACCGCTATTTTGAGCTTGTAGATAAAATTCGGGATATCGTTTATGAAAGCCGGTTTTATAAAGGAAGACCCGTGGGGACTGTTACAATATTTCAGGACGGAGTACGGATAGCCACAAATGTTCTTGACAAAAGCGGTGAACGGGCTGTGGGTACCCGGGTTTCTGATGAGGTCTATGATATTGTAATAGAAAAAAATAAATCATGGTTTGACAGGGCTTTTGTGGTTACCGACTGGTATCTTACCGCTTATGAGCCGATTTATGATTTTAACGGGAAAATTATTGGAATTTTATATGTAGGTATACTCGAAGAACCTTTTAGAGACAAGGCGAGAGGTCTCCAGCTGGCCTTTTTTGTTATACTTGGAATCAGTGTCTTTCTCGCCGCTTCTCTCGCGTTGTTTTTGGCTTCTGCCGTAGTAAAGCCTATTCGTGAAATGACGGAGGTCAGTGTTAGAATTTCAAGAGGAGAACTCGAACACCGTCTGAAAGAAAGAACATATTCAAGGGAGCTTGCCTCGCTTGCTACTTCGTTTAACGATATGTCTGCCAAATTGCAGGAGAGAGAAGTACTTATAAAAGAGTCGAACGAGAAGCTCAAGGCGCTTAATAAAAGTTATCTGGACCTTATAGGGATGGTTTCTCATGAGCTCAAGGGAATTCTCTCGTCCACCATGCTTAATACATACTCTGTTATGGAAGGTTATTTGGGAATGATTAATTTCAAGCAGAAAAAGGCCCTGAAGTCTATCGCTAAAAACCTTGACCTTCTCAATACTACAGTCCGGAATTTTCTGAATCTCAGCCGGATCGAAAAAGACGAGATGAATCTGAATATATCAGATTTCCTTTTAAAAGAAGACATCGCTGATACAGCGGAAGAAATATTTTCAAGACAGGCTTTTGAAAAAAACATGACTATAATTAATAAAGTCCCGACCGGGATTCAGGTAAAGGGAGACTCATCGCTAATTCAGATTGTCCTGAATAATTTTGTAGGCAATGCCGTGAAATATGGAAAAGCTTCCGCACCGATTACTGTTTCCGCAGAGGAAATGGATGATTCTGTTACTGTAGATGTGTTTAATGAGGGGCGTCCGCTGGAGAAAGATCAGGTTGACAGACTTTTTAAAAAGTTTTCGAGGCTGGATTCTCCCGAAGGAAGAAAGGTCAGAGGCACAGGGCTGGGGCTTTTCATTTCAAGGCAGATTGTAGAACAGCACGGCGGCTCGGTAAAATGTACGCCTTCTGATGACGGAAACACTTTTTCATTTACGATAAAAAAAGAGACTTTTACGAATACAACACATTCAAGGAGAGAAGATGGACCCTCTGAGCACTCTTAAAAAAAAGCGGGCGGAAGCCCTCAACCGGATAGTCGGTAAAGGCTATCTGTCGACGAAAAGAGTATATGTAGGTATGGCGACATGCGAAATCGCCGCGGGATCGAAAAATGTTATGGATCTTTTTAGAAACGAGATTGAAAACGGACGTTTGGCCGATGTTTATCTTAGTCAAAAAGGATGTGCCGGAAGATGTAATCTCGAACCGACTGTCGAGGTCATTGAAGAAAACAAAACTCCGGTAAAATACGGTAACGTCGATGAAAAAAAAGCGGCCGTAATTATTGAGAAACATCTGAAGGGCGGTGAGCCCGTAACTGAATGGGAAATTAAATAATTAATCTGATAATAAAGGAATATTAATGGAAAAAGAATTCATTCTGACCGTTTGCAGCGGTCCGAGGTGTATGCATAACCGCAGCGGAGAAATAAAGGAGGCTATTGAAACCGAAGCCCGCAAGGCCGGAATCGGGGACAATGTCAGAATAATGCTTTCAGGCTGTCTTGGTATGTGTCAGAAGGGGCCTATTGTTATCGTTAATCCTGATTATGTTATTTACGGTAATGTCAAAAAGGAAGATGTCGCAGAGATAGTTAATGAGCATCTTGTCGGAGGAAAACCGGTAACCGGCCTTACTGTCGAAGAAGACCACCTTTTCAACCGTTTTTACAGAATATTCGGCGATGTCGATTTTTTTGGAAAGCAGATGAGAATAACTCTAAGAAACTGCGGAATAATCGATCCGGAAAGTATCGATGAATATCTTTCCGTAAAGGGATATGAGGCTATTGCGAAAGTTCTTCATGAATCAACACCGGCTCAGGTTATTGAAGAAATAAAAAAGTCCGGGCTCAGAGGACGGGGCGGAGCCGGTTTCCCTACCGGGATAAAATGGGAACTTACACGGCGAGAGAAGTCAGATGAAAAATATGTAATCTGTAACGCGGACGAGGGTGATCCCGGTGCTTTTATGGACAGGAGCGCAATTGAGGGAGATCCCCACACGGTAATTGAAGGTATGATAATCGGTGGCTATTCCGTAGGTGCTTCAAAAGGAATAATATATATAAGAGCCGAGTATCCGCTCGCGATCAAGAGGTTGAAAAAAGCAATCTCTGATGCGGAAAGAGAAGGATTTCTCGGGGATAATATTCTTGGGACAAATTTCTCGTTCAGTCTTGAGATAAGGCTTGGCGCCGGGGCATTTGTCTGTGGTGAGGAAACAGCTTTGATACATTCTATTGAGGGCAAACGAGGTATGCCGCGTCCAAGACCTCCGTACCCGTCGGTGTCCGGGCTCTTTAAGTCTCCGACTCTTATAAATAATGTTGAAACCTGGGCTAATGTTCCGGTTATAATTATGGATGGAGCAGAATGGTTTTCTTCTATCGGGATAGGAAACAGTAAAGGAACGAAAGTTTTCGCGCTTGCAGGGAATGTCAAGAATACCGGTTTAATTGAAGTTCCGATGGGGACAAAACTTCGCGATATCGTATATGATATAGGCGGAGGAATTCCGGAAGGTAAGGAATTCAAGGCCCTGCAGACCGGTGGACCCTCGGGGGGGTGTCTTCCCGCAGAGTATCTTGATACTCCGGTCGATTATGATTCACTCGCCGCCGCCGGATCAATAATGGGCTCCGGAGGAATGATCGTTATGGATAACGATACCTGTATGGTTAATGTGGCTAAGTATTTTCTGGAATTTACACAGGATGAGTCCTGCGGCAAATGCACCCCGTGCCGCGAGGGAACGAAACGCATGCTTGAGATCCTGACCAGAATAACCGAAGGTAAAGGGCATGAGGATGATATCGGTAAGCTTGAGAGACTTTCTGTGCTAATCAAAAAAGCTTCCTTGTGCGGTCTCGGACAGTCGGCGCCAAATCCTGTCCTCAGCACGATAAAACATTTCAGGCACGAATATGAAGAACACATACGGGATAAAAAGTGCCAAGGCGGTGTTTGTTCTTCTCTTCTTCTTTTTCAGATTACCGAAAACTGCACTGGATGCGGCGCCTGTAAAAGGGTTTGCCCGGTTGACGCTATCAGCGGTTCCCCAAAGGAGCTTCATGAGATAGATAGCGATGTCTGTGTAAAATGCGGACGTTGTTTCGATATATGTAAATTCAACGCAATAATTAAAGATTAGAGGGTATGCCATGTCAAAAAATAAAATGAAAATACATATAAACGGTAAGGAGTACGAAACAGAGGCAGGCTTGACAATAATGCAGGCTGCCGATAAACTCGGTTTCCATATACCCAGGCTTTGCTATCATCCTCATCTTTCTATCGAGGGCGCATGCCGGGTGTGCATTGTAGAGGTCGAAGGTATGAAAAATTTTGTGGCCAGCTGTTCTCATCCCGTTTCAGAAGGGATTAAGATACATACTAACAGCAAGGAGCTTCGCAGAGCGCGCCGGGATATTATTGAGCTTATTCTTGATAATCACCCTCAGGATTGTCATACCTGTGAACGGGACGGTAATTGTGAGCTACAGCGTCTTGCGAGTTCCGCCGGAATCAGAAATCGGCATTTTGAGGGAGAGAGAAAGAATTATGATAAAGATCTCTCATCGGTTTCGGTTATACGCGACCCGAATAAATGCATACTGTGCGGAAGATGCGTCAGAATGTGTTCAGAAATTCAGAAAGTCAGCAACCTTACGCAGGCTCACCGCGGATTTCGGACTGTCGTTATGCCGGCGTTTAATATGCCTTTCAGTGAGAGCGTTTGTACCGCCTGCGGGCAATGTATCAATGTCTGTCCCACGGCCGCTTTTCTTGAAAAGAATTATACTCAGGAGCTTTTCGAGAAACTTAACGACGATTCAATCATAAAAGTCGCCCAGTTCGCTCCCTCTGTGAGGGCCGCTATTGGCGAGGCTTTTGGAAAAGAAGCCGGAAGCAATATGGAGGGAGAACTGTCTGCCGCGCTTCGTAAGCTTGGTTTTGACTATGTCTTTGATACCCAGTTTGCCGCCGATCTCACTATCATGGAAGAAGCCAGCGAGTTTCTGGAAAGATTTCAGGGAAACGGTAAATTGCCGATGATTACATCCTGCTCGAGTGCCTGGATGAAATGCCTTGAACAGTTCCACCCTGACCTTATTGATAATATATCTACCTGTAAAAGCCCGATGTCAATGTCCGGAGCCATGACAAAAACATTTTTCGCCGATCAGATAGAAGCCGATCCAGAAAAGATTCTCAGTGTAGCTGTAATGTGCTGTACAGCCAAAAAATATGAGGCCGCCAGGCATGAACTGCGAGTAAACAATATGCCGGGTGTAGATATGGTGGTTACAACCAGAGAAGCCGCCTGGATGATAAAATCCGCGGGTATTGATTTTCTTAATATCGATCCTGAACCTACTGATCATCCGCTTGGGATGTCTTCCGGCGCCGGTGCCATATTCGGCGTGACTGGCGGTGTTATGGAAGCAGCCATAAGGAGTGCCTATTATCTCTATACCGGACAGACGCTTGTTGATATCGAAGTAAACGAACTTCGCGGATTTAAAGGCTTAAAAGAAGGAAAGATCGAAATGGACGGTGAGGAGGTGCGGGTCGCGGTTGCACATGGACTCGGAAACGCGAATGCTGTTTTAGAAATGGTAAGGAAGGATCCGAACCGGTTTCATTTTGTCGAGATTATGGGATGTCCGGGCGGCTGCATAGGTGGCGGAGGTCAACCTTACGCCGGCGCAAACTCCATGCCGCTTGATCAGGAATGTCTAAAGAAAAGGGCGGAGGCTCTTTACGGGCTTGACCGGAAAAAAACCATAAGGCGAAGCCATGACAACCCTGAGGTACAGAGAATATATAGGGAATTTTTAGGCCGTCCGCTTTCAAAGAAATCGCATGAGCTGCTTCATACGCATTATAAAGCTAAGTTGCCTAAGGGTATTATTCCAACGGACCAGATACTTAATTGATATTCATAAGATTTTTAAAAGAATTATAAGGAGCGGATTATTATGGAGGTTAAAGAAGAAATTAAAAGGGACTTTTCCGGACTTGACTCTTTTATCGAAGAGCATAAAGACAAGGAAAACCCGGATTCTTATCTGATAGCCGTGCTGCACAAGGCCCAGGAAATATACGGTTATCTGCCTGTAGATGTGATGGACCATGTTGCCGTTAAAATGGGAATACCGACTGCGCATATCTGGGGTGTCGCAACTTTTTATCATTATTTCAGCCTCAAACCCAGGGGTAAACACATGATTTCGGTCTGTATGGGAACCGCTTGTTTTGTGAAAGGTGCGGACCGTGTTTTGGATGCTCTTAAAGACGGCCTGAAAATAGATGTCGGTGAGACAACAGAAGACGGACTGTTTACTCTTGAGGCGACACGATGCCTCGGTGCCTGCGGGTTAGCTCCGGTTGTAATGATAGATGATAAGGTGTATGGCGGCCTTACCCCGAGGAAGATTCCGCCTTTGATAAAGAAATACCGAAAGGAAAAGAAGGATGACAATAGCTGATATAGCCCGGACAGATATTCTAGAGGATACCTATTCAGCACAGGAAACGACTGATCACAAAAAGGTAAATGATATACTTGATAAAAGCAGGGGGCTTGAAAGGTTAAGTCTGGAGGAAACTTCCGCACTGCTAAATACCGAAGCACCGGAGCTTGTAGAAAAAATATTTGAAAGCGCCAATTATGTAAAGGAAAAAATATACGGCAAAAGAATAGTCCTTTTTGCTCCTTTGTATATAAGCAATATCTGTAGAAACGGATGCCTTTATTGCTCTTTCCGGTCAGACAATAAAAGTACGGTCCGCCGTTCATTGTCAATGGATGAGATAAAAGATCAGACCGGCTTATTAATTGATCAGGGGCATAAGAGATTACTGCTAGTTGCCGGAGAATCAGCCTCTATAAACGAGGGAAAAGATATTGACTATTTCGAGAAGGCAGTTGAAACAGTCTATTCGGCCGGGAGCGACGGGAAATCAATACGAAGGATTAATATTAACTGCGCTCCGCTTCAGGTACCGGAATTCAGGAGACTGAAGAAAACCGGAATAGGAACTTATCAGCTTTTTCAGGAGACATATCATCCCGAAACATATAAAAAAGTGCATCCCTACGGGCCGAAGTCTGATTATGAGAACCGTCTTGATGCGGTAGACCGGGCTTTCGAGGCCGGTATTGATGATATAGGCGTGGGAGTCCTTTACGGACTCTATGATTATCGGTTTGAGACTCTCGCCATGCTGCGGCATGTTGAGTACTTAGAAGAAAAACACGGTGTCGGGCCTCATACGATTTCTGTCCCGAGAATAGAACCCGCTGACGGTTGCGATTTTTATGAAAAAACCCCGTACAGGGTGTCAGACCGCGATTTTAAAAAACTTGTTGCCGTTCTGCGTTTATCGGTGCCTTATACAGGTTTGATACTTTCTACCCGTGAAACCCCGGTAATGCGAAACGATCTTGTCTCTCTCGGAATATCCCAGATAAGCGCCGGTTCAAAAACATCGCCGGGAGGTTACTCCTCAGGAAAAAAAAGGCAGTCAGCCGGAGGCCAGTTCCGGTTGTCTGATGAAAGATCTCTGGAGGAAATTATAGATACTCTGCTTGACCGCGGTTTTCTTCCGAGCTTTTGCACTGCCTGCTACCGCACTGAAAGGACCGGCAGGACCTTTATGGGTATTGCAAAACCCGGGGGAATAAAAGGTATGTGCCGTGTAAACGCTTTGTCAACATTAAGTGAGTATCTGGAGGATTACGCCGGCGGGAAAGTGAGAAAAAAAGGTCTTGAGGTTATACGCCGCGCCCTTTCCGATATGGAGGGCGGGGAAAGGTCCGCTGCGGAAAAAATCCTGGGAGGAATCCGGAACGGAGACAGAGACCGCTATGTCTGATTATAATGATATTCTCGGTCCTCTTTTAAGGAGAAAAAAACCGGGTTATAAAGAAATTGCCGAAATAATACAGCAGAATGATTCCGGTTTTCGAGGTTATTTATATGCCAAAGCGAGACTCCTGCGGGAAAAAATTTTTGGAAACCGTGTTCTTTTCAGGGGTATAGTCGAATTTTCAAATATTTGCCGGGGAACCTGCAGGTATTGCGGTTTAAACAGAAACAGTACCGGTAAATCTTTTTATGATATGAGTGATTCAGAAATTGTTGAAGCTGCGGGTAATGTTAAAAAAAGCGGAATATCAACCGTGGTCCTGCAATCCGGGGAAAACCCCGAGGCAGATCCCGACCGTCTGGCATCAGTTATTAAATCGATAAAAAAATATTATAATATAGCTGTTACTCTTTCCGCCGGAGAGAAAACATATGAAGAATACCGGCTTTGGAGAAATGCCGGCGCGGATAGATATCTTTTGAAGATGGAAACTGCTGATTCAGAACATTATTCCATGTTTCATCCCGGTATGAATTTCCATAACAGACTCCGATGTCTGGATGACCTGAAATCGATAGGTTATGAAACCGGATCAGGCTTTATTGTAGGGCTCCCTGAAGAAACACCGGAGATTCTTGCGAAAGGTATAGTGCTCATGAGGAAACTGGAACTGGACATGATAAGCATTTCTCCGTTTACTCCCTGTTCGGGTACCGATTTGGCTGAACATAAGGAGCCTGATATGGGGCTTTTTTTATCCGTGCTTTCACTTATGCGTGTTTCTGATCCCAAGGCGCATATGCCGGCGGTGTCCGCTCTTGCTTCCGGACCGTTTGACAAAAGAATTGATGCGGTTAATGCGGGAGCTAATGTAATGATGTTCAAATACACTCCCGCGCCATATGCCGGTGATTATATGATTTATAACAGGAATAAGCATAATATTGATTCCGGAAAAACAGCAGCCGGGTCAGCCATAGAAAAATTATCGGAATACCATTTGACCGTCGATTACGGAAGAGGCGGAAGTATCAAAAAAAAGGAGGCACGGCTTGTATAAGACTCCTGTAAGCGGCAGGCTTCATATAGGAATATTCGGAAAACGCAACAGCGGAAAGTCCAGCCTGATTAATGCATTGACCGGACAGCCGCTAGCGATAGTTTCCGATGTCGCCGGAACTACTGCGGACCCGGTATTTAAAACCATGGAAATTCTGCCGATTGGCCCGTGTGTTATCATTGATACCGCAGGTATTGATGATGAGGGGGCCCTGGGTAAGCTAAGGATTAAGAAGACGCTCGGTGTTGTGGAAAAAACGGATATTGCCGTTATCGTTGTAGAAGCAGGGCAAGAGGCCGGAAAATACGAAGATGAGCTGGTTGATTTGTTTAAAAAGGGAGGTATTCCTTTCTTTTTCGCTGTTAACAAGTCTGATCTTGGGGATTCGGAATCAACAGAAGCTTCTTTGTCTATGAAAAAATACAAGAGTGTTCCAATAAGCTGTACGCTTAAAAAAGGAATAGAGAATTTTAAGCGTGCCCTTATCAATGAAGCGCCGAGGGACTGGGCGCCCGTTCCTCTTATCGGGGATGTACTTAAAGAAAAACAGACCGCTGTTCTTGTTTGCCCGGTTGACAGCGCGATGCCCCAGGGCAGGCTGATACTTCCCGAAGTCCAGGTTCTTCGGGATGTTCTCGATTCCAACGCGGCCGGCTTTGTTACTAAAGATACAGAATTACGAATGGTGCTGAACTCGCTTCGCGGCGCTCCCGATCTTGTTGTGACCGATTCTCAGGTATTTGAAACGGTTAAAGATATAATTCCGGAGGATGTGCCCCTGACCTCATTCTCTATTGTGTACGCCCGGCATAAGGGCGATTTAAATGAGTTTATAAAGGGAGCGAAGGCAATCAGTGGGTTGAAAGATCACGACAGAGTGCTTATTTCAGAATCCTGTACTCATCATCCTCAGCCGGAGGACATTGGACGGGTAAAGCTCCCAAATTGGATTAAATCTTATACGGGTAAAGAACTGCGTTTCGACACCGTTCCCGGAGGCCATTTCCCGGAAGACATCAGCCAGTATTCTTTGGTTGTCCAGTGCGGCGGCTGCATGGTTAACCGCAGGCTTATTATTTCCCGTATAAGCAGCTGCAGGGAGGCAGGGGTTCCGATTACAAACTACGGGGTTATAATTGCTTATATGAATGGTATTCTGGAGAGGGTGGTTGCTCCCTTCAGAGGCGGTTTCGTTGAAATAGAAAATATTACAGTTTAATCAACAATAATAAACGGAGGAAATATGGCCTTTAAAAAAATTCTGATAATCGATGACGATCCCGACTATGTTGAGGCTGTCGGGACTCTTCTCGAGGCAAAAAACTATAAGATTGACAGCGCCTCCAACGGTGACGACGGCTTCCATAAGGCCGTTCAGGATAAACCGGATCTTATTATACTTGATGTGATGATGACCAGAAAAGATGAGGGAGTAAATGTCGCAAGAAAGCTCCGCGGGGAAGAAAGTACCTCCGGAATACCGATAATTCTTGTTACAGGCATAAGGAAGGAAATGCGACTTCCGTTCGGCTTTGAGCCAGACGAGGAAAACCTTCCGGTTAAGGCCGTGCTCGAGAAACCTGTTAAGCCTGATGTCCTTTTAAAAACCGTTGCCGAATCTTTTTCGAAAGTGTAGCGGCAATATATTATATATTATATATTATACTAATGTTGAATGCTGTTTTATGTAGAACTTAATTAACGGAGGTATTAAAGATGAGTAAAAAAATCCTTGTTGTTGATAACGACCCGGATCTCGTAGATTCCGTAAAGACTCTTCTTGAAAGCAAGGGTTATTCTGTCAGCGGGGCATATAGCGGTGAAGAAGGCATAGAAAAAGCCAATTCTGAAAAGCCCGACCTTATTTTTCTAGATGTCATGATGAGTACCGACAGCGAGGGGCTTGATACAGCGGTAAAATTAAGAGACAGCGAAGCAACTTCAGACATACCGGTTATTTTCTTGACAGGAATAAGAAAACCGGAATTTCTCACCTCAAGCTATAGACCGGGCGAGGATTTTCCGAATGTTAAGGCCACTATGGAAAAGCCGGTAAAACCTGAGGAAATATTCAAAAAAATAGAAAAAGCGGTTAAGTAACCCGGCTATTTTTTCTTTTCTGGCGGAGTTTTTTGAAATATCCCGACGCAAAAAAAGCGAAGATATACAGAATACCCGCCAGTATTATAATTGTCGCTCCAGAAGGAAGATCCGGCCCGTAGCTTATAATTAATCCCCCTGTAGTGCAAAGCATACTCAGCAGTATTGAGTAAATAATCATTGTTCCGAGACGCGAAGAAAATCTTGACGCCGCAGCTGCGGGAAGCGTCAGCAAGGCTATAACCATTACTATCCCCACTACCTGAATAAGCATTACGACAGTAAGAGCTGTTATACAAAGAAGCAATGTATAATATACCGCGGTGTTTATCCCCCTCAGCCTGGAAAATTCCTCATCGAAACAGACAGCGCTGAGTTTGTTGAAAAAGAAAACACTTACAGCCGCTGTAAGCACATCGAGCGCGGCGGTAAAAATAAGGTCTTTTCCTGAAACCATAAGTATATTGCCGAAAAGGTAACTCATTAAATCTTCCTGATAGCCGCTTGTACGGCTTATAAAAAAGACACCGATTGCCATTCCGACAGCCCATACGGCTCCTATTATGGTATCTTCGCGTTGTTTTCCGTAGATTGTGAGCAGGCTTATTATAATGGCGGATAAAAGAGCGAAAATAACCGCGCCGAGAAGCGGAGAAAAAAAAGTCATGCCTGCTTCCCGGTTAAGATAGAGGGCCATTCCCATTCCGCCCAGACTGGCGTGCGCAATTGCTCCGGCCATTGATGATATCCTTCTTACGGTAACAAAAGTGCCGGTTATCCCGCAGGAGACAGAAACAAGTATTCCGGTAAGAAGTGCATATTGCAGAAACCTGTATTTAATCAGATCAGTAAAGAAATCAATCATTCTTTATTCCTCT
>CAYNYI010000043.1:0-23545 GCA_964401455.1 uncultured Fibrobacterota bacterium
AAGGCTTTTGATATTTATAAAAAGAATAAGGTCAGGATGCGTTTCCGCCACCGCTATGAGGTTAACCCCAAGTATATAAGCCGCATTGCGGTTGAGAATTTTGTGTTCAGCGGATGCGACGGATCAGGAAGAATTATGCAGGTTATGGAACTTTCAGACCATAAATATTTTATGGGATGTCAGTTTCATCCGGAGCTTACTTCCAGACTCGAATCTCCGGACCCTCTGTTTTATAATTTAATTAAAAATTCATTGCAATAAAGGATTCTTCTATGCCCGGACGAAAGGACATTAAAAAAATTCTGATAATCGGTTCCGGACCAATTGTCATAGGTCAGGCCTGCGAATTTGATTATTCCGGAGCTCAGGCCTGTAAAGTACTTAAAAGCGAAGGCTATCATGTAATACTTATAAACAGTAACCCGGCAACAATAATGACAGATCCGGAGATGGCCGATCAGACCTATGTGGAGCCAATAACAGTCGAAACAATAGAGAAGATAATCATCAAGGAAAAGCCCGACAGTATTCTTCCGACGCTCGGCGGGCAGACGGCCTTGAACGCGGCGGTGGGGCTGGCCGAACAGGGGATACTTGATAAATATAATGTGAAGCTTCTCGGCGCCAATCTTAAGTCTATAAGAAAAGCGGAAAACAGAGACCTGTTCAAAGAGGCAATGGACAAAATCGGACTTGAAAGTCCGAAAAGCGACATAGCCCATACTCTTGAGGAAGCTCTGGACTCAGCTTCGAGAATGGGATTTCCGCTAATAATACGCCCCTCTTTTACACTCGGGGGGTCCGGTGGAAATGTTGCTTATAATATTGAAGAATTCCGGGAATTCGTTAGCTGGGGTCTCAACCTGAGTCCCGAAAACGAAGTCCTAATAGAAGAATCGGTGGCAGGGTGGAAGGAATATGAACTCGAGGTTATGAGAGACAGAAAAGACAATGTTGTCATTATCTGTTCAATTGAGAACCTTGATCCTATGGGTGTACATACCGGAGACAGCATTACGGTTGCTCCCGCTCAGACCCTGACTGACAAAGAATATCAGGTAATGAGAGACGCTTCTCTTAAAATAATCCGGGAAATAGGTGTGGATACCGGTGGGTCCAATATCCAGTTCGCGGTTAATCCGCGTGACGGCAGGATTTATGTTATTGAAATGAACCCCCGTGTTTCGAGAAGTTCGGCCCTCGCTTCAAAGGCAACCGGGTTCCCTATTGCCAAGATAGCCGCGAAACTCGCGGTAGGTTTTACTCTGGACGAGATACAGAACGACATTACCCGTGAAACACCTGCCTGCTTTGAACCGACAATCGATTATGTCGTGACCAAATGGCCGCGTTTTACTTTCGAAAAATTCCCGGAGACAGCTTCAGAACTTACAGTCCAGATGAAATCTGTCGGAGAGGCCATGTCCATAGGGCGTACTTTTAAAGAGTCGCTGCAGAAAGCGATCCGTTCTCTTGAGATAGAACGTTATTCTCTTGATAATTGTTATCTGCCGGAAAAGCTTACTAAAACTGAGCTTATCGCGACCCTCAAAACCAACTGCTGGGACAGAATATGGTATGTTGCCGAAGCCCTGCGCCGCGGCTTGAATGTGGATGAGGTGTATGCTCATACCGGTATAGACCCTTGGTTTATTAATAATATTCTGGATATAATAAGGTGTGAGAAATCGATAAAAAAACACGCTTCGGCCAATCCGAAAAAACCGGAGACAACCCTTATTGCCGATGCCAAGAAAATGGGGTTTTCAGACCGCTATCTCTGCGGCCTTTATAATATGAAAGAAAAAGCTTTCAGAAAATTTCGGCTCAGAAAAAAAATAGTACCCGTATTTAAAAAAGTAGATACATGCGCCGCGGAGTTCGAGGCCTATACCCCTTATTTTTACTCGAG
Organism: uncultured Fibrobacterota bacterium; assembly: GCA_964401455.1. Classification (GTDB taxonomy): domain Bacteria; phylum Fibrobacterota; class OXYB2-FULL-49-7; order CAYNYI01; family CAYNYI01; genus CAYNYI01. The sequence continues at coordinate 1,913 of CAYNYI010000043.1, forward strand.
TTATGATTTCGAGGATGAGGCGGTTCCTTCCGACCGCCGTAAAATAATGATCCTCGGGGGAGGACCAAACCGCATAGGACAGGGAATAGAATTTGATTATTGCTGCGTGCACGCGGCTTTCGCTCTCCGTGAGGAAAATATTGAGACAATAATGGTCAACTGCAACCCCGAAACTGTCAGTACAGATTATGATACTTCCGACCGGCTTTATTTTGAGCCGCTCACCTATGAGGATGTAATGTCTATTATTGATACCGAAAAGCCTGACGGACTTATAGTTCAGTTCGGCGGCCAAACTCCGCTGAAACTCGCGGATTCGCTCAAAGAGGCCGGTGTAAATATTATCGGTACCTCTCCCGAGAGCATAGCGATGGCGGAAGACCGTAAGCTTTTTTCCGGCCTTATCAGGAAATTGAAATTGAAACAACCTCCCAGCGGAACGGCGACTTCATACGGTGCGGCGCTTAAGACCGCCCGGAGGCTTAAATTCCCGCTGATGATTAGGCCTTCATTCGTACTTGGCGGGAGGGCTATGGAGATAGTCTATGACGAGAAAGAGCTTCGTCAGAGTTTCGATAATGCCATCTTCGCCTCACCTGAGCATCCGGTATTGATAGATAAGTTTCTCGAGGGCGCTACCGAGGTTGATGTCGATGCTATCTGCGACGGAAAAAAGGTGGTTATCGGGGGCGTAATGGAGCATATAGAGGAAGCCGGAGTCCATTCGGGGGACAGCGCTTGTGTGCTTCCGCCCATAATGCTCGAAAAAAAGCTGATAAATGAGATTAAAAAACAGACAAAAGAGATTGCCCTGGCAATGGAAGTCAGGGGACTCCTTAATATCCAGTTCGCGGTAAAAGACGGTGAAATTTTTATTCTTGAGGTAAATCCCAGGGCTTCACGGACCATCCCTTTTGTCAGCAAGACCATCGGGGTTCCCCTTGCCAAATTGGCGGCTAAGGTCATGTCCGGAAGGTCTCTGCGGAGTCTCGGGTTTGTTAAGGAGGTCTCTCACAGGCATCTTTCGGTAAAAGAAGCCGTATTTCCTTTTCTTAAATTCACAAATGTTGATACAATGCTCGGACCGGAAATGAAATCTACCGGAGAAGTAATGGGTGTCGATTATGATTTCGGCAGAGCTTTCGCTAAATCGCAGCTCGCCGCCGGAGTCAATCTTCCGCTTGATGGTACGGTTTTTATAAGCGTAAAAGATTCCGATAAAAAAGCGGCTATCGAAATAGCGGCGGCTTTTTATAAAATGGGATTTAAAATAATAGCCACACGAGGCACCTGTATTAATCTTATTGAGAATAATATACCGTCCGAGTTTATCCGTAAAGTGGCCGAAGGAAGGCCGAACATTGTTGACGCCATAATTAACGGCGATGCCAATATAGTTATTAATACAACTGCCGGAAAGCAGCCGATTAAGGATTCTTTCTCTTTGCGAAGGAGCAGCCTTGACAAAGGAGTACCCTATTTTACCACTGTGCAGGGAGCTCTCGCCGCCGCAAAAGCGGTCATCGCGCTTAAGAATAAAAGCCGGCCGCTGAAAGTAATGTCGCTTCAGAGATACTATAAATCATAAGGAGACCGTTGTGTCTGATATAATTTATGAGGAATGCGGAATAGCTGGAGTTTGTGGAAACGGTGATACTGTTCCGGATACTCTTTTAGCTCTGCATGCTCTTCAGCACCGAGGCCAGGAAAGCGCGGGTGTCGCGGTTAATAATTCCGGACGCATTCTTTGCTATAAAAAAATGGGTCTTGTCTCCAGGGTGACACAAAAAATTAAAAATTTTGATGAATATTCCGGCCCGGTATCTATCGGACATGCGAGGTATTCCACGACGGGTTTTACAAATCTTGTTAATTCACAGCCGATACTTGTTGACTACAAAGACGGCCAGCTCGCCATTGCCCACAACGGGAACATTGTGAATGCCGCGCAGCTCAGAAGACAGATGGAAAAAAACGGTTCTATCTTTCAGTCCACGAATGACAGTGAGATAATACTTCATCTCTTGGCGAGATCCAGGAAACGAAGCCTCATTGAAAAGCTTAAGGAATCTTTTAAAAAGCTGAAAGGCGCTTTTTCGCTTGTTCTTTTAAATAAAGATGTTCTGATCGCCTCACGGGATCCGCTCGGAATCCGTCCGCTCTGTTTTGGGGTGCGCGACGACAATTCCTATGTGATCGCGTCCGAAACATGCGCTCTCGATATAGTCAACGCAAGATACGTCCGGGACATTGACCCGGGAGAAATTCTTGTTTTCCGCCAGGGTGAACCTCCGGTTTCTCATAATTATTCTAAAAGCAGGCGCTCGGCCCACTGCGTATTCGAGTATATATATTTCTCAAGACCGGACAGCAGGGTCTTCGGGCAGAACGTCGATAAAATAAGACGTTTTCTCGGGAAGAAACTCGCCGAAGAGAGCCCGGTTGACGCGGATATAGTAATATCAGTTCCGGATTCCAGTAATACGGCCGCACTGGGATATGCATCAGAATCGGGTATCCCTTTTGAGATCGGTCTTATAAGAAATCATTATGTGGGGCGCACGTTCATCAGCCCCAAACAGAATGACCGTGAAAACAAAGTTAAAATAAAGTTTAACACCGTTCGCGGAGTGCTGAAAGGTAAAAGGGTTGTTGTAGTTGATGACTCAATTGTGAGGGGAACCACCTTGAAAAAGCTGGTCGAGTTAATTAAAACAGCCGGAACAAAGGAGATTCACCTTCGCATAAGTTCTCCGCCTGTCAGGCATCCCTGTTTTTACGGAATGGACTTTCCGACTTCATCGGAATTGTTTGCCAATAAAATGACTATCAAAAAGATGACAAAGTATCTGGGTGTTGATTCCCTTGCCTACCTTTCAAACGAAGGTCTTAAAAGCTGTGTTGAAAGAAACGGCCGCGGATATTGCTATGGATGTTTTGTGGGTAAATATCCGGCCGGCCTGAAGGGCGGTTCATCTAAAAACGTTTTTGAAAAATAATTATGAGGAAAACTATGAAAGCGATACTTCTATTAGAGGACGGTTTTTTTATAGAGGGCAAAGGCTTTGGAGCCAGGTGCGAAAAGTTCGGTGAAGTAGTCTTTAACACCAGCATGACGGGTTATCAGGAGATAGCCACAGATCCTTCCTACAATGAACAGATTATCATTATGACCTATCCTCAGATAGGTAATTACGGGGTTAATCCTGATGACACAGAGTCGACAAAGTGCTTTATCAGTGGTTTTGTTGTAAAAGAAAATTGTTCTTACCCTTCCAATTGGAGGTGTGAGGAAACCCTTGACTCATATTTTAAACGCGAGGGTATACCGGGAATAGAAGATGTCGATACAAGGATGCTTGTTCGCAGAATTCGTGAAAAAGGGGCTATGAAAGGAATACTTTCTGTCGGGAATCCGGATGTCAATAAGATGCGGGAAAGACTTAAAAAATATGAAGGTCTTGTAGGCAGAGACATTGTCAAGGACGTTACCTGCAATAAAAAATATAAATGGAAAAAGGGTGTTTACGATCCTTATACCGGAAAACATTCCCGGGGAACTTCTGATTACCGGATTGCTGTAATGGACTACGGAGTAAAAAACAATATTCTTCGCCTGCTAAGGAGTTCCGGGTTTGATTTAACGGTTTTCCCGGCTTCGACTCCGGCGGAAAAAGTGCTTTCTTCGGAACCGGACGGAATTTTTCTCTCTAATGGTCCGGGGGATCCTTCGGCCCTGGATGAGGCAGTGCGGAATATACAGAAGATGCTCGGCAAGGTTCCGATTTTCGGAATTTGCCTCGGGCATCAGCTGCTCGCTCTCGCACTCGGCGGAAATACATATAAACTTAAATTCGGGCATCGGGGAGCCAATCATCCGGTAAAAAACCTTGAGACCGAAGAAGTCGAAATTACCTCGCAAAACCACGGCTTCTGCGTGGATCTTGACAGTCTGAAAGGCAGAGGTGTGCAAAGTACGCACATCAATCTTAATGACAAAACATCGGAAGGCCTGAAACACTCAAAGCACAGGGCCTTTTCTGTTCAGTATCATCCTGAAGCCTCTCCCGGACCGCATGATTCGGTTTATCTGTTTTCAGAATTCAGGAAACTCATTGAAGAATCCCGGAATTGATTTTACGGAGGCAAAATAGTATTATGTCCTTAATAACTGTGTCATTCCATTATTAAAAGCAGGAGTATAAAAAATGCAGCAGGACATTATCGAAAAAGCTGAACAATGGAAAAAAGCCGCGCCGGAAGACGCGCCGGAAATTCAGGCCCTTATTGATTCAGGGAATGAAAAAGAGCTTTTCGACCGGTTTTATAAAGATTTAAGTTTCGGGACCGGAGGGCTCAGGGGTGTTATAGGCGCCGGAACAAACAGAATGAACAGTTCCGTTGTGGCCATGGCCACACAGGGTTTTGCTTCATATATAACTGCCGCTTTCGGAAATGATTCGAAAAAAAGGGGGGTTGTTATTGCCTGTGATTCCAGACGCAAATCCGATGAGTTTGCCCTGGAAACCGCTCTCGTTTTCTGTGGAAACGCTATTAAAACATATCTGTTTGATTCGCTTCGTCCTACACCGGAGCTTTCTTTTGCTGTGCGTCATCTTGACTGCTGTGCGGGCGTTGTCATTACAGCGAGTCATAATCCTCCGGAATATAACGGTTACAAAGCATACTGGGAAGACGGGGGACAGCTTGTTCCGCCCCATGATAAAGGAGTAATTCAGGAGGTCAGGAAAATCTCCGGAATGAATGACGTTAAAAAAATATCTAAAGCGGAAGCCGTATCTCAGGGCATCCTTAAAATAATTTCAGAGGAAGTTGATGTCCCTTATTATGAGGCGATCCAGACCTTGATTGTCCGCCCGGATCTCTGCCGAAAATGGGGAGGGGAAATTAAAATAGTTTATTCGCCCATTCACGGTACCGGAAATGTCCCCGTGCGGGAATCTCTGCGAAGGGCGGGTTTTACAAATGTCCATATTGTGGAGGAACAGGAAAAACCGGACGGTGAGTTTCCGACAGTTGAGTATCCCAATCCCGAAGAGCGAGACGCCATGGCGCTTTCTCTCAAAAAGGGAGCGGAAATCGACGCCGATATTGTTTTTGCCACGGATCCGGATTCTGACCGGATGGCTATTGCCGCCAAAGACAGCTCCGGAGAATTCCGTCTTTATAATGGTAATCAGATCGGGTCAATGCTGGCTTACTACATATTTAAAAGTAAAAAAGAAAACGGGACGCTCCCTGATAACGGCGCCTTGATAAAGACGATAGTTACGACGGAACTTCAGAAGGAAATCGCTGAAAGCTTCGGGGTTAAGTCGTTTGATGTTCTTACGGGATTTAAATATATAGGCGAAAAAATACTTGAATTCGAAAAGAAAAGAGATTCCGGAGAGGATTCTTATGAATACCTTTTCGGTGGAGAGGAAAGCTTTGGTTATCTTGCGGGGACATTTGTAAGAGACAAAGACGCGGTTATCGCTTGCACTCTCGCGGCGGAAGTCAGCGCTTATGCAAAAGAAAAAGGGATTTCTGTTGGTGAATTCCTTGATGAGATATATGCGGAATATGGGCTTTACAGAGAAGACCTTGAATATATTGTATATAAAGGCGCCGAAGGATCGCAAAAAATCAAATCCCTGATGGAAAAGCTCAGAAAAGAAGTCCCCTCCTCAATAAAGGGCGCAGATCTTATCGAATACCGTGATTACAAGACATCCCGGATTTACGGCCCCGACGGCGGCGAAAAGGGTAAAATAGATCTCCCTGTCTCGGATGTGCTTTCTTTCTTTTTCAGCGATGGAACAAAAATTACGGCAAGACCCTCGGGAACCGAGCCAAAAATTAAATTCTATTTTTCCGTGAAAGTTGATTGCGGGAAGGAAGATATTAAAGATAAAAAGAAGGAATCTGATGCCAAGTTGAGTTCGGTCGTGAAGGAATTTCTATATATGGTAAAGCAGGGAGAATAGATGTCGCGTGCCGGTTTTTTAGAATTCGTAAAAGACAATCGTCCTGTTCTCAGCGACGGCGCTATGGGAACTATGCTGATGCGAAAAGGCATGGCTCATGGAGAATGTCCTGAACTATGGAACGAAACACGCCCCGGGCCCGTAGGAGATGTGGCCGCTGAATATTTTAAAGCCGGCTCTGATATGGTCGAAACAAATACTTTCGGCAGTTCCCCAATAAAACTTTCGGAATTCGGATTATCAGAAAAGGCATTTGAGCTAAGCCGGAAAGGGGCTCTTATTGCGCGTGAGGCCGCAGAGAAAATCAGCGGCAGACAGGTCTTTGTCGCCGGTTCCATAGGACCTCTCGGTAAGCTGCTTGAACCATACGGAGAACTCAGTCCCGATGACGCTATGGAAAATTTTCGGGTTCAGATTGAGGGTCTCGCCGCGGGAGGGGTTGACGCTTTGTGTATAGAAACAATGATTTCACTTGAAGAGTCATTGTGCGCACTCAGGGCCGCTAAAAAATCCGCTCCCGGACTTCCTGTTATCTCGACATTTACTTTTGGAAGAGAGGGAAAGGGCGGGTTTCGAACCATGATGGGGGAAGATGTTGCTTCTATTGCCGAATCGGTTTTTAATGAGGGCGGTGATATTGTGGGAGCCAACTGCGGACACGGCATAGATACTATGGTGAGCGTATGCGCCGAATTCAATGAAATTGTAGATAAAGGCAAAGATAAATTCATAATGGTGCAGGCCAATGCCGGACTTCCTGTTGTTGAAAACGGCGCTTCGGTTTATAAAGAGACGCCGGAGGTTATGTCCTCCAAAATCGGGAGTCTTATAGAATCCGGTGCCGACATTATAGGCGGATGTTGCGGCACATGTCCATCGCATATAAATGCTTTTTCCAAAATCATAAGGCCTATGCGTTCATGATTTCACTTGGTATAATCGCGGATACACACGGTAGACTCAATAACGTAAATCTAAACGGACTTTTTCCTGAAAATACAGCGGTTATTACTCTCGGAGACATTAGCCCCTCCGAATTCGGGATAATTGAGGATGTTTACGGTATTTTCGCCGCGGTTAAAGGTAATTGTGACGCCGGATCTTCTCTCCCCGGAACAAGGACGGTACAGGCAGACGGTATAAGAATTTTCATGTCTCATTTTATTCCGCGGGTTATGATTCCATCGCGGGAAATCTCACTGGAAAAAGGGTATGACGTTGTGCTTTTCGGGCATCATCATATAAGGTATCAGAAAATAAGAGAAGGGGTGCTTTTCGTTAACCCGGGTTCATACGGTCTTCCGAAAGATAATAAAGGACCTTCCGCCGCATGCATGCATATTGCGGATGGAACTGTAAATGTTGAATTTCTGAATGTTCGGCTTTAAAATTCCCTGCTCAGAATTCCTGAAATGAATTTATCAATAGACACGGGATAGAACCTTACGTCAGGCGAGTAAATAAGCCCTTTCCTGATGTCTTCTTCTCTAGAAAGACGGTCCTGTACCTTGTCCATGAGGTCTTTATAGTTCATTTCCTTTTCTTCCATTTTGAGGTCTTCGGAAATGATATTGTAGTTTTTACTCGCCGCGTATTGAAAAGAAAAAGTCCGTCCGATAATTTCTTTGTCGATATTTTCCTCTCCGAATATATCTCCGAATGTTTCCCCGAAATTTTCTCTTGAGATTATGAGTTTTGGAGATACATTTATAAGCCCCTCAAGTTCTACCGAATAGCCGGTTTTTTCCTTATGGGGACTCACTATTATATAGGGCAGGCGGTGATAGCCTTTCACTATTCCCGTAAAGGGGGTTCTTAATACACGGGTATTTTTGTATACCGTCTGAAGATATTCATTTTCAAAATTTTCCATAACCTTCAATAAGATATTATATGAACCCCGAAGATGTCAAAGAAACATGACCAAACGGGTCGATATTTTTTGTTTTCCTGACCTTGATATGAATTATCTTAGTATTAAAGCATAAAAATCACGGGTTTACAACTATGAAAGATACGCAGGTAAAAGAAGATAATGTTAAACTCAGTCTTGGCGGTTTCTATTCGGCCAGTCCTTATCCGTCTATAGCCGGAGATGCCAGACAGTCTATATATCCTTATCCTTTTTTTGATGTGTCCTTTTCCGGTCCGGTTGTTTCAGATTATACTGTCTGCCGGCTTGAAAATGAGTTTTTATCCGTAAAAGTTCTTCCCGAATTGGGAGGAAGAATCTATTCTGTTTTTGATAAAGAAAAAAATAAAGAAAACCTCATAATGCCTGATACTGTACCTCCTGTGATGAGGACGCCGTCGGGGATATGGCTTCCTTACGGAGTTGAGGTTGATATCCCATTCGAGCGCTCACCGTCAAGTCTTATCGCGGCTGAATATGAGTCCGGCATAATGTCGGACGGCATCGGATATATCAGAGTGGGAAGGACCGATAAATTTACTGAAATAAGATACACAGTTACTTATGTTTTGTCTCCCGGCGAAAAAAGGCTTGGTATTCAATACAATGTATATAATTGCTCCAATATGCGGCGCCGTTTTGCCGTGCATACGAGGATACCGCTTGTGTTTTGTGGTAAAAATACTGATCTTCTTTCTTCTTCCGATATTATTTATGACAGTTCATATACGCCGGACACATTCCCTGAGGGAGGTTCCGGACGTGATTATAAAAGACTCCTGGAGGGGAAAAACACAGGCAGAGTTTATCCCGCCTCCGGCAAAGGCGTCTTTGCCGGATATTATGACAGAGAAAATAACAGAGGACTGCTTTATTGCGAGAACGAAGGCGATTCTTTTGGCGGTGCTTCTTTCACCTTTGGCGGAGAACAGATGCTACCGTCCGAAGTGGAGAAAACAAAGAAATACGCCGAGCTTGTGATATACAGGCGCGACATAAATGACGGGTATGAATTTATTTGTCCTAAAACTCCTGTATTTTTCAGTGCCTGGCTCCTTCCTCTTTCGGGCTCCGGACCTATCGATTATACGGACGGCAGAATAACGGTCTCTCTTATTAAAGAGTCAAAAAAAATTAAAGCTTCCTGCTCGGTTTTCGCCGGAGACCCCAAAATTTCTATTAATGCGACAGTGATGGGGGTAAGCTATAATTTCGGGCAGGTGTCTTTAAACCCCGGTAAACGAAGTGAACTCTCGCCATCCCCGGGTGTATTGACTTCTGATTTCCTGCGCGGTCCCGTGCATTTTACTGTAAAGACCGGCGGGGAAACCGGTTATTTCAATCTGAACAGAATAGCCGTTTCGGCGGCGCCTGCTGCTAAGCAGCATATTTATAAGGAAAAGGAAGCCGGCAGTGATTTTTCTTATTTTCAGGCGGGGATAGAATGGGAAGAACTCGGGAACCGCCGGAAAGCGGCAGAGTGTTATAAAAAAGCCCTGAAAATTAATAAGGATTATCTGGATGCTGATTTCGCGCTTGTTATGCTTGAATGGGCGGATTTTAATTATGAGAAGTGTGACAGGGAGCTTAAAAGAATACTGGAAAAAGTCCCGTCCCACGGAGGAGCGAACTATTATAAGGGTCTTCTTTTAAAGGATGCCGGAGCGCATGATTCAGCCAGGAAACATTTGGCCGTCGCTTCCAGGGAGGACGATTATTTCGCGGCAGCGAATATAGAGATAGGCAACATATTGTCGATACTGGGGCATTACGGTGAGGCTGAACGTTTTTATCTGAGGGTCGCGAAAAAGATGCCTGAGCACGGCGATGCGCTCTGCAGGTTGGGGTATTCCCGCCGAAAGCAAAACCGGAAGGTTGATTTCGAGAAATTGAGCGCTTCCAGTTCATTCTGCATGATGCTCTATGCCGAATGCTATTTCGCGGCTCCGGAGGAAAAGTCCACTTCTGTGCGTGATTGGATGATAACTGTCTTTCATAATGATCAGGACGTTTATCTTGACCTTGCTGTTCAGTATATCCGCATGGGGGCTTTTTTTGAGGCGGAGGCAATACTTGAAGTCTGTATTGAAGTTTCGCAAAAGAAGGCAGTTTCCCCCATAGTTTATTTATACCTCTCTTATATTTGTTATCAAACAGATAAACAGGACGAAGCAACAGAGTTCCTCGCCAGAGGCGCAACGGCCAGACTTGATTTTATATTCCCGCACCGCGCCTCGACATTTACAGTACTTAACTACGCGATTGCGGCCAATGAGTCGAACTACAGGGCACTGGCTCTCAAAGGTCTTCTCCTGTCTTCCAAGGGCTTATATTCAGAAGGTCTTGAGTGTTTCTTGAAATCTGCGAAAGGGGTTGTTGATTCTGTAATATTCCGGAATATAGGGGTAATACTTTTTAAAATTAAAAATGAGCCTGACCTTGCTCTTGAGTATTATAACATCTCCGCGGACCTCGCTCCGCTGGATCCGGTACTGCTTATTGAACGGGATGATATTTACAGAAGCAAGGGGCAAGTCAGAAAAGGGTACAGTCTTCTTCTTGAATACTATGACAGTCTTAAAAACAGTCAGCCCTACGTGCAGAGGCTTGCCGAAAACGCTTTTTTGTGCGGTTACCTTAAACGTGCCAATCATATTTTAAGGCACTCTTCACTTCCCGAAACAATTTCTGTCTCGGGAATTGAACAAACCGCTATGATTATTTTTTCCGGTGAAGTCCGGAGCGCTCTGGAAAATGAAAATTACGAAAAGGCTGCCGGATTTATGCGGAAGGTTTTTTACAAGCGGCGTCTTTCTTCAGGGAGAAGACTTTTGCCTGACGAAATATCCATGCTTATTCATCCGCTTTTCTCGGATGAAAAAGCGGCCCTGGCTTCAGGGGAAGAACTTGTTCGCAGCGCTGAAGCATTTATTGATGATCTTGAGCCCTTTTTTGACATAAACAGCCCGCTTGATAAGATTTATTTTCATGCACTCAACCTCAAATTAACCGGAAAGAAAAAGAAATTTAGCGAGTTGAGAAAAAAAACCGCCAATTTTCTGGCTGTAAGCGCACCGTTTTCAATGGGGCAGAAAAACAATCTGCGGACTCTTGAGGCGCTTTTTCTGTGTTTAGAAAGAAAAGAAAAAAAAGCTCTTCAGATATTGCAAAAGGTATCGCGAAATAACCGCTATATCATGAACCCTTATACCCAAGCAATTTATGACAGACTAATGCGGAAATTCGGCAATAAAAAAAATAGAGGCCGGGAAAATGGATGATAAACAAAGGCTGACTTATATATACCTTTTTAAGTGGTCTGTAATAGCAATTGCGAGCGGACTTATCTGTTCGTCTGTAGTGCATATTTTCTCGTTGATTATTGATTATTCGACCTCTATTTTGAGTGTATTGCCGGTACCTGTTTTTTTATGGCCCGCCATTGGAGCGGTGATCGCGGGGGGGATAATCTACAAATTACAGATTCATGCCGCGGGAGAAGGGATCCCTTCCTATATAAGAGGAGTCAGGATCCATGAGGGTGAACTGCTAACCTCGGTAACTTTTTTTAAGTTCTGGGCGGCGGTTTTTACACTGGGATTTTACGGGAACGGGGGTATTGTGGGGCCGCTCGGTCGGGTTTGTTCCGGCATAATGTCTTTTATTATAAGAAAGATTAAGATTGTTTTTAAAAAACCCGACTGGCATACAGCCTCTATTTGCGGAATGGCGGCAGCGGTAGGCACTATTTTTCACAGTTCTATAGGAGCGGGAATATTCGCGGTGGAAATAATTAAACGTGCGAAGATGGGATATCGGGATATTTTCCCTGCCGTTCTAGCCAGCTCTTCCGCTGTTCTCGTTTGCAAGACCCTGGGGTGGAGATCTTTTTATCATATCAATGTTCCGGGCCAGTTTATGAATGTAGGAATGCTCCATGCTCTTCTGATTGCTATTATGCTTTCGGGTTTCGGGGGGGCGCTTTATGTTTCTTTTTACGGTAAAATGTCACGGCTGTTCAGAAGAAAAGAGGGCAATCTTTTATTGAAAGCGGTCGCCGGTTCGGCCTCCGCCGGAATATTGGTCTGGTTTATGAATCCTTCCATGATGGGGGCCTCAAAAGGTGTGATTCCGGCATTGCTCGGGGGAGAAATGGATCTGATATACGGTAAATTACCTGTATTCATGCCGGCGGCTCTTGTACTTCTTTTAATGGCTGTTTTAAAGGGGGCCGGCAACTGTATAACGGTCGCATCAGGTATGAGCGCCGGATTCACGGGTCCCGCGGCCATTATGGGTATGCTCATCGGTGCTTCTGTCGGGTATTTCTTCGGTATAGACCCCGAATCGCCTACTTTCTACGCTATGGTTGCCGCCGGGTTCTGCGGTATGCTTTCCAGCAGCATGAATATCCCTCTCGCTGCCGCGATAATGACCGTGGAAATATTCGGGCTGCAGTACAGCTTTCCGGCGGGGTTTGCCTCTGTCGTGGGGTTCCAGGTGACAAGACATGTTACAATTTACGACTATGCTCTGGAGGAAGGGGAAGATGAAGATGACTACTGAAAGTCCGAGGATATTTGTTGCAGGGTCCTCTAATACGGATATAGTTCTCAGCGTTTCAAAGATTCCTTCTCCCGGTGAGACTGTAAACGCGTCAGGAATAAGATACGGCAGGGGAGGCAAAGGAGCCAACCAGGCCGTGGCCGCGTCAAGGGCGGGAGCGGAGGTTTTTTTTGCTGCCTGTGTAGGCGAAGATGAATGCGACCGAAGCTTCCGTTTTGTCCGGAATAAATGTTCATGATGAGGAATTCGCTTTTAACGGTATTATGGCCGCGGGGTTATGCGGAGGAATGTGTTTCCATGACGCCTTGAAATTCGGATGCGCAGGGGCTTCCTTGGCGGTTTCTTCGAAAGGCGCGCAGGAGAGTCTGCCTTATGAAAAAGAGATCTGTTCACTTTCGGGATTGTCCGGGAACTGATTTATTTGAAAAAAACACCGGACGGGTTTATAACCCGCCCGCTGTTTAATTAAATGGTTCTTGCTTTCGGTTATTTCACAAGCATAAGTTTGGATGTGTATTCTTTCTCTCCGTTTATAACAGCTTTAACTATATAAAGACCCGCGGATCTTCCTTCCGCATTCCATGTAACGGAATAACCTTTTTTAAAGTCTGCGGAGGAAATATCGGCCGCAACGTCAATCAGCCTGCCGTCTGCCGAATAAACCGAAATTTTAAGAGAGTTCACTGTCCGCCCGGCTGAAGGCCTGAAGGCTATTGAGGTTGAAGGATTAAAGGGATTGGGGCTTGCTGTAAGGAGTGCTTTTTCCGGAGCGCTGGCCTTATTCTTTTCTATCGAGGTCGAAAGTCCGGTATAGATCATCATGCGCGGAATTCCGCCGTCTGTGTGTTCACGCGCGAAGAAGTCGTTATTGTTTCCTTCGAGAGCCTGATCATTATCTATGGCGATACCTGTCGCATTTCCGTTTACGAGTTCCTGTATTATCTCGGCAGAGACACCGAAGCGGTACTCGGTCTGGGCATCACGGTCTCCCATATAAGCAAGCGAATTGCATGTATAAGAGGTCGCGCCCAGTATGTCGTCAAGAGACTGGTCGGTATTGGAATAATCAAGGGTTGTCTCGCTCCATGTATTATATATCGGGCGGGCTCTCGCGATAATATGATAGTCGACAGGTGGAGAAATGTAATCGGCGGGAGTAAGTATTATTACTGCCGAGTCCGGAGTGAACGGTACAGAAGAAACATCGAAATCAAAGCACATAACTCCCTGGCTCCACTTTTTCAGTCTTACGAACTGATTGCTCCCTTTTACCCCGGAACCTCTTTCGAGATAAGTATCCGCTGTCACGCTTACCTCTATGCTGTCTGCTCCGCTTCCGCCCGAAGTTGCTTCTGCCGAGGCAACATTCGAAATCGTGCTGCTGTTTGTTCCGTCCGAAGCCTTTATCGCGAAATAGTATACCGTACCCGGATTAAGGCCTGTTACTATGGTGCTTTCTGAAGCCCCGGCGACCGAAGGCGAAGGGCCTGCACCAAATACTGAAGCCGAACTGAAATTAGCTTCGGTAATAGTTGATGTGCTATAGCGGATATCATATTCACCGGCTGTGCCGCTTGTTCCGTCGTCACCGACAGCGGTCCAGGAAAGGTCCACTGTGCCGCTGTACTGGCCCGGGGCCGCGGAAAGATCGGATATCGCTGCAGGAGCCGTAGCGTCAACATCAAGAGGTTCATTATCTATTACATAACGGACAATATCATTAATGGCCATGATATAAAGATAATGCCTAGCGTTCTGCAGGCCCCCCGAAGAACCTCCGTCAAGGCAGTTATCGGAAAGACTGCTGTTTCCGTCCGAACATGAAGACGGATGCGCCCAGTCGGACAGAAGGTCCGATACCGGGCCGTGGTCGGCGGCCCATTCATATAATTTTACAATCGGAATATTGTTATTGACCGCATAGGCGGTAATGTCGGCATTGTATTGATCAAGTTTGGCCTGTCTGTTTTCCCTTATCCATGTGTTGTGATCAAAGTCAATCGGAGGTATTGTAGTAAGAAAAGGCATAATGCCGGCTGCCTCAAGATCATCAATTATTTCATTTACCTCAAAAGTATCCGGGTAGCAGTCTATGGTGCTGCCGTCATTATTTTCATAACAGTTTGAAGACGGAGAATGATTCTGCTGGATATTGTTTGTTCCTATCATTATGGCTGCTATCATAGGCTTATCATTCTGGATAACAGTAGTTAGGCTGTTGTGCACCTGTTTTATGGTCCAACCGCTGTAGTTGCCCTGCGAAGATCCTTTGCAGCTGCTCCCGCCGGTCCATCCGTTCCGGTTGAAAGTCGAGTCTTTAAATGAATTTATCGCCCCGGCATTTGTGATTCCGCTTACATCGCCCGACAAGGGCTCCCAGAAAATATTCTGGTTAGTTATGCTGTTTCCGAGCACCGCGACGCGGTATTTATTCCAACTCTGGTTCCAGTTCGCGTGAACATCTTTCAGATGATCCACCATTTCCTGGGTAAATTCGGCGCAGTAATAATCGATATTGGTTCCGCTCCCGCCCTTCAGGCTATCCGATACAAGAGGGAAAGAAAAGGCAAGAATAAGAATCAAAAAGAAAGAAAGTCTTTGTTTCATTTTAGCTCCTTGGGGAAATTTAGCAGGAAGTATATACTATAACATAATCTGATTTTACGGTTAAATCAAATCTTTTCAAAGTAAAATGTAAAAGCGGGAGTACATTTTACTCCCGCTTCTACGGTTTTCCCGAAAAGAGTCCGGGAAAAGAAACGCCATTAGAAGCCTGGCATTGGTAATTAATTCGTATATTTAGTTAAATAATTATCCAAAAAGGTTCTGTTTATTTAAAAAATAAATCATCGGCTCTCTCTTCGCATATCTTGACCATAGGCATAAGGAAAGATTATATTTAATAACATTATGATTTCTAATAAGTTAAAAAATAAATACGCGCCTCTTATGAAAAAAGCGCTTGATTTAGCCGTCTCTGTTAAAAGCAGAACTTCACCGAATCCCGCTGTGGGCGCTTTAATTGTTAAAAACGGGAAAATAATAGCCTCCGGAGCTACTTCAAAGCCCGGAGGACCGCATGCCGAGGCGGAGGCTCTTAAAAAAGCCGGCAGCAAAGCAAAGGGTGCTGAAATGGTTGTAACGCTTGAACCCTGTTGCTTTACCGGCAGAACTCCTCCCTGCACAGATGCCATTATAAAAGCAGGAATAAAAAAGGTTATAGCCGGTACAGCGGATTTTCATGAAAAAGTAAACAAAAAGGGCTTTCGGGTTTTGAAAAAGGCGGGGATTGAGGTTATATCCGGGGTGGAAGAAACCGCATGCCGCGAAATCAACGCTGATTTCTTTAAGTTTCAAAAAGAAAGAAAGCCCTTTGTAATACTCAAAGCCGCGGCTACCCTTGACGGAAAAATATCCGCATTCAGCGGGCATTCAATGTATATAACATCAGAAGATTCCCGCCGGGAAGTTCACAGAATGAGAGAGCGGGCCGACGGCATACTTATTGGAAGGGGTACAGTTGAACAAGACAACCCAAGGTTGAGCGTAAGGCATATCAAGGGAATTAGCCCGGTGCGTTTTATTCTTGATTCTGGCTGCTCATCGGGAACCGGCAAACGGGTTTTCGCGAAAGACGGAATAAAGACCGTGGTTTTTTATTCACATGGAACGCCTCCTTCGGGCTCTTCCGCTGTTTATGTGAAATGCCGCCAATCAAAAGAAGGAGTAAGTATCCCGGATGTCCTTTTTAGAATGGGAAAGATGGGTATTATGCGGCTTTTAGTTGAAGGTGGTACGGGTATATTCTCATCTTTTATCAGAAGTGGAAATTTTGACAGAATTGTAGTTTTTACGGCTCCTTCTCTTCTCGGACCGGGCCGTTCCTGGACAGACGAGCTTCCCGCGCGGCGAAGAGTGTCATCTTCTCTTGAACTGGAGCTTCTTTCGTGTCGAAAACTCGGGCCCGATATAGAAACTGTTTACAAAAACAAAGAAGCCCCTTTTTGAAAAAGGAGAATTTATGTTTACCGGGATAGCCGAAGAAACCGGGATTTTAAAAGAAAAAATCAGACAATCGGGCGATGTCTTCAGCGTAAAGATTGACTGTGACAAAGTTATTGAAAACACTTCAGAAGGCGACAGCATAATGGTTAACGGAATATGCCTTACCGTTGAAAACTTTTCAAACAGTTTTTTTGAAGCCTCGGTTGTTTCCGAAACCGCAGAAAATTCGGCCTTCCGCACATGGCGTCCCGGCCGCAAGCTGAATCTTGAAAGAGCTCTTACTCCGTCATCAAGAATGGGAGGTCATATTGTTCAGGGACATGTGGACTGTACTGCGGTACTTTCCGGCAGAAGCGAAAACGGCGGTCAGACAGTCCTCGAATTCCGGGTACCGGAAGACTCCATGAAATATATTGTCAGAAAAGGCTCTGTTGCAATAGACGGCATAAGCCTTACGGTGTCCTCAAAATTAAAGACCGGTTTTTCCGTTGCTCTTATTCCTCACACTCTGTCTAAAACGGCTTTGCGAGATATTTCAGCCGGAGAAGAAGTTAATATAGAAACGGATATTGTTGGACACTACATTGAAAGTTTATTATCTTATAATTCCGGTGTTGATAAAACCCGGCAGACAGGCCTTTCGGGGCTGGAAGACAAACTCAGGGAATACGGATTTTGAGCAGTTCACTAAATTCCATAGAAGACGTTCTCAAGGATTACCGTGAAGGTAAAATGGTCATCATTATAGATGACGAGGACAGGGAAAATGAGGGTGATCTCGCTTTCGCAGCGCAGACAGTAACACCTGAAAAAATAAATTTTATGGCCGTTCACGGCCGGGGGCTTATATGCACCGCGCTTTCTCCCGAAAGGGTTGACAGGCTCGGGCTTTCTATGATGGCTCCTGATAACACCTCTCCATTTAATACAGGCTTTACAGTTTCTGTCGAAGCGCGCGAAAATACCACTACAGGTATTTCGGCGGCGGACCGGGCAAATACAGTTAAAGCTCTTTGCGATCCTGATAAAAACAGGGCCGATTTTGTCAGCCCCGGGCACATGTTTCCTTTGCGTGCGAGAAAGGGCGGAGTGCTTGTCCGAAGCGGTCAGACCGAAGCAGCAGTTGATCTGGCGCGTCTTGCGGGGCTGGATCCATCCGGTGTCATTTGTGAGATTATGAACGACGACGGTACAATGGCAAGGTTGCCGGATCTTAAAAAATTTGCTTTGGTGCATAATCTCAAAATTGTATCAGTAGCTCAGATTATCGAATACAGAACAAAGAACGAAGTACTTGTCAGCCGAGTCGCTTCCCCGAAGCTTCCGACGCGCTATGGAGATTTTATACTTCACGCTTATGAAGATTCCATTTCCGGGACTCAGCATGTCGCTCTTGTGAAGGGTGTAATTAAACCCGATGAGCCTGTGCTTGTAAGAGTACATTCCGAATGCCTTACCGGGGACGTTCTCGGTTCCTCCCGATGCGACTGCGGCTTGCAGCTTGACGCGGCTTTAGAGCGTATAGGCAGGGAAGGCGGAATTCTTGTTTACATGAAGCAGGAAGGAAGAGGTATCGGTCTTGTAAACAAGATGAGGGCATATGTGCTGCAGGACGGAGGTATGGATACGGTTGAAGCTAATCTGCACCTCGGCTTTAAGGCGGATCTTCGCGAATACGGTCTGGGTGCGCAGATTTTGAAAGACCTTGGTGTTGGAAAAATCAGGCTTCTTACAAATAACCCCAGGAAGATTGTCGGGCTTGAAGGATACGGACTGGAAATAGTAGAAAGAATGCCCATAAGATTTGAACCGGGTGATCATAACCGCAGGTATCTCGAAACCAAAAAGACAAAGCTCGGGCATTTACTTTAAACAGGAGTTTTTAAAATGGCGAAGATATTGGAAGGTGAACTGACAGGAACAGGCCTCAAACCGGCTCTGATTGTGAGCAGGTTTAATGATATATTCACAGCTAAACTCAGAGACGGGGCGATAGACTGTCTTGTACGTCACGGAGTGAAGGATGACGACATAACCGTAATCATGGTTCCGGGAGCTTTTGAAATACCGGCGGCAGCGCGCTTTGCTGTAAAATCCGGTAAATACGGCGCGGTTATATGTCTCGGCGCGGTTATCAGGGGCGGTACCCCGCACTTTGAGTATGTCGCCGCGGAAGTATCCAAAGGTGTGGCGTCTGTATCGCTGGAATCCGATATTCCCGTTACATTCGGGGTTATAACAACCGATAATATCGAACAGGCAATTGAGCGTTCAGGCTCTAAGTCCGGTAATAAAGGGGCGGAGGCCGCAATTACAGCTCTTGAAATGGTGAACCTGTCCAAAAAGATGGCATAATGGCTGAACAAGAGAAAAATACAAAGACGGAGAGGAAAAACTACTCATCTGGGTCGGCCCGCAGGAAGGGAAGGGAGACCGCGCTGTTCGGGCTTTTTGCTTTCGAAATGAGTGGAAATATTGACAAATCCGAGGTCTTTGATAATATAAGATACCTTATAGAAAATGACCCTGCGGATTTTGCCGGCTGGAAAGAAGAGTCATTTGTTTTCGGAAAGAGGGTTTTTGACTCGGTACTTGATAACCTGGTAAAAATAGACGGTCTTATTACAGAAGTATCTGAAAACTGGAACTTCAAGCGCGTTACGGCGGTTGACAGAAATATTCTGCGTATTGGTACGGCTGAGATTGTACTTTTTGATGATATCCCCGATAAGGTCGCTATTAATGAGGCTATTGAACTCGCAAAATTATATTCTACCGAAAAATCAGGGACATTTGTAAATGGAATTCTTGATCCTATAGCATTCAAAAAAAAGGAGAAGTCCGGTAATGGAAAAAATTGAGGCTAATCTGAAAGATCCCGGCAAAGATATTTTCAATGACAGGTTGCTGCGTCTGCATTATTATATTGCCGGTGCGGTTGTTTTTTTTATAAGTCTTGCCGCTTATCTTTTTACCGTGGCACCTACAGTTTCTTTCTGGGACTGCGGTGAATTTATTGCCGCCTCCACAACTCTGGCTATACCGCATCCGCCGGGGACACCGCTTTTTGTTATATTCGGAAGAACGGTCGATATTCTCCTTCCGTTTATTGAAGAACCGGCATACAGGATTAATCTTATTTCGGTTTTCGGTAGCAGTATAACCGTATTTTTCTGCTTCTGGATTATAGTTAAAACGGTCTGTTCCGTTATTCCTGGCTATAAAACAAAAGCATCACGTTATAGCCCGATGGCCGGTGGTTTCGCGGGTGCGCTTTTGGCCGGTTTCGGGGATACTTTCTGGTTCAACGCGGTTGAAGCCGAAGTGTACGGCATCGCGATGGCTTTTATCGCCGCTCAGGTCTGGCTTACATTTAAATGGAAAGAAAAATACGATACGGACGCAATAGGCTCCGACCGGTATCTTCTTTTTATTACCTATCTTGCTTTTCGGGGCGTTGGTCTGCATTCATATTCGATGCTTGTTATTCCTGCGATATATCTTTTCGAGTTTATAGTAAGCCCCGAAAAAAGAGAGGCCTGGCGTTTCTGGGTTGTTTTTCTTTTTCTTCTCACGGTAATTACAAATGTCGGGGACTTTTTAAGAGCGGCCAGCATTACAAGCCTTCTCTTCGGCAACGGAAGTGTTCACGGCATTATTACCTATGTGCCTCTCGGTTTTATTTTTATGTACGGTTCGATGATCCTTTTCGGTGAAAAAGTCTCTGTTTTTCATAAAAAAACAGTCGGGCTTGCTCTCGGCGGTTTCGCGGCACTAATCTGGTTTGTTATGCTTATAAAAACCCAGCCTCTTCTCCAGCCGTCTATAGCTGAATCCGGGGGAGATTCATGGTATGCCTTCGGCAAAGCGGTTTCCGGACTTCTGGCAGCCGGTCTTCTTGGGTCAGCGGTTTACCGTGTAGTCAACATTCTATTCGGATCATCCGAAGACGAATCCCCTCGCATGGAATACGAGCACGGTCTATGGAATAAACTGCTTCTCTCTACGATTGTTTTTATGGTCCTTGCTCTTGTTAATTCGCGGATACCCTGGGAAAAATTTACCGGAGAATCTTCGATTTTTATTCCGGGCTATATATTTGTTCTTATAGCAGTATGCGCCTACGGATGGTTTTCCGAAAAAAACAAAGGTAATGCCACAGCCGCTATGCGCTGGCGCTTCTGTTTCTGGCTTTCTCTCGTGGCTTTTATAGGTTACAGCTCTCATTTTTATATAATGATACGTTCTTTTCTTGATCCTTTTATAGACGAAAATAATCCGGAAACATGGGAAAAATTTAAATACTTTCTGGAAAGAAAACAATACGGCTCGGAAAGCATGCTTACCAGGATGTTCTACAGAAGGGGGCTTTTCGCCTCGCAGTTTTTGAGCCATCCTCATATGGGTTTCGGCGGATACATGATCCGGCAGTTTTTTAATATAGGTACAGTGGCGACGCCCGAGGGCGGACTGGGCGGCAATGTTATCTTTAATGCTGGTACCTGGAAAAATTTTCTGAAACTCGTAATCTATCTTATACCTGTTATATTCAGCTTTTGGACCATGAACAGGTCTCTCAAGATAAGAAAAAAGAACCCCGCGATAATATTCATGATTTTTATTTATGCCATATCTTCATTTTTTATCATAGTTTATCTGAACTTCGCGGACGGTAATATGCCTGAGCGTGGAGATTATGCAAGACTTCAGATGCAGTATGAAAGATACGCGGAACACGCCCGCTCAAGCGGAGAAATGAATGTAATGCCGGAAAGGCAGTGGATCTGGCAGTACCTTGACCCTGTGCACATGGAAGTAAGAGAGCGGGATTACTTTTTTACACCGGGGTTTATGTTTTATGCTGTATGGATCGGAGTTGGGCTTTCCCTGCTATTATACCTGATCTCCCTGAAAGTTCCGGGGCTGCCTTATATGTCTTATCTATTATATTTTGTAATGGGTCTTACGGTTTTATCACCGTCGGTCGCATATTTTACCAATGTTCATAAACATTCACGCGCCGGCAATTATGTAGCCTATGATTACGCTTATAACCTGCTTCAATCATGCGATAAAGACGCGGTTCTTTTTACAAACGGGGATAATGATACCTTCCCTCTCTGGTATGCGCAGGAAACAGAAGGGATAAGAAAAGACGTC